>JANYLN010000125.1 GCA_025357795.1 Planctomycetota bacterium
ATGCCCCCTCGACCCCCCGGAACTTGTCGTTGATCATCCCGATGCCGTCCAGACTGATCCCGACATACGTGAAGCCAACCTTCTTGATCGTGGCCGCCATGGCCTCACTCAGCAGCGTCCCGTTCGTGCTTAGCGTCAGCCGCAACCCCTTGTCTGCCGCATACTGCGCCAATTCGAACAGGTCCTTGCGGGTCGTCGGCTCGCCCCCCGACAGCAGTACCGCCGGCACCTGGAACGCCACCAGATCGTCGATAACCGTCTTGCACTCGCTCGTGCTCAGCTCGCCGTCGGCCAGCTCCGCGTGGCTGTCGGTGTAGCAGTGTATGCACTTGAGGTTGCACCGCTTGGTGATGTTCCAGACGACGATCGGCCGTTTGACCCGTGCGGCCCCCTGGGCCGACCCGTGGTCCTGCCCGTACCGTAATTGGTCGCTGCTGCTGGCCGTGCCGCAATAAAGTTTGGAAATATTGATCATGCTACTCTTTCCGTTTCGCTCCGTCCGTCGTTTCTGCTTCAGTGCCCTGTCGAGGCGGCCGGTGTCGTTTCACTTGTCCCCGCTGCCCCTGGCCGGCTGATGCAGGCAACACGGCTCTTCCGCCAGAATGTCCCCCGTGCCCGCGTATGCCCTCGCCCGGCAGCCCAGGCAGACATGCAGGTACTCGCACGTGCCGCACTTGCCGTGCAGGCTCACCGGCTCGCGGAAGGCCTTCAGAACCTCGGAATTGTCCCAGATCTCCTGGAACGACTGGGTGCGCAGGTTCCCGGCCGGAACCGGCAGGTACCCGCATGGGAAGACCTCGCCTCGGTGCGAGACGAAGACGATCTCCGTGCCCGCCAGGCATCCCCGGCTCATCTGGTACATCCCGCCGCCCTCTCGCTTGATGGGCAGCCCCGCGGCCTTGCGCCGCTGGATCCAGACCCGCATGTAGTGCGGGGCGCACGTCGCCTTGATCCGCAGCGGCCCCTCGGCAATGTCCTTCTCGTAGATCCAGTGGAGGATCTCTTCATAGCGCTCTGGGCTGAGCATCAGGCTCTCGGCCAGTTCCAGTCCGCACCCCACCGGTACCAGCATGAAAAAGTGCAGGGCCTCCGCGCCGATCCGCGTCGCCAAAGCGTGCACTTCCTCGAGCCGGTCATGGTTGTGCGTGGCCACCGTGCAGTTGATCTGCACGCCGATGCCCGCCTGCTTCAAGTTGCCGATCGCCCCCAGGGCGCCGTCGAATACCCCCTCGATCCGCCGGAACGAGTCGTGGGTTGCCGCATCCGGGCCATCGAGGCTGATTGATACCCGTCGTACGCCCACCGCCGCCAGATCCCGTGCGACAGTGTCGTTAATGAGGGTCCCGTTCGAGGCGACAGCGGTCATCAACTGCCGGTCGCGGGCATGCCGCAGCAGGTCGAACAGGTCCGGCCGCATCAGCGGTTCCCCGCCCGAGAAGACCAGAATCATACACCCCGAGTCGGCAATCTGGTCGATCAGGCGGATCGCCTCCTCGGTCGAGAGCTGCTCTGGGTTGGCCCTTACGCTGTCGCTCAGTCGCCGGCAGTGCATGCAGGCCAGATTGCACGCTTCCGTGGTCTCCCAGAATACCAGTCGCGCGCGCCGAATGGCGCCGGATGTGGCGCTTTCGGGTTCTATGCCCGGATGCTGGCCCGGTAGATGTGGATGCATTTTATTGCTTATAGCCTCAACGTCGGCAAGACCATGCGTACCAGGGTGGCTCATGGGCAGCCGACAATTCCGCTATTATAGGCACCGTTGCCTGACGCAAGCCTACGGGACAACTGTACACAAAGCTACGGGATTCAACGAATTATGCAAGTCACCAGGAATACTTTACTGCTCCTGTCGTGAGACGAAAAGGGGGCTGGAGATACTGCGAAGATGGGTTTTATGGGACACGCGACAGGGCGAGCCGAAGGCCGCTCCGGTTAGGTCATTTTTGTATGAAGAACCAGGTGTATGCAGCCGATAAATGAACTTAAGGACGAGCCAGCGCAGGCGTTGCGCTCAAGATGCCAAAGGCGCAAAACCTGCAAGTCGAGCCGTCCGACAGCGCAAATTATGCCGACCAGGAGGGTTGGCAAGTCGTTCGCTCATGGATGAGCACGTAAGATGGCAGTCGCACCTCGTTTGCAGAGCCTTGCGGGCAAGTGGCAGATCCCGCTGCTGACAGTGTCGGTCGGATTGTTCGTGGCCGGTCTGCTGCAGCTGCGCCCGGTCGTGCCCGAAGTGACCTTCGAGGACATCATCAAGACCGTCCGCGTGGGGCTGCAGGCGGAACGTTTCGAAGACGTCAGCAAGGTCCTGACCTCCCTGCTGAACGAGAAGGACCTACCCAATTTTCAGCGTGCCGCCGCGCACCGCCTGCTGGCCGAGACGATCTGGCTGGCCGAGTCCTGCCGCTCCAAGCACGACCCCGAGAACGCCAAACGGATCCTGGCGAACTTCGCCGTCGGCGAGCAGTTGGGCGTGCCGGTCCAGAAGGGCGACGTGCTGAAGGTCGCGCAGGCGGCCGATTGGCTGGGCAATGCCGAGCAGGCCGTCGAGGCGTACGACAAGACGCTGGAGGGCGGCGAGGGCGACCGCCCCGCGATCCTCAAGCGACTGACCGAGATCCTGTTGGCGATGCCCAAGCGGGACTGGCCGCGGATCGACGCCCATATCAACGACCTGCTGGTGGCGGCGAGGGGCAAACCCGACACGCTGCTACGGGCACTGCAGTGGAAGATGCAGCGCCTGCTGGGCCAGGAAGACATCGACGGCGCCAAGGCCGTGCTCAAGGACGTCCAGGGCCAGCTCGACGTGCCGCCGTGGTCGTACTACCTGCAGTCTTTCCAGGCACAAATTCAGTTCCGCGAGGAGCAGTACGAGTCGGCCGAGGGCCGGCTGCGGGCGCTGCAGGGCAGCCTGCGCCGCAGTGATCCGCTCTATGCCGAGGCGGGCTGGCTGCTTGGCCGGATCAACTACATCGAAAGCCGTCCCGAGATCGCGTTTTCGTTCTATGACGAGGTCGTCCGCACGCATGCGGGAACCGAATATTGGTTGGCGAGCCTGGTTGGCAAGGCCGAGGCGCTAGCGGGTCTGCAGCGCTACGCGGCCTCGGCGGAGAGTTACAAGCGGGCGGTCGAGGCCCTGCGACAGTTCCAGGGTTCGTTGTTGATCGACGAACCGGCGATCCTGCAGAGCCTGCAGACGCTGGCGACGGTGCTCTCACGGGAGAATCGGCCCGAGGAAGCCCTGCCGTTCGCCGAGATGGCGACGAAGATGGTTCCCCAGGGCCAGACGGACCGGCTCTCGCATCTGGTCGAGCTGCAGGCGCAGATCCATGTGCAGGCGGCGAATGCGATCTTGCAGGACCGGCGGGCCGAGTTACACGTCGCAGCGACAAGTGAGCCAGCGGCAAGCCAGCCGAGCGGTGAGGGTGAGCTGGTATCCGCCGGGGAGTCGGATCTGCAAGCCCAAGCCCACGAGCACCTGGTACAAGCCGGGGAGATTTATGGCCGGCTTGCCAAGTACCGCGTGCTGCAGGCGGCGCTGTCGCAGGAGGCGTCCTGGCAGTCCACCAAGTGTTTCGACCGGGCCGGCCGGATCGACAAGTCCATCGAGGCCCTCCATCTTTTCATCCGGGATTTCCCCACCAGCGAGTACGCCCCGGAGGCGCGGCACCGGCTGGGTCTGGCACTGCAGGGGACCGGTCAGATCCAGGATGCGATTGCGATCTACGAGGACCTGTTGCACAAATTCGAACGCACGCCCGCGGCGTTTGCCTCGTTGGTGCCGCTAGGTCGCTGCTACATTGCGCTGGGGGCCAAGCGGTACGACACCGCCGAAAAGGTCCTGCTGTCGATTGTCGAGGAAGACCCGACGCGGCATCCGCTGTTCACGCCTACGGCCCCGGAATTCCGCGAGGCCCTGCTGGAACTGGCGAATCTCTACATGCGCTGGGACAAGCCCGAGCTCGCGATCGAGCGGCTGGAGCAGGCCTTGGCGCTGTACGGCGAAGACCCGGAGATCACCCGGATGCAGTTCCAGCTGGCCGACGCGTACCGCCGCAGCGGGGTGGCCCTGCTGGCCGAGGCGGGCAAGAGCAAGCAACCCGCCCAGGTGACACGATGATGCAGGAGGCATTTCGTCGGCTTACTCGAGCCAAGGACCTGTTCGACCGCGTGGCCGGCCGACTGGACACCGCGACGGGCGAGCTGACGCCGACCGACCAGGTCTACCTCAAGACGAGCTACGTGTACCGGGCGGACTGTGCGTTCGACACGGGACAGTTCGCGCAGGCGGCCGACCTGTATGGCCGGGTCGCCTGGCGGTGGCAGAACGATACGGTCGCTCTGTCGGCGTACGTGCAGATCGTGCGGAGTTACCTGGCGGCCGGCGAGCCGGA
>JANYLN010000135.1 GCA_025357795.1 Planctomycetota bacterium
TCATCCTGCCCCTGGGTGTTGCTGCCGTCGCACCTCGGCCCACCACTTCCAGATCGTGTAGATGGCCGGGTAGATCAGCAGCTCCAGCAGGAAGCTGGTGACGATGCCGCCAACCATCGGGGCGGCAATCCGTTTCATCACATCAGAACCCGTCCCGCTCGACCACATGATCGGCAGCAGGCCCATCAGGATCGCCATCACGGTCATCATCTTGGGCCGCACCCGCTGCACCGCGCCCTCCATGACCGCCCCCTCCAGGTCCTGGATGTTCCTCATGCGGCCTTCCTTCCGCCAGCGGTCGTAGGCCACGTCGAGGTACAGCAGCATCACCATGCCCGTCTCGGCATCCACTCCCGCCAACGCGATGATCCCCACCCAGACCGCCACGCTCAGGTGATAGCCCAGAAGCCACAGCAGCAGGAATGCCCCCACCAGCGAGAACGGCACGGCCATCAGGACGATCAACACCTTGGCCAGCGAGCGGGCATTGAGATACAGCAGCACGGAGATGATGGCGAAGGTGATGGGGATGACGTAGATGAGCATGCGCGTGGCCCGCTGCATCCCTTCGTATGAGCCGCTCCACTCCAGTACGTACCCCGGCGGCAGCTTTACCGCCTTGGCCACGGCGCCGCGGGCGTCAGCCATATAGCTGCCCAGGTCGCGGCCGGCCATGTCCACGTAGACGTAGCCCGCCAGTTGCGCGGCCTCGCTCTTGATCAAGGCGGGGCCGTCCACGAACTTCAGATCGGCCAGTTCCTCCAGCGGCACCTGTGCCCCGGCCGGCGTCGCCACCAGCACCCGCCGCAACTTGTCCAGGTCATCGCGCAGCTCCCGACCATAGCGGACGTTGACCGGGAATCGCCGCCTACCCTCGATGGTCTGGGTGATGTTGGCCCCGCCCACCGCCGCCTGGATCACCTCCTGCACATCCATAACGGACAATCCGTGACGGGCAATGGCCTCTCGCTTGACATCGAAGTCCAGGTAGTAGCCCTGGCTGACCCGCTCGGCAAAGGCGGAGCGGGTACCGGGTACCATGCTGACGGCCGTCTCGACATCCGTGAGGATCTTGCCCACCACTTTCAGGTCCGGTCCGAAGACCTTCACCCCAACCGGTGTGCGAATGCCGGTCGAGAGCATGTCGATGCGGGCCTTGATGGGCATGGTCCAGCTGTTCGAAAAGCCTGTCATCTTCTCGTTCATCGCGGCGTTCATCTCGGCGATGAGCTTGTCCGGCGTCACACCCTTACGCCACTCTTTCATCGGCTTGAGATTGATGACCGTCTCGACCATCTCGAGCGGGGCAGGGTCCGTCGCACTCTCGGCCCGACCGGCCTTGGCAAAGACGCTGGCGACTTCGGGAAAGCCCATCAGGATGCGGTCCTGCTCCTGGATGGCCTGCTTCATCGTTTGGATGGAGGCCCCCGGCAGCGTGGCCGGCATGTAGAGGATGGTCTCTTCCCACAGTGGCGGCATGAACTCGCTGCCCAGCCGGTAGTAGGTCGGCACGATGGCCGCGATAGCCAGCGCCGCCACAAGGACCATCACATAGCGGAACTTCAGCGCCATCGCCGCCACCGGACGGTACACCCAGATCAGAAAGCGGTTGATCGGGTTGCGCTCTTCCTGGGGAATTCGGCCCCGAATCAGAAGGACCATCAGGAACGGCGCCACCGTGATGGACAGGAGGGCGGCAAACAGCATCGAGAACGTCTTGGTGTAGGCCAGGGGCTTGAAGAGCCGTCCCTCCTGGTCCTGCAGGGCAAAGACGGGCAGGAAGCTGACCGTAATCACCAACAGCGAGAAGAACAAAGAGGGGCCAACCTCCTTGCCCGCCTCGATGATTACGTCCGTCCGGCTGCGCCGCTCCTGGGCGGGGAGGGTCTGGTTGTGCTCAATGTGCTTGTGGGCATTCTCGATCATGACGATGGCGGCGTCCACCATCGCCCCGATGGCGATGGCGATCCCGCCCAGGCTCATGATGTTGCTGGTCAGGCCGATATACCGCATCGCCAGCATCGCCAGCAGCACCGCCAGCGGCAAAGTGATGATCGCCACCAGGGCACTGCGGAAGTGGAACAGGAAGATGACGCAGACCAGGCTGACGATGATGCCTTCCTCAATCAGCTTGCCCCGCAGCGTTTCCACCGAATGCTTGATCAGCTCGGAACGGTCATAGGTGATGACCAGTTGGACGCCCTCCGGCAGGGACGGCTGGACCTTCTCTTGAATGGTCCGCTTGACATTCGCCAATACGTCATAGACGCTCTCGCCGAAGCGAACCACCACGATGCCGCCGGCGGCATCGCCCTGGCCGTTGTAGTCCACCACGCCCCGTCGAATGTCCGGGCCGATCTGGACGAAGCCGACATCGCGCACGCGGATGGGCGTGCCATCGGCCTGCGCCCCCACAGCCACGTCCTCGATGTCGGATGGCTTCTGGAAGTAGCCCCGCCCGCGGACCATGTACTCGCGGCCGGTGAACTCCAGGACCCGCCCGCCTACTTCCTGGTTGCCTCGCCGGACCTGCTCGACGACCTTGTTGATGGGAATGCTGTAGGCCAGCAGTTTGTCGGGGTCGAGCGTCACCTGGTACTGCTTGACGAAGCCGCCCACCGGGGCGACTTCGGCCACGCCGGGAACCGAACGGAGTTGATACTGTACCTGCCAGTCCTGTAAGGTACGCAGATCGGCCAGCGAGTGCTTGCCCGTCTTGTCCATCAGGACGTATTCGAGGCCCCAGCCAACGCCGGTGGCGTCTGGCCCGAGCTGCGGGGCAACGCCCTCCGGCAGTTTGCCGGCCATGCCGCTAAGGTACTCCAGTACGCGACTGCGTGCCCAATACAGGTCGGTGCCGTCCTGGAAGATGACGTAGATCAGGGAGGATCCGTAGAACGAGTTGGCACGAACGGCCTTGACCTTGGGCGCCGACAGGAGCTGGGTAACGATCGGATAGGTAACCTGGTCCTCCACGATGGTGGGGCTGCGGTCCTCCCACTCGGTGTAGACGATCACCTGCACGTCCGACAGGTCCGGGATGGCATCCAACGGGGTGTTGTAGATGGCCCACAGCCCGCCGCCGATGGTGCATGCGATCAGCAGCAGGATGAGGAAGGGGTTGCGGGCGCTGAATTCGATGATTCGTGCGATCATGACTGTCTCTCGATCCTATGGACGTGGCCAGGGTTGCGAAGAGGAGTGGCTGCTGTGTTCGGTACTGGGCGCCAGGTCCATCCCCGGCATCTGATCCTGCTGTTTGCCCGCAGGCCCCTGGCTGGCAGGTGCGCCCATCTCCATCCCGGGCATGCCCGCCATGCCGCCCCCGCCGGCCTTCAGCCGACTCTCCGAGTCGATCAGGAAGTTGGCGGAAGTGGCAACCTGCTCTCCTGCCCTCAGGCCCTCCAGGACCTGGAACTGCTCGCCGAATCGTTGCGCACTGATCTTCACCTCCACCGGCACGAACCGGCCCTGGGCCTCGACCCGGAAGGCGATGTCGCGCTCGCCCGTGCGGATGACCGCCGCCGCGGGCACCAGCAGCCCCTGGCCCATGTCGTGCGTCAGGATCACATACGCAAACATCCCCGGCCGGAACAACCCATCCGCATTGGGCAGCTCCACGCGCACCTGGACCGTCCGGCTGGCTTCCTCCACCACCGGCGAGATGAACACGATCTTGCCGGTGAACTCCCTCTCTGGAAAGGCCGCCAGCGTCACCATTACCGGCTGCCCCACGACCGTGTGCGGCAGTTCGAACTCGTAGATCTTGCTCTGCACCCAGACCGTGGACAGATCCGCTACCACGAACAATGTGTCCTGGGGGCCGACGTACTGGCCGGGGAACACCTTCTTCTCCAGGACGGTCCCGTCAAAAGGACTTCGCAGGACGAGGATCGGCTTGGGCTGGCCCGTCCGCACCAGTTCCTCGATTTCATCGCGAGGGACATCCCACAGCTCCAACCGGCGCCGCGACGCCTGCACGAGAGGCGCCTGTTGCGTGGTGGCTGCCCCTCGGGCGGACTGGATGGCGATCAGGTAGTCCTGCTGGGCCGTGAAGAACTGCGGACTGTAGATCGACAGCAGCGGCTCCCCCGCGCGAACTCGCTGGCCCGTGAACGATACAAATAGCTTCTGAACCCATCCCTCAGTCCTCAGGTGAACCTGGTCTACCTTGGTCTCGTTTGGCCGTACGATGCCGACGGTCCGGACGGTCATGATCAGCGGCCCCTGCGTTACCCTGGCCGTGGTCACGCCGATCCGCTGCTGGACCTCCGGCCCGATCACAACCTGTGAGTAACCCGCCGGCAGCGTTGCAGGACCCGGCTGGCTGGCCGGGGCCCCCGGCATCTGCATTCCGGCGTGTTCGGATGCTTGGGCAGCCTCACCCGGCCCGCTCATGCCCGGCATCGAGTGGCCCTGGCCGTACGCGTATCTGAAGGTTGCCGTCCCCACGAGAACCGCCGTTAGAATCAGGCGGATGGTCAACCGTTGGATTGGTATTGTTGCCATGATCGCTTTCTCCTCGATCGATACGCCTGCACGGAATGCGTGGTAAGGTAATATTCATTGCCCGCCAATATGTTCGGTCACTTATGATACGCCACGGCAGATGGCTGCGGCAACCGGCGGAAATGCAGGGGATCTTCTGCCGATCAGCTCTGAAGGCTAAGGGCTGGCTTATCGGTGAGGCTTGCTGCTTCTGGTATCTCCTCCTGCAACGGCGAGTATGCCTCAATGTGAGGCACACGTTCCTCCGCCGTACAGGAAAGGGGATTTCCCTATCAATCAGCGCCAGGCTGACAACCTGTTCACCTGCAAGCACCACATCTTCCTTGGTGACCTCGACAACCCGTGCACGGATGGCCCTCAGGTTGGCGATCGTCACAGCTGGCAGATCGTGCGGAAAACTGATCTCCACAACTTGCCCCCGAACAAACGGCACGGACAAGGGGGCCACCACCATAGTGTCTCTCGTCAGCTCCCGCGTGATCACATTCGGATCTCCGCCCGGGGCTTGAGGATCAGTTCGTCCAGGCTCGGGATGGTTCCGCAGCCGGCCAGCAGCGCCAGCCCGGCCGTTGTCGCCATCAGTGCGTTGCGCATACCGTACTCCTTTCCTGGCGGTGAACGCGTCGTCGAGGAATTGTATTCCCCTGGCATCCGAAGCGGGGTGGGGGCATAATCGGTCCACACTATCCGGCAGGAGGTGCTGGACGATGAACATCCTGATGATCATGGCGGACCAGTTGGCGGCGCCGGTTCTGCCCGCGTACGGCCACCGCATCGTCCGCGCGCCGCACCTGGACGAGTTGGCGGCTCGCGGCACGGTCTTCGAGAACTGCTACTGCAACAGTCCGCTGTGCGTGCCGAGCCGCCAGTCGATGGTTTCCGGCCGGTTGGCCAGCGTCATCGGCTCGTACGACAATGGTGCGGAACTGCCGGCGCAGGTGCCGACCTTCGTGCACCACCTGCGTCGCGGCGGCTACCGGACGATTCTGGCCGGCAAGATGCACTTCATCGGTCCGGATCAGCTGCACGGCTTTGAAGAGCGGCTCAACAGCGACATCTATCCGGCCACCTTCGAATGGACACCCGATTGGCGCCGCGGCGCGCATGGCAACCCTGGTACCAGTGCGAAGAAGCTCGTGAAGTCTGGTCAGGCGGAGTGGACCGAGCAGTTGACGTACGACCAGGACAGCCAGCGGCGTACGCTCGATCGCCTGGAGTCGCTGGCGAAAGAGCCCGACGGCCGGCCGTTCTTCCTGTGCGTCTCGTACACCCATCCGCACGATCCCTACATCATCTCGCCGCGGTACTGGGACCTGTACAAGGACGTTGAGATCGACCTGCCGGCTGCCCCCGGCGAGCCGTTCGAATCGATGCATCCGTATTGCCAGTGGCTGCACGTGCACCATGAGTTGGACAAGTACCCGCCGCCGCCCGAGCGGATCCGTGCCAGCCGCCACGCCTACTACGCCATGGTCAGCTACGTGGACGACAAGGTGGGTGAACTCCTGGCCTCGCTGGACAGGCTGGGCCTGCGTGATGACACACTGATCCTTTTTACCAGCGACCACGGTGACATGATGGGCGAGCACGGCATGTGGTTCAAACGGACCTTCCACGAGTGGGCCAACCGCGTGCCGATGATCGTCAGCAAGGCCGGCCGCCTGGCAAACCACCGCGTTCCTCAAACCGTTTCACTCGTCGACCTGTTCCCCTCACTGTTGGAGTGGGCGGGCCTGCCCCCGGCCGGGCATCCGCTCGACGGCAAGAGCTTCGCCGCGGCCCTTGATGGCCCGCTGCTCGATGGGCGGGATGAGGCGATCATCGAGTACATGGGGGAAGGGGTGCTGGCGCCGATGCGCTGCATTCGCCGGGGCCGTTACAAGTTCGTGTACGTACATGGCCAGCCGCCGCTCCTGTTCGATCTGCAGGCGGATCCGCTGGAGCAGCACAACCTCGCGGGTTACGCCGATCTTGCCGCCATCGAGGCATCGCTCCGCCAGACCGTGCTACAGGGCTTCGCTCCGCAGGCCGTTCACGCGGCGGTTCTGCGTAGCCAGGAGGATCGGCTGATGATGATGGATGCCCTGTTCAGGGGCAAGGTCTATCCGTGGGCCTGGCCGGGCAAGACGCCGGGTGTTGTGAAGTGAGGGGGCCATGGCAACGGCTACTGCGCCGTGGACTTACAGGTGTTGGGGTTCGTGCAACAATCACTCCGCCGCCGAGCATTTCAACCGTCCCTGGCGGGACAACGGCAACAACACGCGGCTCGCAAGCGAGCCGGCTAAATGGGGGGCGGGGCATTACCCTCCATTGGCGTGCCGACGGACGAACGGCCACAACAACCGCGGTGTTGTTCTGGCAGGGGTCCTTAGCTACGGCAGCGTCACGCCTGGCTGGGTGGCCGGCTGCTTCTGCCGGGCGACCTGCACGCCGTTGGTCTTGAACCACTCTTTGAGGACCTTCTCGGCCGGCTTGCCCTTGGGGGTGTAGTTGTTGCAAGTGGGCCCGCCGCCGTAGCTGGTCCACTCCCACCACAGCACGCCGGCGATCGCGTCGGCTTCGCGGACCTCGTCGTCCCAGGCCGCGATGAAAGACTTGTAGCAGCGGGCCTGCTCTTCGAGCCCGACCTTGGTGGCGGTGTCCTGGCGATAGTAGTTCCACGGCTCGATGCTGCAGCCTTCCTGGCTGGGCCA
>JANYLN010000154.1 GCA_025357795.1 Planctomycetota bacterium
GCTGCCGGCGCGGATCGGCCGGCACATCGAGGCGATCAAGACACACGTATCCGTCCCCCTGGGCATTCATTGCCACAACGATACCGGCGTGGCGGTCGCCAATACGCTGACGGCGATCGAGCACGGTTGCGTCCAGGCGCAAGGCACGATCAACGGCATCGGCGAGCGATGCGGCAACGTCGATCTGACGACCGTCGCGGCCAACCTGTTCATCAAGATGGGCTACAACGTACTCAGGTGCGACTGCCTCCTGAAACTGACCGAGCTGAGCCGCTACGTCTACGAGGTCGCCAACATGATGCCCCGTGAGAATCAGCCCTACGTTGGCAGCGGGGCCTTCGCCCACAAGGGCGGCATGCACGTGCATGCGGTCCGGCGGATCACCAAGAGCTACGAGCACGTCGATCCCGAGGCCGTCGGCAACACCCGGCACATCCTGGTCAGCGAACTGTCCGGCGCCAGCAACATCGCCGAAAAACTCGGCAAGAAGTTCAACATCGAGAACGACAAGCAGGCGCAGCGTCGCTTACTGGAGCGACTGCAGGACCTCGAGAACGAGGGCTACATGTTCGAGGCCGCCGAGGGCAGCTTCGAACTGCTCTGCCGCAAGGAACTCGGCCTGTACCACCCGTCGTGGACCCTGCACCGCTACATGGCGGTGATCATCAACAACGAGGGCTCGGTCCAGAGCACCGAGGCAATGGTCAAACTCGAGGTGGGCGGAACAGTCGAACACGTCGTCGCCGAGGGCAACGGCCCCGTCGACGCCCTGTCGGCCGCGCTGTGGAAGGCCCTCCGCGGCCACTACCCCGTGATCGACTACATTAAGCTGCGCGACTACAAGGTCCGCGTCGTCAACAGCCGGGCGGGCACGGCCGCGAAGGTTCGTGTGACGATCGAATTCTTCGACGAGCAGGCCCAACAGTGGATCAACACGGTGGGTGTCAACGAGAACATCATCGACGCCTCCTGGAAGGCCCTCACCGACGTGCTGGAACTGAAGCTGCTCACGCAGGATGATAAGGCCGGCGGCAAGACCCCCCAGATCGCTGTAGCCACGAGCCCGAAGGACTGAGGAAGAATAGGACAGCCCCCTACGCCTTTCAGGGGTCTGTCCTCCCTCTTCCGCCAGCCGGGCCAGACCGCCCGGCGTGACAGGTCCTTACGCGGCTCCTACAATAGCCGGCCCTGAGACTCCGAGTTGTTGGGACTTCCTTATTACAGAGAAACGCAATCTTATGGCAGACAAACAGACAACCACCGAAAAGCAGGCCAAGAAGGGCTACGACCCCCGCCAGATCGAGCCGGAGATTTACAAGTTCTGGATCGACGGCGGCTACTACCACGCCGAACCGGACTCGCCCGGCCAGCCGTACTGCGTCGTGATCCCGCCGCCCAACGTGACTGACCGGCTCCATCTGGGCCACGGCCTGAACAACACCATCCAGGACATCCTCGTGCGCTGGCGGCGCATGGCGGGCGACAACGCCGTCTGGATGCCCGGGACCGACCACGCCGGCATCGCCACCCAAACCGTCGTCGAGAAGCGCGTACTCGCCGAGCAGGGCAAGAAACGCACGCAGTTCGCACGGGACGAGTTCGTCGCGATCATCCAGAAGTGGAAGGATCAGTACGAGGCGACGATCCTGAGCCAGCTCAAGGCGATGGGCTCCTCGTGCGACTGGGACCGCACCCGCTTCACGATGGACCCCGTCTGCACCCGCGCCGTCCGCGAAGCCTTCTTCCGCCTCTTCAAGGACGGACTCATCTACCGCGGCAAGCGCCTCGTCAACTGGGACCCCGCCACACAGACCGCCCTGGCCGATGACGAAGTCGAGATGGAGGAGATCGACGGCCACTTCTGGTACCTGCGCTACCCGCTGGTCGAGCCGGTGGAGTTCAACGGCCAGAAGATCGAGTACGTCACCGTCGCGACGACGCGGCCCGAGACGATGCTGGGCGACACCGCCGTGGCAATGAACCCGGCTGACCCGCGGGCGGCGGCCCTCAAAGACAAAATGGTCCGCCTGCCGATCGTCAACCGCGTGGTACCGATCATCACCGACGAGTACGTCGTGCGGCCCGACCCCAATAGCGAGGACCCCAAGGCGCGGTACGCCTCAGGCTTCCTGAAGGTCACGCCCGCCCACGACCCCAACGACTACGACATCGGCCGGCGCCACAACCTGCCGTTGATCAACATCATGGCCCCCGACGGCTCGATCAGCGAGAAGTACGGCTGGCCCGAGGAGGACCTCAAGCCGGCCGCCCCGTTTCTCACGCAGATCCTGGGCAAGGACCGCTTCGAGGCCCGCAAGAGGGTCGTGGGCTTCTTCAAGGAAAACGGGCTGCTCGAAGAGGTGAAGCCCTACAAGCACAGCGTAGGCCACAGCTATCGCAGCCATGTGCCGATCGAGCCGTACCTGTCCGACCAGTGGTACTGCAAGGTGACGGATGACCGGCTGGCAGGCCGCGCCCTCCGCGCGCTGGCGAAGGATCAGCGCAGCGAGTCGGCCTCGCAGTACCTGACGGGCAAGCACGAGTCCCCCGCCTGGGAAGGTCAGCTGCACTTCACGCCGGAGCGCTACGCCCGCAACTACCAGCTTTGGCACGAGAACATCCGTGACTGGTGCATCAGCCGCCAGCTCTGGTGGGGCCACCGCATGCCGGTCTGGAGCTTGGACGGCGATGGCCTGGACCCGCGGATCGCAACCCTGATCCAGCAGGAACGCCTGGCCGAGCAGCAATTTGGCGGGCAGCGGTTCGTGTGCGTCCGCAGCACCGAGGACAAGGACGCGGTGCAACTGCTCGAGAGTCTCGGCTACGTACAGGACTCCGACGTCCTCGACACCTGGTTCAGCTCCGCCCTCTGGCCGATCAGCACGCTGGGCTGGCCCGACCCGTCCAAGTTCCCCGAGATCTTCCCGAAGGGCGACGCCGCTCTAAATACCTGGAACCCGAGCAACACCCTTTCAACGGCCCGCGAAATCATCACCCTCTGGGTCAGCCGCATGGTGATGTTCAACCTCTACTTCCGCGACTGCCTGCCGTTCAAGCATGTCTTCATCCATGCGATGATCCAGGACGGCGAAGGCCGCAAGATGTCCAAGAGCCTCGGTAACGGCGTCGATCCGCTGGATATCATCCACAGCCACGGCGCCGACGCGATGCGATTCACCCTGGCGGCGATGACCACCCAAACGCAGGACGTCCGCATGCCGGTGGAGAAGGACCCGACCACGGGCCGCAACACCAGCTCAAAGTTCGACAGCGGTCGCAACTTCGCCAACAAGATCTGGCAGGCGTCCACGGGCCTGGCGCTGCCGAACCTGGAAGGCTACGACCCGCGGGTACTCTCGTACTCATCGCTGCCGCTGGAGGATCGCTGGATCCTCTCGCGCCTCCAGACAGCCATCCAGACGTTGGACAAGACGCTGGCGCACTTCCAGTTCGCCGACGCCTCGCAGGAGTGCTACCGCTTCTTCTGGAACGAGGTCTGCGACTGGTACCTCGAAATGGTCAAGCCGCGACTCCGCGCCGAGCCGCCCGTCAAACGCGTCGCACAGCAGGTCCTCGCCTGGGTGCTCGATCAGACGCTCCGGCTGCTGCACCCGTTCATGCCGTTTCTCACCGAGGCGCTGTGGAAACGCCTGAACGAAGCCGCTCCGCACCGCGGCATCGAACAGGTGTGCCAGCAGGGTCCGGCTCTGATCCGAGCGGCCTGGCCGAAAGTCAACACGACCTGGCAGAACGCCGGGGTCGAGACGCAGATGGCCCGGCTGCAGGAAGTCATCCGCACGGTCCGCGAGGCCCTTACCCGCATCAACGAGCGCCGCTCGGCCCAGAAGCAACCCGCGCTGCGGAACCTCCCGGCCGCTGTCATCCGCACCGATGCGGAACTGGCAGGCCTGCTCGATCAACAGCGCGATACGTTTGTCCGCCTGGCCCGCTGCGAGCAGATGCAGTACGGCACCGACCCCGCCAAGCCCGCCGGCTCGATGTCCTTCGTCGTGGCCGGCACCGAGGTCTTCGTGCCCGTCGCCGACCTGATCGACCAGTCCCTGGAGAAGGGCCGCCTCGAGCAGGAGATCGAAAAGGCCGAGAAGATGCTCGCCGGCGTGAACGCCAAACTCGCCGACGAGAAGTTCACCGGCAAGGCCCCGGCCAACGTCGTCCAGGTCCAGCGCGATCGGCAGAAGCAACTGGCCGAGCAGATCGAGACGCTCAAGCAGCACCTGGCCGAGCTGGCCGGCATGTAGCCACTGGCAGACGCGGCATACAGGTGATCAACGAACACGGGCAAGCCATTGGCTTGCCCGTGTTCTTTTGTCTATTCTGCTATGCGTCCGCGCTCACTACCTCAGCGCCGGTGTCACGCCCGCCTCATGGCTCAGCACGATCTTGCCCAGCCAGTCCTTGACGAAGGCCTTGCTCGCCCAGCCCATGTGCGGGGCGATGTGAAACTCCGCGAGCATTTCTTTCCTCCAGCAGATCTGGCGCAGCTTTGTGTCATAGAGCTTTGTATCGGCCTTGCTCATGTGCTCGGGGACCTTGAAGCCTACCATCCCCGCCCCAGGCCCGTGCTCGCGGTCAATGTTGCCAAAGGCCGTCGTGCCGATGCCCAGCCAGGCAAAGTCGCCCGGCGACCAGAAATTGTATATGCCGTACTGCGTCCGCTGCATCGCCTCGGCCAGATTGTGGCTCGGCGACAGGGCCGGCGCCAGCAGAATCGCACCGGTGATCGGCCGAGTCCGGCTCATCTGCTCGAGCACCATCACCGCCAGACCCGCGCCGCCGCTGTGGCCGATCAGATGAACAGGCCGACCCGGGTGCGACCGCTGATACGACGCGAGCCGCTGGGCAACGATCGAAGCCTGCCGCAGGTTGCGCTGGTAGCGCATCATATTGCCTACCATGAAGAACCGGGTGCCCGTCCAGTCATAGATATCGATCGCGTCCGGCACCCCCGCCTCCTTCAGACCGTCGGCGATGTTGTGGTTGAGCATGCTCTCGCCTTCGATGCCCGGCAGGATCAGAATCAGACCCTTGTCCTGGCGAGACTTCTCCATGTAGCTCTTGTGCGGGACACAGCCAGCCAGGCTGCTTAATAGGACGATCCCCGCCAGCAGTAGCGCCGCCTTACCGCCGGTGATCCTGCTGGCGATCGAAAACCTCTGATACTCATTGCTCAACGACATTCCCATACCTTCCACACATGGTCTCCCATCGCTGGCCGGCATGCGCACTGCTGCGACATTCTCGGACCCCGGCCGCTGGAGAGCCCGTCCTTATATCAGAAATCACCTTGCTTGCCGAGTCTGTGAGCCGCGATTATCCCGCCCAGCCACTGCCGAACGAACCGCGGGTTCGTCCAACCGACGTGGGCCCCACCGTGCCCATCCGCAAGCATCCGGCGATCCCACGCCCGCTGATGCAGCTTCGTCCGATATACATCGGCATCGGCAGGGCTCAGACCTTGAGGTTCCTGGAAACCCACCAGCCCGGCCGCTCGCTCGCGTCCGCGGTCCAGGGTGCCCGGCACGACCATAATGGATCGTCGCGCATCCGTTCCCCAACTTCTGGTTGTGGCCCGCTAGAACCATTGCTCTCGCTGCAGGTCGGTCGGCTGGCCTTGGTGGTGACGCAGGATGATCGGGCTCAACCAATCGCGGCAGAACCGCCGATCCGCCCAACCCGTGTGGCCCCCGGCGTGCCACGAACGCAGCCACTGCTTGCGCCAGACCACCTGGCGCAGCTTCGCCGCATACAACGCCGCGTCAGCGTCGCGCAAACCCTCCGGCTGCCGGAAGCCCACCTTGCCCGCCGCCCGGCAACGCTTGCGATCGATCGTGCCGAAAGTGGTCGTACCTATGCCCAGGTGGAAAACATCGTACGGACTGTGGAAATTGTAGATCCCGTATTCCGTGTGGCGCAGGGCCCTCGCCAGGTTGTACTCCGGCGACAGCGCCGAGGCCAACAGCAGCGCCGCCGTGATCTTCTCCCCCGCCCCCAACTGCTCCAAGGCCATCACCGCAATCCCCGTGCCGCCGCTATGGGCGATCAGGTGGATCGGCCGGTTCGGGTGGTGCCGCTGGTAGTGGCGGATTCGCTCGGCCAGCAGCGCCGCCTGTCGCAGGTTGCGGTCGTGGCCCATCAGGTTGTAGAGCATCAGAAACCGCCCGCGCGTCCAGTCGAAGATCTCGATGGCGTCCAGGACTTGTGCATCGTTCAGCCCATGGGCGATGTTGTGGTTGAGAAAGTCTTCGCCTCCGATGCCCGGCAATATCAGGACCAGGCCGCTTTCCAGTCGCTGCGATCCGGACAACCGCTGACCCAGGGACTTGGCGATCAGTCCTGAAACCATCGCCCACGCCACGAGCCTTCCGCACGCACGGATCGACAGCGCCTGCTTGAGCAGCCACTCCCAGGCCGTGAGCCGCTCACCCGGCATCACTTGCTCTCCGAGGACGCTTCCTGTCGAGCGGCTTCGCGAGCCCGCTCCACATGCCCCAGGATCCGCCGCCGTAGCAACGTCAGCGGTCGGAACAGCATACGATGCAAGCGAATGAGTGGCCCGACCCGGCGGCTCTTTTCCAGTTCGCCCGGCAGCATCTGGTCCGGGCGACACCGACGAATGTGCTTGCCCAGATGATAGCGGTCCGCATTCGCCAACCGCTGGAACAACCAGCGCGCCAGCCAGCCGCCTTGGCCGATCCGCCAAGGCCATTGCCACGAGATCTGGAAGTCGATCAGGTAAGGCTTGGCATCGTCGCCGACGATGATGTTCTCGCGCTTCTCGAGATCGACATAGGCGATGCCCCGCGCGTGCAGCGTATCGAGCAGTTGCGTCAGGCTCGGGAAGAACTCGTCGTTGACAGGCTCGTGGCGGTTGAGGTTGTGGCCGGGCACAAACTCATGGGCGAACGCCAGCTCGTTGATCTGGCCCAGCAGCCGCGGCACGCCCGAAAGATCCTGCACCTGGCTGTAGAACCGCACCTCGCGGGCAATCAGCCACTGGCCGATCCAACGGGTCGGCAGGCCGAGAAAACTCACGCAGCGGCCCATCTTCAGCACCGCCTGCCCGGTCGACCCCTGGTAGAGCCCGCTGGCGGCAAAAAAGTCGTGCTTGAAGGTCTGCACCAGGCGATACTCGCTGCCGTTGAAGCGGAACTCTTCCGGCAGTCCCTGCGGCCCCAGCGCGCGCAGATGCGAATACGGCTCCCGCTTCATTGGCACCCTTGGCGTTGCGGACTGTCCTTCCACCATGCGTATTCGCTCCGGCGACTTTTCCAGAAGCCCACATTATCCCGCCGTCGCAGGCCCATGCAAGACCATCCCGGCACAGAGCAATTGCATGTGAACGCAAATCATTGCCCTTTGTACTGCTGGCCGATGTGCCATCCGCGTTCTTGATAGCGCCAGCAGGGTGGCATAGTCCTGCGCTGTTGCAGGACCATGGTCTTGCCCAACAGGCGATTGCCCTGCATCCCGGCACGACCCAGCCGGTCACACCTCCCGCGTAAGGTACAATTAGGTTAGAATCGAGACACCGGGCCGTGCAATGCACCCCGCCGACTGACCCATGGTCGGGTTGCCACGCCCCCTTCTGCGAAAGTCCATGCAGCTTGGCCTGCGTGGGTTAGTAGAGACGCCTGATAACTGGCCACCGCCGCTCGGAGACGCTAATGGACCCGCATCCGACAATCTGTCTCGCCGTTGCCACCGAGACGCTCCTGCTCGGCGCCGTGCTCGCCCTCGCAGCCGCCGTTTGCCTGCTGCTGGGCCTGTACCGCCGCAAGACCGGAGACAGCGACCAACTCGCCCGCCAGGTCGATGAACTCCGCACCAATCTGGCGAACCTCCAGACCAACCTCCTCGAGCGGATCGCCCAGTCCTCCGGCGACCTCCGCGAAAAGGTCGTCGAGCGCCTCGCCAGCGGCTTTGATGGCGTAGGCCGCCGGATCAACGACGATCTCACCCGCGGCCGGCAGGAACAGCTCGATCGGCTCGACAAGGTCATCGCCACCCTGCAGAACCGCTTCGAGCAGCTGCAGCAAGCGACCGAAAACAAACTTTCCCAGATCCGAGGCGAGGTCGAAAAAAAACTCGGCGAGACCGTCGACCAGAATCTCAAGAACTTCTCCGCCGTCACCGAAAAACTCACCCAGCTGCACGAGGCGGCCGGCCAGATGGTCTCACTCTCCAAAAACGTCGGTGAACTCAACACGATCCTCCAGTCGCCCAAGGCGCGGGGCGCATTCGGCGAACTGACTCTCGAACAGATGCTGGCCGACCTCTTCGGATCGGACACCGAGATTTACGCCACCCAGCATGAACTCGACAGCCACGAACGCGTCGACGCCGCCATCTTCATCGAGCCCGGCAAGCGCTGCTGCGTCTGCGTCGATGCAAAGTTCCCGCTCAGCAACGCCCAGCCCCTGCTGGATGGCTCCCTCCCCGACACCGACCTCAAGGCCTGCGAGCGAGCCTTCGCCCGCGACGTGATCGCCCGTGCCCAGGAAATCGCGACGAAGTACATCCGCCCCCCGGGCACGCTGGATTTCGCCTTCATGTTCGTTCCGGCGGAGTCCGTCTACTACCTGCTGCTGCGCAATCACGATCTGCACGAGCAGTTGCTCGCCATGCACGTCGTGCCGACCTCCCCCAACGCCTTCTACGCCTATCTGCGGGCGCTGTCCTATGCCTTCCGCGGCCGCAAACTCCAGCACGAGGCGCGGCACGTCCTGACGCTCATCGAGCGGATCGCCAAGGACTTCTCCGTCTTCTCGGAGGACTTCCGCGTCCTCGGCAAGCACCTCTCCAACGCCAAGAGCAAGTGGGACGAGGCGGCCCAGGAAATGGACCGCTTCAGCGAACGAATCGCAGGGGTCAAACGAATCGAGGTCGATGGCAAACCCGCCGAGCCGCCTGCAATTCTGCATCTGACTGGCGACGGCACCGCCTGATTCGGGTATCCTGTCGCCCATCCAGAGGAACCTGACAATGACCGAGAGCGACTATATCGAACGGATATCCGAGCTGTGGCCCGAGGGTGATGAGGTCTCGCCGGAGGTGCTGGCCCTCTCCACCGAGGCTATCGAGACCTTCCCCGACTCGCCCGAGCTGTGGTGCCTCCGCGGCCACCTGCTCGAACTGGCGCCCGAGGAATACCCGGTCCCCCTGACCGAAGCCCTCACCTGCTACCGCAAGGCCGCCGAACTCGACCCCGAGTACGCCGACGCCTGGGAGTCGGTAGGCTACTATCTCGACAACTACGATGAAGACTTCGAAGGCGCCGAGAAGGCCTTCCGCAAGGCCATCCAGGCCGGCGGCGACATGGACAGCTACATCGGCCTCGCACGCGTAATGGCCCAAAAGGGTCGCAAGGACGCCGCCCTTCGCGTCCTGTCCGCCCCCGATTGCCCCTACGCCGACGAAGACGACGTCGCCGAGGCCCGCGAAGAAATCGAACAGGACAACTGGAGCCCCGACGAAGCCTGACCTGTGGCCATCCCCCGCTGCTAAGGGTCTGGGCAGGAATAAGCCCGCCGTTCGGCGCCTATGGAGTGCGGCGGCCATGACGCCGCCTTGGCTTCGGCGGCCAGCGACCGGCGGAGTTATTGTTGCACGGACCCTGCCAAGCATCGGCGAAGGGCGCCGTAGATATTGCTGTAGCCACTAACGTGGTTCCCGTTGCTTGCGTTGCTCCAGGGCATAGAATCTGCTGAGCTGCGTTGCGGCCGCGCGAGCCCCGCACGCACCTCTGGTTCGCTGTCCTGGAGGACTCAGGCATGAGCATGGATATTGCATCAAACACAGTGTCGCTGCCGGCAAGTCGCCCGTGGCGAACGGCGCTCGTCCTGGCGGCCATGGTGACCATCCTCACCGCAATCACCATAGCTAATCACTGCCTCTGAAACCGCATCGTCCCGGTGCCCGTGGCGGGCACCATCCAGACCGTCGGCCCAGCCCCTTGGATCGAGCGATGCAAGGCCGCTTCGCGCGAGGCCCGATCCAAGCCCTTGATCGAGATTTGTGACCACACATGAAAACACTCTTGCGTCGCAGAGTCCTCCTCATCGCCGCCGTACTGGCCGTAGCTTTCGTCCTGCTGCTGGCGGTCATGCAGCGGGTCTACACCGCTGGTCTGCAGACGCGTAACTTCGGCCACGCCGTCTTTGCCTTCGCGTCCGAGCGAGCCCGCATGCCCCAATCGATCGACGAATTGGTGCAGGCAGGCTACGCCCGCCCCGCCGATCAGCCAGGCACTTACACCATGCTGGTCGGCCCGCAAGGCAGTCCCCTCGACCCACCCGTAGCCGTCAGCCGCTTTGAAGTCGCCTGGGGCCTCCAGCCGGACCAGCTCGTCGAAGGCGACAAGGGCATCTTCTGGCGAGATGAGCCCAGCAAGCACGCGCTGCTGGTCCGCCATACCGACCCGCCCCTGATCGTCCGCGCCCTCGGCGGCCGCATGGCGATGGCCTTCCCCCCGCAGCTCTACCACCGCCTCTCAGGCCAGATCGCCGCCACGCAGACGCCGCCTGCGCCCTCCAGCCAGCCTGCACGCAGCACGTCCTCCCGATGATCACTTATTGGACAACTCCAGCCCGAACGCAGCAATGAGGCTGCCACTACCATCACCGTCCCCCCCCCCTTGCACCCAGCACTCCCAATGCTATCGTATCGCCATTCCCTTGCAGGAAGGACCCGAACCATGCGCAGCGACCAGGTGTTGCCCTCCGCCGTCGAAGCCATAGGCCGGACGCCCCTCGTGGAACTCGACTATCTCAACCCCGGCTTCTCCTCCGGCGCGAATCTCGCCGCCACCCTCCAACTGCTCGCCGGCCCCGGCCAGACCATCGCCATCTTGATGTGCGATTCAGGTCTGAAGTACTTAAGCACAAACCTCTGGGACTGAAGAGACTCTTCCCAATAAACAAGCCGGCCGAACCACTCGGGTCCGGCCGGCTTCGGTCAGGTCCTACAGGGCCCGCTTAAGAGCCCTGAGTCGAATCCACTATATAAAAACTTACGTCGACTCGCCCGTCACTTCCGCTGCCGCCGCCGGCGTTGCCTCGCCCTTGGGCGGTTCGCTGTCGGCCCGGAAGACCAGCTTCTTCTTGCCGCCTTCTTCCTGCACGTCCGCCGTGATGTGGTTGCGACCCGCGTACTCTCCGCGAAGGATCCCTTCCGAGAGCGGGTCCTCGACCAGGTGCCCGATCGCACGCCGCAAGGGCCGCGCGCCGAACTTCTCGTCAGTTCCCTTCTCGACCAGGAACTCCTTGGCCGCCGGAGTCAACTCCAGCACCACGCCGTGTTCCTTCAGCCGCTTGCACACCTTACTGACCTCCAGCACCACGATGTTCGTCAGGTCACGCCGTGTCAGCTTGTGGAAGACCACCACTTCATCCACGCGGTTCAGAAACTCCGGCCGGAAGTGACGCTCCAACTCGCTGCGCAGCATGTCCTTCATCTTCTCGTAGCCGACTTCCTCATCGCGCTTCTCAAACCCGAAACTCGACTGGT
>JANYLN010000201.1 GCA_025357795.1 Planctomycetota bacterium
TGGCCGATGATGATGGGACCGCTACCGATGATCAGGATCGTTTTAATGTCTGTACGTTTGGGCATAACACCATCTACCCGCTTTGGGGTAAATATTTACGAACACAGGGATCTTAGCAACGCCCGCCGGGCGAGGCCCCGATTCGCAAGAGTCATTCCAGGAGGCTCCGGCCAAATTGGGCCCAATGTAACGAAGTTGGCGTGTAACTGCAACGCCCAGACCAAGGCAGGTTTCAGGGTTTCAGGTTTGGAGGCGGCGTGCCCGTTGCAGGGCAACTGAGGCCCTGGCAAAAGCCCGGCCCGCGGTTATGATCGTCCGGCAGTCCGAAGAGAGTGGCAGCGCCGCATCAGGCGCCGCAGCGGAGCCTGTAGGCGTTTGGGGATCGGCAGCCGGATGGACAAGGTTCTGCTGGTAATGGCGGGCGGCAGCGCGGGGGCGCTGGCGCGGTATGGCCTGGGCTACTTTATCGCCCAGCAGTGGGGTGCGCGCTTTCCCTGGGGCACGCTGGTGATCAACCTGACGGGCTGCTTCCTGATCGGGTTGGCGTTTGCCTTGGGTGATCGCAACATCCTGGGCCCATCGGCGCGCATCGCCCTTATGACCGGCTTTCTGGGGGCGTACACGACGTTCTCGACCTACGGCCTGGAGACCATCAACTTCGCCCGCGGCGGGGCAGCGGGGGTATCGCTGGCCAACATCCTGGCCAGCAACGTTGGCGGATTGCTGCTGGTAGTTGCCGGGCTATGGCTTGGGCGAATACTGTTTAAAGGTTGAACTCGCGCCGCGCAAGCGGCCTGACCTCTGGACGGAGGCATGCATGCCATGCCACTGGACTACCGCGTAATCCGGATCTACACGAGCGAAGAGGCCCGCACTGGGGGACGCCCGCTGATCGATGCCGTGGTCCAACTGGTGGCCGACCGGCGGATCGCCGCCCGCTGCATCGTGGTCCGAGGCGTAGCTGGGTGCTACGAAAGCGGCGAGATCGCTACACCGAACATCCTGATCCTCTCGTACAACATGCCGATCGTCATCGAGATCGTGCTGCCGACGGCGGAGACGGAGTCGCTGCTGGCCGCCCTGCAGGAGATGGTCGGTGACGGCATCGTCGCCGTCTGGCCCGTGCAGATCGTCTCGCACCGCACGAACAAACGGCTGATCCCACGGCAACTGAAGGTCCAGGACGTGATGACGGCACACCCCAGGACCGTCACGCCGCAAACGCCGGTGCAGGAGGTCATCCACCTGCTGCTGTCGGGCGACTTCAATGCCGTCCCGGTCATCGACGAGCGCCAGCGTCCGGTCGGCATCATCACCCAGGGTGACCTGATCCAGCGGGCCGGCATGCCCGTACGGATCGGGCTGCTGGGCGAGTTCGGCACGGGGCCGCTCGAGACCTACCTCGGCTCACTGGGCCAGATGCCGGCGGAGCGGGTCATGAGCCGGCCGGCGGTCACGATTGAGCCGGGCACCCCGCTGGTCGAAGCGGTTAACACGATGCTGCAGCGGGGTCTCAAGCGGCTGCCTGTAGTCGACGCCAGCGGTGTGCTGGTGGGCATTCTCGCGCGAGTAGACGTCTTCCGGGCAATCTCGCGGACAGCCCGGACTGGTCGGGCCTGCGGGCTCAGCACGTCGAGATCGCGAACCTGCGGTACGTCCGCGACGTGATGCGACGTGACACGCACACGGTCGATGCGCAGACACCGGTCGACCATGTCATTAGCATCATCGATACGAACGATATTCAGCGGGTGGCTGTGATCGACGCGGGCGGCAAGTTGCTCGGCTTAATAAGCGACCGGGACGTGTTGGCGGCGTTCGCTGACTCGCGGGAAGGGATCTGGCAGCACCTGCTCAGCCGACTGGCCCCGGCGGGGGCGACCCGGCGGCAGGCGGGCAACCCGCTGGAGGGCAAGACGGCTAGCGAGGTGATGCGGACCGACCTGATCAGCGTGCGGGAGGAGACGACGATCGACGAGGCGATCCGGCTGATGGCGGACAAGGGGCTCAAGCGGCTGCCGGTCCTGGATGGCGAGGGGAGGTTCCGCGGGATGATCAGCCGGGACTCGCTGCTGCGGGCCGGGCTGGGGGAGTAACAGCAGGAGCCAGAGAACAGGGCCAGGCGAACAACAACAGCCATGACCATGCCGCCCTGGACCGAGGGGGGGAAGGCAGCGAACAGCCCTTCTTGCGGACGCGCCTAGCGGCTTTCGGTGTCGTTGGCGGCTGGCACGTGCGAGGGCGCCAGCAGCGTGATCTGCGTGCCGACTCCGGGGGTGCTTTGGATCTCGATGTGGCCGCCCAGCAATTCGATCCGCTCGTGGATGCTGAACAGGCCGAAGCCACTGCGGGTCAGGCCACGCTGGTGGCTCAGGTCAAAACCGTTCCCTTTGTCGCGCACGACCAGTTCGACCTGCCCGTCCTCTCGCCGGGTGAGCGCGACCCAGGCCTGGTTGGTCTGGGCGTGCTTGGCGACGTTGAACAGCAGTTCGCGGGCCGACTGGAACAGGAAGATCTTGACCTCCTCGGCCTCAGGGTTGGCAGCCTCGTCGGAGTTGACTTCCACCAGCAGCCCGTGCTTGCTCTGCATCCAGCGGGCCAGCCAGTTCAGCGCGGCGGGCAGGCCGGCGTCGTAGAGGATCGGCGGGCTCAGCTCGATCGTCAGCGAGCGGGAGATCTTGATCGACTGGTCCAGCAGGTCGATCAC
>JANYLN010000223.1 GCA_025357795.1 Planctomycetota bacterium
CCAAGCGGATCGTCTTCGCCCTCGCCGCCCGGGCCGAGACCGTCTTCGTGCCACAGCCTTGGACGGTCGAACAGGTCGGCGACCGCGCCATCGTCGCCCCCACCGTCGAATACACCGTCCTGGCGATGCTGTCGCGGGTCCTGGCGGGTCGCCACTACGCCGGCAGCTTCGAATGGACAGGCGGAGCCGTCTTCCACATCTTCGCCGACCAGAACGACGCCGTCCTGATCGCTTGGAATGACCAGGTCGTCGACCCCGCCGAGCCCGACGCCAAGGTCAACCTCTACCTCGGCCAGAAGATCAGCGCCTTCGACCTGCGCGGCCGGCCCTGGCGCGTCGAACCCGGCCAGACCCTGGCGATCGGCCCCGAGCCGATCGTAATCGTCGGCACGGACGACAAACTCGCCCGGCTCCGCAGCCAGTTCACCATCGAACCCCGGCAGGTCGCCTCCGGCCTCCGCCAGCACCAGCAGACCGTCACGCTGATCAACCCCTATCCCGAGCCGATCAACGGCACGATCCGCCTCCGCGCACCCGAGGGCTGGGAGATCACCCCCTCCCGACTGAGCCTCTCGCTCGAGCCCGGCAAGACCATGCGAGAGAAGGTCCAGATCCACATCCCCTACAACGAGCCCGTCGGCCCCAAGACGATCTACGCCGACCTCAGCATCGACTCCCGCCGGCTGCAGCAACTGAGCATCCCGGTCACGCTCGACCTCCAACTGCCCGGCATCGAGACCTACGCCTTCAGCGACACCACCCATGGCGACGTCGTCATCCGCCACGTCCTGACCAACCGCACCACCGAGGAACTCAACTTCATCGGCTCGATCCTGCTGCCCACGATGGGCCGCCAGGAACGACTCTTCCTGCACCTGCGCCCGGGCCAGACCATGATCAAGGAATATGTCATCCCCCGCGACCAGATCGCCGGCCAGTCCCAACTGCACCTCAGCCTCCGCGAGATCAACGGCTCCCGCCTGCTCAACCAGTTGGTCGAAATCTTCTGATTCGAGGGTGCTTCGCGGCCGGTCTCATGCCCAGACAATCTCATGGGCGCACTTGGTTACCTGTATCCGCCTTGACGTTACCCGCAACGCCGACTTATGCTCAGGTACCGGCGGATCGACTGAAACCGCCGGAAGGTACCTGAAATGATCTATGCCCAAGCAAAAAGCCGACCGCGACTGCGGCTGATCAACCCGTCGAGCCCCCTCTCGACGATCACCATGCCCGGCATCATCCGGCAGATGACCTTCACGCGCAAGGCCCTCTGGACCCCCCTCTCACTGACGTGCCTGGCCTCCGCCGTCCCCCCCGACTGGGACGTCGAACTCATCGACGAGTCCACCCTGGAAGCCAAACACCAGGTGAGTATGGGCCCCGACATCGTCGGCATCACCACCATGACCGCCCAGGCCGACCGCGCCTACCAACTCGCCGATGACTACCGTCGCCTGGGGATAACCGTCATCATGGGCGGCATCCATCCCTCCGCCCTGCCCGCCGAGGCCCTCACCCACTGCCACGCCGTCTGCACCGGCGACGGCGAGCCCTGCCTGCCCCATATGCTGGCGGACTGGCAGGCGGGCCATCTCAAGAAGATCTACAACTGGCGAGACTACCCCGAGGTCAAGATCTCGACCCCACGCAAGGACCTCCTGAATCCCGCCGATTACCTCGTCTTCAACCCCATCCAGACCACCCGGGGCTGCCCCCACGGCTGCAAGTTCTGCACCACCAGCGCGATCTTCGGCCGCAAGTACCGCATGCGCCCCGTGCAGGACGTCATCGAGGAGATCAAGGAGGCCCGCGAGAAGTACGGCAGCAAAACCTTCATGTTCAGCGACGACAACTTCGCCGGCAACCAGGCCTGGGCACTCGAACTCTGCGCCGCCCTGGAACCCCTCAAGATCAGCTGGGCCAGCCAGTGCGACATCCTGATCGCCAACAACGAGAAACTCCTCGCCGCCATGCGGCGCAGCGGCTGCCTCGGCCTGATCCTCGGCCTGGAAAGCCCCAACGCCGATACCCTCCGCGAGGCCGGCAAACGTTTCGTCAAACCGGCCGAGTACATCGACCGCATCAAGCGAATCCAGGCCCACCGGATCAGCCTCTGGGGCGCATTCATCTTCGGCTTTGATCACGACGACTGGCGCCGCTGCCGCGATGTCGTCCGCTTCGCCGAGCGGGCCGGCCTGGTCATGTCCTGCTACCCGATCCTGACCCCCTACCCCGGCACCGAGGTCTGGTCCGACCTCCGCCGCCAGGGCCGCATCCTCACCGAGCGCTGGCAACTCTACAACGGCGCCAACGTCGTCTTCGAACCCAAAAACTTCACCCAGGCCCAACTCCGCCACGCCCAGATGGCCGCCTTCTCCGAGTTCTATTCGCTGCCGTCGATCGTCCGCCGGCTGCAGATCTGGCCGCCCAAGCCCCGCAGCTACGCGGCCAACCTGGCAATCTGGAAGGGCATCCGCTATTACTACGCCAAGGCCCGCCGCCAGGTACCCCGCTGGCACCACTTCCTCGAACCCGAACGGATCGAGGCGCTCTACAAACCCGTGCCGCGAGAACTGTCGCGCGAGCAGGTCATCTGCGGCGAAGCCGCCGAGTGCGACTCCGCCGGCATCACAGCCCTGGCGGCCTCCCTGGCCTCGCAGTAGTGCCATACGTCGTCGAACATGCGCTGTTTCAATTTCTAAGGATTTGCTTGGGAGACAACGGACAATGCAGTACACCACCCTTGGCCGCACCGGCGTACAGGTCAGCAAACTCTGCTTCGGGACGATGTCCTTCGGCGGCGACGCCGACGAGAGCATGTCCGCCCACATGTACCACCGCTGCCGCGAAGTCGGCATCAACTTCTTCGATACCGCCAACGTCTACTCCCAGGGCAAGTCCGAGGAGATCCTCGGCCAACTGATCAAGACCTCCCGCGACGAACTCGTCATCACTAGCAAGGTCTTCGGCCAGATGGGCACCGACCGCAACCGCAAGGGCCTCTCCCGACGCAACATCCTGCTCAGCGTCGAAGAGTCGCTCCAGCGGCTGGGCACCGATCGTCTGGACGTCTACTTCTGCCACATGTTCGACCCTGCCGTGCCGATGGAGGAAACCCTCCGCGCCCTCGACGACCTCGTCCGCCAGGGCAAGATCCTCTATCCCGGAGTGTCCAACTGGTCGGCCTGGCAGATCGCCCAGGCGTTGGGCCTCGCCGAACTGCTCCGCATCTCACCGATCTACGTCCTCCAGCCAATGTACAACCTCGTCAAACGCATCGCCGAGATCGAGATCTTGCCCCTCGCCCTCAACGCCCATCTCGGCGTGATCTCCTACAGCCCGCTAGGCGGCGGCTTGCTCACCGGCAAGTACTCTGCCCGCCAGCGCGATGACCAGGGCCGCCTGGCAACCAACAAGAACTACATGGCCCGTTACGCCGACCAGACCTACTACAAGATCGCTCAGGACTTCACCGCCTATGCCCAGAAGGTCGGTGTCAACCCCGCCACCCTGGCCGTCGCCTGGGTCAAAGCCCATCCCGCCATCACCGCGCCGATCATCGGCGCTCGCAACCTTGAGCAACTCGAGGCCTCCCTCGCCGCAGCCGACTACGAAATGTCGCCCCAGCAGTGGCAGGAGATCGCCGCCCTCACCCCGCCGGTGCCCCTCGCCACCGACCGCACCGAAGAGGCCAAGGGCCTGAGCGTGTTCCAGAGATGATCGCCCGTCCTCCCGGCGCCCCGTGCCCCCTCAGCGGCCCTGCCAGGAGCCCGCGAGTGGGCGGATACGTGGAATGCCCCGTTCGCAGTACCGGTGTCCGGCGGCGTTTGTTTGAGTTCCCGCTTCAGCGGGGCCTTTGTTCGTAGTCCAGGCTTCCGCCGGCGCCGTGTCTTCATGGCCACCCGCCGCGTCCTCTCCTGTGCCTCTGCAAGAAGTGCCGCCAACGACCTCAAGAGCCCCCGGCAAGGCCCCTGCCCCGCAGGCGTTCTACCCGTGGGGCCGCGATGACAATCCACCCTCGATACAATCGACCTCTAGATCGGATTCTGTTTATGTGTAGCATCAGACATGAGCGCTGGGTGTCATGGTCCTGCGCTGTTGCAGGACCATGCTGTCGATCCCGCTAGAGATAATCGAAAACGCTCTAGTCCCCGCGCTCGAACGGCTTGGGCTTGTAATGCGATTTGGCCGCCTCGTACGGGATCAGCGGCTGCAACAGCATCAGCCGCCCATCGATCACCTTGTCAAGCCTCGCGGGGTTGGTCAGGATCTCACGGTTGGCCTCGAAGAACTGCTGCGCCACCCGCCAGTTGATCAGCCCGACCGCATAGGAGTGAAGCTCCTGCTCGCCATCGGTGTAGATTATCAGCGGCAGCATGCGGTTGTACGCGTAGGCGTCGATGTCGCTCTCGCGATTGCCGATGCCGATCCGCATGTCCGGCCAGCGCTCCCGCAACTGGCGCAGGATCGTCTGCTTGAAGCGCAATTGCCGCATCGCGTCCCGCACGCCCGGCGCCGCCACGACCGGCCCAGGCGGGAAACCATAGTACGCCAGCCATTCCCTCGTCTTCTCGATCAGAAACCGCGGCCGGGCCGTCAGGTACAGGATCTGGTAATCCTTCGCCAGTACCGCCAGCGTCTCCCGCGCCCCCGGGACCGGCGGAGACACAGCAACCCGTTCCTTCAGAACCAACCGCCGGTAGTTCGTCTGCGAAATCGTGTGATCGATGTCGACGGCGATAATCCCCCGGCCTTGCTGCCACTGGAAGATCCGGCCGGTCGCCTCCAACGATTGGCCCCCGACACGCGCCCGAGCCTTGAACGCGTTGGGCGACCCGTTCATGTCGGGAACCATGACGGCCGCCCGCCCTTCCCCATCGGACTGGTTTGTCCCGATCTTCTCCCCCTCAATGAAGAACGTCACCGGGATGTGCTCGAGCTCGCTGCGCAGGCCCAGCATGTGACTGCGGCCTACGTACGCCACCAGCGGCATCCCGCCACCGTTCATCGTGACGGTATCATC
>JANYLN010000212.1 GCA_025357795.1 Planctomycetota bacterium
GACGACTGAAATGCTCGGCGGCGGACCTATTGTTGCACGGACCCTTAACAAAGGAAGCGCTAGACGCGGAAGAGCGGATCCTCTGGAAGAGCAAGCAAAAGACCCGCATGCTGCGGCGACCATTTCTCGAATTCCCGCACAGTACAGGTAAACATCTCTGCTTCTCAAAGGAGTATGCCAACCGATCGTTGGGGTATCTATTCCGAGAGATGACCTTCGGCGTCCTCCCAGAGACGTGGCGCACTGCCACACTGGAGACAGCCCTCAGACGAGCATTGCGGGAAATCGATAAGCGATGGGAACATCACGTGCATGAAACCCTCGAAGCAAAAGGACTTCCGGGCCTGTGTGGAGTCAAAACCTTCATGACTGCCGACGGTACTTGTGTTGAGATCCCAGCCGAAGTAGGTGAGATAGACCTGATTCACACGTCTCAGAGCGAGAACGCCCTGTTTGTCGGAGAGGTAAAGCGGGTACGGCAGCAATTCCACCCGCGAGATCAGGCGGCTGACAAGAGCAAGTTCATTACCGATAGTAACGCTTACGTTCAGAAGTTCCTGAGAAAGATCAGGTGGGTGGCTGCTAACTGGGTGGTCGTCTGTGAGTATCTAGTTTCGAAGAGGAAGATGTCCTCGGTTCCAACTGCCCCTCCGCGGATTCAGCATGCTATGGTAACAGACTTCGAGTCCATCGCGCAGGTGTTTGCCATGGAAACGCGGATCGTATCTCTTCGGCGTCTCGTTTCTGAGTACGATAGCGTGGGCAAGTGGCCGTTCCATGAATCAGGGGATGGCGACATGGCTAATATGTTACCCGAATAGAATATCGATCGCGGCCTGGGTCCAAGGGCTGAGGTCTGGGGCCATGAAGTGCGGGGACATCTCTCGTTTCGGAGTGTTGAGTCAGGTCGCCCTCCTGCAAGTGGCTTGGACAGCGTGTGGGTTGGGTTGTGTCGCCCTGTCAGGGCTGAACAACACATAAAGAAGATGATAGAAACCGTATGGGTGGGGCGGGCTTTCCTGGGGCGGCGCGGGTCGCGGGCGGCAGGCGGAAGGGCCGGCCGGACATTGGCGATCTGGAATTGGTCTGAACGGCTGGCGAGCGTCGGCGTTGGTCGGGGGCGGGCATGAAGCGCAGTGTCTTTGAACGGAAGGTTTGGGGCGGGGCGTTCCTGCCTCTCTCTTGAGGAGAGAGCGAAGAACACGCGGCTCGCAAGCGAGCCGGCTAAATAAAGGCGGGACTTCGGGCACCCGTTGCGGTCCTTCCGGGACGTCGTGCCTTCTGTCGCGGCAGGTCAGCGGGCGCCGTGGGCGTGCAGGACGGCTGGTTTGTGGTCGATGTGGAGGGCGTCGGCCAGGAGGCGGGCGGTGGCGGCGACCTCGCGGGCGCTGTCGACGCCGACGATGGTGCGGTCGGCGGGCTCGTTTTTGGCGGTGACGGTCCAGTCGCCTGCGGGGCTGGTGTCCACTTCGTAGCCCAGGTCCTCGACGAGGCGGAGGAGGGCTTTGACCTGACGGGCTTCGGATTGTGGAGTTGTGTTAGAACGAGCGGATGTATGTTCGAGCATGAGCGGAATCCTTTCCGTGCCATTAATCCCGTGTCATTAATCCAGGCTGGCCTACTCAGGGGCGGCCTGGGCTCCCCGGCGCTGCCGTGCACTAAAACCTTAGCGCGGCAAGGGGCTGCGGACAACCGGGGTCTTGTAGTTCTCGGACCAAACCGGGCAAACCATTAGGTGTGTGGTAGGGTGGGGGCCTGATGGGGGCGGGGACGGTGCCCCCTTGGCCCGGCACTTTGGAGCGGGACTGAAAAGCCGCTCCCGCCGGAAAAGATCCAGGCGGTGCAAGAACGGCGCCAATAGGTCCGTTCCGGGTTGACGTGCAAGGGTTTGTGTCTAGAGTAACCTATGATCGGATACTACGTTCCGGGCTGGCCTGCGTGGGCCGGTTAGTTGCAGGGCGCGAGACAAAACCCCAGGGGAATGCCATGGCGCGGCCTTCACGCTCGCAGATCAATATCACCCTGCTGGCCATCTGCGGGCTGCTGGGGGTGTTTGCGGGGGTGGGCGGGTATACGTTCTGGTACGCCAACGGGGCGTCGTACCTGTCGGACGATCCGCGGACGTGCGTGAACTGTCACATCATGAATGACCACTATGACGGCTGGCAGAAGGCGTCGCACCATGCGGTGGCGGTGTGCAATGACTGTCATATTCCGCACGACTCGTTCGTTGGCAAGTGGTATGTCAAAGGGTCGAACGGGTTTCATCACTCGAAGGCATTTACGTTCCAGGATTTTCACCAGCCTATCCGCATCAAGCCGGGGAATGCGGCGGTGCTGGAGGCCAATTGCATCCGCTGTCATGGGGCATTGGTGGACATGATCACGGCGTTTGGGGGATTGGGGCTGGACGAGAACGATCTGTACGGCTGCGTCCGCTGCCACCGGAGTGTGGGGCACGGGCCGACGAGATAGCAGGAGTTGCGAGATGGGTGAGTCGACGAGTGGAGGCCGGGTCCGCCTGGCGCTGTACGTGATGGTCGCGGTGGCGCTGGGGCTTTTGACGGTGGCGGTGCTGCTGCTGCTGGAGAACATCAGCACGCGCAAGAAGGAGGCCCGGGAGGTTGTCTTCCGGCTGGTGAACATCGACGAGACGACGGTCGATCCGGCGGAATGGGGCAAGAACTTCCCGCGGCAGTATGACAGTTACCTGCGCACCGTGGACACGGTGCGGACGCGCTATGGCGGCAGCGAGGCGTTCAGCAGGCTGGACTCGGACCCGCGGCTGCGGACGATCTGGGCGGGGTATGCGTTCAGCGTGGACTTCAACGAGGATCGGGGCCACGCGTACATGCTGGACGACCAGCGGCGGACGCGGCGGGTGACGGAGTTCAAGCAGCCCGGGGCGTGTCTGCATTGCCACGGGTCGGTGGGGGTGCCGTATCGCAAGGTCGGGCTGGCGAACGGGGCGCCGGGGAAGTTGACCGATCCGTACACAAGTCCGACGGGGCGGGCGCAACTGTTCCTGGGCTTCGAGAAGGTCTGCGCGATGCCGTACGCCGAGGCGACCCAGTTGGTGGAGCATCCGGTCGCGTGCATCGACTGCCACGATCCGGAGTCGATGCGGATCCGGGTGACGCGGCCGGGGTTCCTCAACGGGATCCAGCGGCTGGCGGAGTCGGAGGATGCGGTGCCGCACCTGCCGTCGGTGGGGCGGTGGCGTGGGGGTGACCGGAAGGAGCCATACGACCCGAATACGATGGCCAGCCGCCAGGAGCTGCGCAGCATGGTCTGCGGGCAGTGCCACGTGGAGTACTACTTCTCGGGCGAGGGCAAGTTGCTGACGTACCCGTGGCACAATGGTCTGAAGGTGGAGCAGGCGCTGGCGTACTACGACAAGATCGGCTTTAAGGACTGGCAGCACAAGATCACGGGGGCGCCGGTGCTGAAGGCGCAGCACCCGGAGTTCGAGATGTGGAGCCAGGGCATTCATGCACGGAGCGGGGTGGCGTGCGCGGACTGCCACATGCCATACAAGCGGGAGGGGGCGATCAAGGTGAGCGATCACCATGTGCGCAGCCCGCTGCTGAATATCGCGCGGGCGTGTCAGCCTTGTCATGTGTATCCGGAAGGGGAGCTGCTGGCGCGGGCGGAGCTGATTCAGACGCGGACGCGGGACCTGATGAACCGGGCGATGCAGGCGGAGGTGGATCTGATCGAGGATCTGGGGAAGGCGCGGGCGGCCGGGGCGAGCGACGAGCAGATCCAGCCTGCGCAGGTGCTGCAGCGGCAGAGCCAGTTCCGGCTGGACTACGTCAACGCGGAGAACTCGATGGGGTTCCATGCGGCGCAGGAGGCAGCGCGGATTCTGGGTGAGTCGATCGATCTGGCGCGGCAGGGGCAGTTGGTGGTGGCGCGGCTGGGGCCAGGCACGCAGTCGGCGGCAACGCAGCCTGTGGCGAGTGTGCGGTAGGGAGTGCTGAGGAACGGCAACGGCAACAAACGACCAAGAGCCGCCAACGGCCTCAAGGACCTGCGGGCCCTTGAGGCCGTTGGCGGCATGCTGGTTGAATGCGCACAGAAGAGGAAACACCTCGAAGAATCTGTCGGCGGGGAATGGAGGTGTGGCGCGCGCCGGGCGGGACGCTGGAGTTGGTGCGGCTGTTGCAGACGGCGGGGCCGGGGTATCGGTAGGGTGGGGGCTTGTTATCTACTATTCGTGGCTGATGCCGGCGGAGAGCGCCTTCGTCCCATCCGCGGGCTTTGCCCTTGGGAGATTCTTTGGCCCCTGCGGGCCCATTTGACGCAAGGCCATGCCGTTCGTCTATAATGCTCAGGCGATCTGGCTGGGCAAGACAAGGGGGTACACATGGATACGAAGATCAAGGTACTGGGGTTTGCCGGGAGTTTGCGGAAGGGGTCGTACAACAGGGCCGTGCTGCGGGCGGCGACAGAGGTGGCGCCGCCGGAGGTGGAGTTGGAGACGTTCGACCTGGAGGGCATCCCGCCGTTCAGCGAGGACATCGAGAAGGACCCGCCGGAGAAGGTGCGGCAGTTCAAGGCGCGGATTCGGGCGGCGGATGCGATATTGATCGTCACGCCGGAGTACAACTACTCGATTCCGGGGGTGCTCAAGAACGCGATTGACTGGGCGTCCCGGCCTTACGGGGACAATGCCCTGGACAGCAAGCCGGTGGCGATCATGGGGGCGTCGATTGGCACGCTGGGGACGGCGCGGGCGCAGTACCACCTGCGGCAGTGCTGCGTGTTCCTGAACATGTATCCTTTGAACCGGCCGGAGGTGATGGTGCCGACGGCGCAGGACAAGGTGGATAGCCAAGGCAACCTGACGGACGCGAAGTCGCGGCAGAAGATCGGCGAGATGCTGGAGGGCCTGGCGGGATGGACCCGGAAGCTACGGGGATGAGGGGCATTCGCTCAGGATGGCTTGGAAGCGGGCGTAGGCGGCGTTCCAGGATTGGGGGTCGCGAGGTTCGAAGCGTGTGACGGGGAAGCTGGCGCGGACGACGGCGCGGGCGTTGGCAAGGGAATCGATTTCGCCGATGGCCATTGCCTGGCAGAGGATGTTGCCGATGGCGGTGGCTTCGACGGGGCCGGCGATGACGGGCCGGCCGCAGGCGTCGGCGGTCATCTGGTTGAGCAGTTCGTTCTGGCAGCCGCCGCCTACGATGTGGATCGTGGCGATCCGTCGGCCGAGGATGTCCTCGAGGCCTTCGAGGGTACGGCGGTAGGCGAGGGCGAGGCTTTCCAGGCAGGTCCGCACGAATTGGCCCTGGGCAGCGGGAGCGGGCTGGCGGGTCTGGCGGCAGAATTCCTCGATCTTGGGCGGCATGTGACCCGGGGAGAGGAACGGGGCGTGGTCGGGGTCGATGATGGCGAGGAAGGGGGGGGCCTCGCTGGCCATTCGGGTCAGTTCAGCGTAGGTGTGTTCGTGCCCTTCCTTAAGCCAGTGGCGGCGGCATTCCTGGACGAGCCAGAGTCCCATTATGTTTTTCAGGAAGCGGATCGACCCGCCCACGCCGCCTTCGTTGGTGTAATTGTAGCGGAGGCTCTTTTCGTTGATGATCGGGGCGGGCAATTCCACGCCCATGAGGGACCATGTGCCGCTGCTGATGTAGCACCAGTCGGAGCCTTCGGCGGGGACGGAGGCGACGGCACTGGCGGTGTCGTGGCTGGCGGGGGCGATCACGGGGACGGGGCGGATGCCGCACTCGGAGGCCACTTCGTTGGAAAGGGGCCCGAGGACCGTGCCGCAGGGGACGACGGGGGCGAGGAGGCGGGCGGGCAGGTCGAGTTCGGCGAGAAGGTCCCAGGCCCAGTCCTTCTTGAGCGGGTCGTACATCTGGCTGGTGGTGGCGATGGAGAATTCGTTGCGGGCGATGCCGGTGAAGAGGTAGTGCAGCAGGTCGGGGATGAAGAGCAGGCGGTCGGCGGTGTCGAGCAGGGTAGAGCGGCACTGGCGCATGGCGAGCAGTTGGAAGAGCGTGTTGAACTGGAGGAACTGGATGCCGGTCGATTGGAAGATCCGCTGGCGGGGGACGCGTTGGAAGGTGCGTTCGAGGATGCCGTCGGTGCGGCTGTCGCGGTAGCAGACGGGCAGGCCGAGGATCTCGCCGCTGCGGTTGAGCAGGGCGAAGTCGACGCCCCAGGTGTCGACGCCCAGGCCGTGGAGATCGCTGGTGGCGGCGGCGCTGCGCAGGCCCTGCTTGAGGTTGTCCCAGAGGCTTGGGAGGTTCCAGTGGAGGCGGCCGTTCATCCGCACGGGCGTGTTGGGGAAGCGGTGGAGGTCGGTGAGGGTGAGGCGGCCGGCGTCGAGCGTGCCGAGCAGGGCTCGGCCGGACTCGGCACCGAGGTCGAAGGCTATGAGGTTTTTGGCGGACATTGGCAGTTCCTCCGGAGGACGGCGGACAGGGTACCATAGATGGCAGGGGAACGGCAACGGGGGTAGTCAGTAGTCAGTAACAACAACAGCGTCGGCTGCTGCGGCCGTCGACTGGGCTGGGGACAAGCAGCAGGCGATCGGACGACCGCGGATTACCGATCGCGAAGCAGGCTAACGGCAGTGATGGCGGGCGCAGCCCGCCCTACTGAAGTCCTGGGCTACATTCATACCGTCCCTTCGGGACGAATGGCAACAACCACTGCGGTGTTGTTCGTGCACAGACCCTTCGTTCGACTTTGCCTCCAAACTCCCAGGTTGCAGCATGCGACCTTAACGATTCTATCTCCTGCCGTACAGGGGGCCGAAGGTCGCACAGGCGCGGAAGTCGGCGCCTTCGGGGTCGGCGGTGCCGAAGGCGTTCCAGGCGGTGGGGCGGAAGACCTGGCCTTCGGGCAGGTTGTGCATGCAGACGGGGATGCGCAGCATGGCCGCGAGGCTCAGCAGGTCGGCGCCGATGTGGCCGAAGCTGAACGCGGCGTGGTTGGCGCCCCAGGCGTTCATGACGGTGTAGCCGTCGGTGAAGGCGCCACGGCCGGTGAGGCGTGGGGCGAACCAGGTGGTCGGCCAGGTTGGGTCGGTGCGCTCATCGAGGGCCTTGTGGACGTTTTCGGGGAGGTCGCAGGTCCAGCCCTCGGCGATCTGGAGGACCGGTCCTAGCCCCGCGACGAGGTTGACGCGGGACATCGTGACGGGCATGCCGCCGGCGGTGACGAAGTGCGAGGAGAAGCCGCCGCCGCGGAAGTAGCCGGTGACGGCGGAGTGCCAGCTGGTGGCGTTGAGGCAATCCTGGGCTTGGGCGTCGGTTATCTGCCAGAAGGGCTTGATGGCGGGCTGGCCGTTGAGTTTCTGGCGGCCCGAGCCGTCGAGGGCAGCGGCGCCGGAGTTAATCAGGTGGATCAGACCGCCGGCGGCTGGGCCGGAGACGTCGAAGCCGGTGACGCGTTTGATGGCGGCGGGGCTCCAGTAGGTGCGGACATCGGCGAAGACCTGGGCGGTGCCGGTGAGCAGTTGGCCGAAGAGCATGACGACGGCATTTAGGCTATCATTTTCTGTAGCGAATATGAAGGGTTCGCGGCGGCCGTTCCAGTCGAACGAGGAGCAGAGGATGGCTTCCATGAAGTCGCCGTTGGGCAGGTGGTCGGTCCAGGCGCGCTGGCCCTGGAAGCCGGCGGCGATGGCGTTGCGGCCGAGTGCCTCTTCGCCCCAGCCGAGCTGCTGGAGGCGGGGATTGCCGATCATCATGTCGCGAGCGATGATGGTCATCTTGATGGACCACTCCCAGGCCTTGGCCTTGGCGTCGGGGGCGAGTTGCATGTTGGGGGCGTTGTAGTCCTTGCCTTCCTTACAGTTTTTCTTGACCCAGTCCATCGCGCGGCGGTATTCCTGTTCGTCGAAGATGCCGCGTTCGATGCGGCGGACGAATTCGACCATGTCGACGGTTTCGACGCGCATGCCGAGGAATCGCTCGAAGAAGTCATGGTTGACCGAGGAGCCCATGATGCCCATGGAGATGTTGCCCAGCGAGAGGTAGCTCTTGCCGCGGAGGGCAGCAACGGCGATGCCGGAGCGGACGAAGCGGAAGATCTTCTCGCGGACGTCGGCGGGGATGGAGGTGTCGCCTGCGTCCTGGACGTCGCGGCCGTAGATGCTGAAGGCGGGCAGGCCCTTCTGGTTGTGGGCGGAGAGCACGGCGGCGAGGTAGACGGCGCCGGGGCGTTCGGTGCCGTTGAAGCCCCAGACGGCTTTGGGCATCAGCGGGTCCATGTCCATGGTTTCCGAGCCGTAGCACCAGCAGGGCGAGACGGTGAGGGAGACGCCGACGCCTTGGCGGGCGAACTTCTCGGCGGCGGCGGCGGCTTCGGCGACCCCGCCTATGCAGGTGTCGGCGATGACGCACTCGACGGGGGCGCCGCAGGCGTGGCGGAGGTTTTCGCTGATCAGTTGGGCGACCTGGCGGGCCATGCCCATGGTCTGGTCTTCGAGAGATTCGCGGACGCCGCCGCGGCGGCCGTCGATGGCGGGGCGGATGCCAACCTTGGGCAGGGTGCCGACGAGGCGGCTGGCGAAGGCGGCGGTGGACGGGGCGGTTGCGACGGTGGTCATTGTGTTTCCTCTTGACGATTTCCGGGCCGGGCGTGGGTGGTGCGGGGGAACTCGCCCGGCCGGCACGTGCGGCGCGATAACTCTTACAAGACGGTGGCTGGACCCGTTCCGTGAGCCAGCATTGCGATAGTAGTGTAGAGTTTCAGCGGGGTCCTGCAATGGTCGAGGTGTGGAAGCGGCGGGGGTGGGGGCACGGCGTGTGCTTGTCAGCGATGCCGGCTGGCGGTTATCCTGACCAGACGCGGAATTTCTCTGTAACTCGATATGCGAGGTGTATTGATGGATACACGGCTCCAATCAAATGCCGGCATCAGGGGCGGATTCCTGGAGAATCGCTTTGCGATCCGGTCGCGCGGCAGCACGGTCAGCCGGGAGTTGATCGGGGCGCTGGCGACGTTTTTGACGCTGTCGTACATCCTGTTCGTCCAGCCGTTCGTGATGTCGCTGGCGCTACCGGCTGGGACGAGCCCGGAGCAATCGGCGGCGTTTCAGTCGTCGGTGCTGACGGCGGTATGTTTGGCGAGCGCGCTGGCGTGCCTGGTGATGGGGCTCTTGGCGAATTTCCCGGTGGCACTGGCGCCGGGGATGGGGCACAACTTCTTCTTCTCGCTGATCGTCTGCCAGAAGATGGGGTTCACCTGGCAGCAGGCGCTGGCGGCGAATGTGATTGCCGGCGGGGTGTTCCTGGTGCTGAGTGTGCTGGGCATGGTCGTGCCGCGGCTAGACCCGCGGGTGATCCTGTTCAACGCAATGCCGCGGGGGTTACAGAGCGCGATCGGGGTGGGCATCGGGCTGCTGATCGCGTTCGTGGGGCTGGAGTTCGCGGGGATCGTCATCCCGACCGGCGGGGGCATGGGCGTGGGGATCGGCCTGGGCCATGTGCCATGGGCGCCGATCAGCGTGGCCATTGTGGGCCTGCTGGTTTTTGGCGTGCTGTGGTCCCGGGGCACGGTCGGCGCACCGCTGTGGGCGATCCTGGCGTCGGCTGTGACGGCGGCGCTCCTGACGAAGGCCGGCGGCGCGGAGTTGATCCGGTGGCCTGGCCAGATGTTTGCCATGCCGTCGTTGTCGGCGACGGCGTTCCACCTCGATTTTAGCGGCTTGCTGAATCTGAATTCGAAGGCGGTGCTGGTGGCGATCGCGACGTTCCTGTTCCTGGACGTGTTCGACACGGTGGGGACGCTGGCGGCGGTGGCGCGGCGAGCGGGGCTGATTTCGCCCGACGGGCAGATAGACCCGGGGGTCGGCGGGGCGTTCGTGGCGGATGCGGTGGGCACGGTGGCGGGGGCGGCGCTGGGGACGTCTACGATCACCAGTTACGTCGAGAGCCTGGCGGGCATTCAGGCCGGTGCGCGAACGGGGCTGGCGGCGATCGGCGTGGCGGTGCTGTTTTTGCTGGCGATGTTTTTTGCGCCGCTGTTTGCGGTGGTGGCGGCGCCGTACACGGTGCAGATCCCGGGTCAGACGCTGAACCTTTATCCGTGCCTGGCGGCGGTGCTGATCGGCATTGGTGCGCTGATGCTCTATATGGTGCGGGATATTGACTGGGACGATCCGACCGAGGCGCTGCCGTGCTTTCTGTGCATGATCATGATGCCACTGACGGTGTCGATCACGGATGGGATCGCGTTCGGGTTCATCTCGTACGTGGTGCTGAAGGTGCTGACGGGCCAGTGGCGGCAGGTACATCCGTTCGTGGCGGTGTGCGCGGTGTTGCTGGCGGTGCGGTATTCGTTGTAGAAACAACGGGAACGACGGGAGCAACCGGAACGGCGTTGGGTCCGTACAAGAACAACTTCGCCGGTCGCTGGCCGCCGAAGCCAAAGCGGCGTCATGGCCGCCGCACTCCATAGTCGCCGCACGGCGGACTGATTGCTGCCCAGACCCTTGATGGCAAGCAGCGATGACGGTCAGCGGTTAGCAGAAACGGCCCCGCGGACGGCAGGAGGTAGCCGTCCGCGGGGGTCTGTTGGTTGAGAGACACGATCGTGGTTCAGGCCGGCTGGCTGGCGGGGCCGTGCTGGCCGGAGCCCCTTTCCGGGCGGGGACGAGGCTTGTCCATGCCCTGGCGTCGCTGGCTGGGTTCGTTGCGCTGTTTGGCCTGCAGTTCGTCGAGTTTCTGACGCTGCTCGGGGAGGAGGACGGTCTGGCGGATCTTCTGCTGTGCTTCCTGGTTGATCTGGCGTTTGGAGCGGGGGTCCTGGGTGTTCTCGGCGGCGGCCTGGGCCTGGGCGTGGATCGCCTGGACTCGGTTCTGCTGCTGGGGGGTGAGGTTGAGTTCGCGGAGCAGCCCGGTTTCCCGCGTGTTGGGCCGGTTCTGCTCGAACTGCTTGCGCTGTGCGGGGGTCAGGACGCTGGAGGTGATCTGCCCCAAGGCGTTTTGCATCGCCTGGCGTTTGTCCTGGGGGGTGCCGGCGGCGTTGGCGTTGATGCGGGCCTGCTGGAGGATGACGTCGATCTGGGTGTGCTGTTGGGCGGAGAGGTCGAGTTGCTTGAGCCGCTCGAGGATGCGCTGCAACTGGGCCGGTTGCGAGGCGGGTGCCTGCTGGGCCCGGGCACTAGCTGTGAACATCAGTCCTGAGAGCACGATTGTGACGATCGCCGTGGTCCACTGCATGGTTTCTTGACTCCTGTATCCTGATTGTCGGCGGGGGCTCTTGCCCGAGCCGTACGCGAATCGCTCTATTGAGTCCAACGTCGCCGCGGCTGGATCATTGCCTGGCGTGTGACATTTCCGCGGGGGGATCGTAGACTATCCGGGTGTGTCGTGTTTCGGCTGAGGCGGAGTGTCCAGGAGCCTGAGATTTGGCGAACCAACGAGGAAAGATCAGGACGGACGTCCTGCGGCCGTTCATACTGGCGATCGTGATCATCGCGGCGCTGTTCGTGGTGCAGTTTCTGCGGCCGGTGCCGCCCGACATTCGCGCGGAGGCGGTGCAGAAGGCGTACGCGGCGAACATGCAGAAGCTCTATGGGGCGGTGCAGCAGTACCAGGCGCAGTACCAGGTGATGCCGGATCAGTGGGCGGACCTGCTCAAGAGTGGGTTTACGGTTGAATCGCTGGAGCTGCCGGACGCGGAGCCCAAGCATCCGGTGGTGGTGCAGACAGCGGAGGGGCCGCAGGTGCAGAACATGCCGTTTGCGTTACTGCAGAAAGGCGCGGTGGACTTCGCGGGGCCTCGCAAGCCGCTGATCGAGTTTGGCGGCAGCAAGGAGAAGCCGCCTGAGACGCTGTTCAGCAATGGTACGATCGAGCGGGTGAAGCGGGAGTAGAACGGCGGCGGGCATAAGAATGGCTCAGGCGGACGACGCGGTGCCATCGTCCGCCTGCGCATCAATCGATCTCCCTCTCCCGCGTGGTGATTCCTAGGCGTGGTGCGCGGCCTTGTGGGCTTGCTTGTGCTGCTTGTGGTGGGACTGGTTCATCTCGTCGAGCTGCTGGCGCTGGGCATCGGTCAGGACCTGGGTGCGGATCTTCTCGTTGGCGGCCCTCCTAATCTGCTGCTTCTGCTCCTTGGTGGTGGCCTGCCGGGCGTCGACCATGGCCTGCTGGTGGATGGCCTTGACCTGGGCCTTCTGTTCGGGCGAGAGGTCGAGGTGCTTGAGGGCGAG
>JANYLN010000262.1 GCA_025357795.1 Planctomycetota bacterium
TAGAGCGTTTTCCGATTATCTCTAGCGGGAGCGACAGCATGGTCCTGCAACAGCGCAGGACCATGTCACCCAGCGCTCATACCTGACGCTACACATAAACGGAATCCGAACTAAGGCAACGGCAACAACACGCGGCTCGCAAGCGAGCCGGCTAAATGGGGGAGGCGGAAGGGTGCGGGGCGCAGCGGGTCGGGCTGTGTGACCGGTCGGCTGCGCCCCGCGTGGTGGGCGGCGTTATATCAAAACCTTGTAACGGCCATCCGGGCCGTGCGATCAGCGGGCCTTTTTGACGGCGGCGACGACGTTGCTGATGTGGGCGGGGCTGGTTCCGCAGCAGCCGCCTACGAAGTTGGCGCCGGCCTGGAGGAGCAGGTGGATTTTGCTGGCGAAGCCTTCGGGGCCTTCGCGGTAGATGGTCTTGCCGCCCTGGACCTGGGGCAGGCCGGCGTTGGGCTTGACCCAGATGGGCAGGTCGGTGTGCTGGCGCATGGTGGCGGCGACCTTGATGTAGCCGTCGATGCCGACGCCGCAGTTGCAGCCCATGGCATCGGCGCCGGCCTTGGTGAGCTGCTCGGCGGCGTCGCCGGCGGCCACGCCCATCATGGTGCGCAGGTCGGGGCCGGTGTCGAAGGTCATGCTGGCAATGACGGGCAGGCCGACGGCCTTGACGGCGCGGACGGCGACGAGGATTTCGGCGAGTTCGGCGAAGGTCTCGCAGACGATGCCATCGGCGCCGCCTGCCTTGAGGGCCTTGGCTTGGATGAAGAAGGCCTTATAGAGTTCGTCCTCGGTGATCTCTTCGGTGCAGAGCATCTTGCTGGAGGGGCCGACGGAGGCGAAGACCCAGGCCTTGTTGCCCGCGGCCTGCTTGCTGATGCGGGCGCCGGCTTCGTTGAGGGCCTCGACCTTGTCGCCCAGGCCGTGCTTATCGAGGGTGAAGGGGTTGGCGCTGAAGGTATTGCTGAGGATGACGTCGGAGCCGGCGTTGACGTAGGACGAGGCGACCTTGAGGACCAGGTCGGGGTGGGAGAGGTTCCATTCCTCGCGGCAGTAGCCGGCGGGGCAGCCTAGCAGGTCGAGCTGAGTGCCCCAGGCCCCGTCGGAGACCTTGGCTGCCTTGAGGACCGTCTTAAGATCGATGGCCATTGCGAAATCTCCTTTGGGCTTATTAGTGGGGCGTGTCAGTCTTGCGGACGCGCCTCCGGAGGTTGGTACGCTACCGCGCAAGTGGATTGCTGGCAACGGGCGGGGCAGCTGAGATGTTCATGGCCAGGATGGCCATGCCACACGTACATGCGATTGCCCTGGTGCATCCTACGGGCGCGGGAAGGGTTGGCTGCGGGGTGCGAAACGGGTAGACTGCCGAGCCGACATTGTGGATGGGATTTCATGAGCCGAGCACTAAAACTTGCGATTTCGGGCAAAGGTGGAGTTGGGAAGTCCACGTTGGCGGCGGCACTGGCTGGGCTGATGGCGCGGGGCGGCCGAAGGGTGTTGGCGGTCGATGCCGACCCGGCGGTGAGCCTGGCGACGGCGCTGGGTATCTCGGCGGAGGCCCAGAAGCGGATCGTGCCGATCGCGGAGCAGAAGGCTCTCATCGAGCAGCGGACAGGGGCGAAGGTCAAGCAGTACGGGCAGATCTTCAGGCTCAACCCCGAGGTGGCGGACATCGCGGAGATCTGCGGGTATCCGCACGAGGGGATTTTGCTGCTGGTGCTGGGCGCGGTGCAGCAGGGCGGGTCGGGGTGTGCGTGTCCGGAGAGCGTGCTGCTGCGGGCGCTGGTGCAGGACCTGGTGCTGCACAAGGACGAGGCACTCGTACTGGACCTGGAGGCGGGGGTCGAGCATCTGGGGCGGGCGACGGCTCGCGGGGTGGACACGATGCTGGTCGTCGTGGAGCCGGGGCAGGCTTCGATCGACTGTGCCCGGCGGATCTTCGAGATGGCGCGGCAGATCGGCATCCGGGACGTCCGCGCGGTTGCCAACAAGATTGCCAATGTGGAAGATGAGCAGTTCGTCCGGTCGGCGCTGGAGGGGCTGGCGGTGGCGGGGATGATCCCGTATTGCGCGCAGGTGCGGACGGCGGATCGAAATGGGCGGGGTGTTCTGGAGCACAGCAGCGAGCAGGCAAAGGCGGCGTTCGCCAGTATCCTGGCGGCTGTCGAGAGACCGTAAGCAATCCGCGATGGCGGCGAGAAACCGCGTAGCCAAGAACAATATCAAAGGAAAGGGAACCCGATGAACATCAAACCCAAGTGTCTGGCGACGGCGATCGGCAGTCTTCCCCACAGCGATGCGGCGGTGGCCGTCGAGGTGGTGCTCAAGAGTATCCCGAATGCGCCGATCTGGCCGCAGCTGCCTGCGACGGGGTTGACCGAGCAGATGGAGATCCAGTACTCCGAAGGCATGCCGAACGCGGTGATCGAGCAGGACAAGCGGCGGATGTACTTCGACACCGCGAGCGATTACTCGGAGGCGTTCGCGGCGTTTTACGAGCAGTACATGGCGGCGATGGACCCGGAGAGCGGCAATGGCGACTGCTCGGCGATGGCGATCACGCCGGCCTACTCCAAGGGCATTTACGCGCTGGAGAAGTGCCTGAAGGCGCAGGGCGGCCGGCGGCCTTTCGTGAAGGTCCAGACGACGGGGCCGTGCTCGTTTGCCTTAACGCTGGTGGATGAGAACAAGCGGGCGATGTACTACAACGAAGAGTTTCGGGACGTGATCGTCAAGGCGCTGGCGCAGAAGTGCCGCTGGCAGATCCAGAAGTTCCAGCCCTACGCGGAAAACATCATCTGCTTCATCGACGAACCGATCCTGTCGGCGTTCGGCAGTTCGACGTACGTGTCGGTGCAGCGGGACGACGTGGTGGCGCTGCTGAAGGAAGTGATCGACGCGATACATGCGGACAAGGGCATCGCGGGGATCCACTGCTGCGGCAACACGGAGTGGAGCATCCTGATCGACGCGGGCGTGGACATCGTGAATTTCGACGCCTTCGAGTACGCGGAGACGATCGCGATGTACGGCGAGAGCGTCAAGCAGCACCTGGCGCGGGGCGGGATGCTGGCTTGGGGCGTGGTGCCGACGTCGGCGGCCATTCGCGAGCAGACGGTCGAGAGCCTGGTGGCGAAGTTCGAGCAGGGCGTGGACAATCTGGTTGCCAAGGCTGGCCTGGACAAGCAGCAGGTTGTGGAGCAGGCTTTCATTACGCCGTCGTGCGGGACGGGTTCGCTGCCGGTGGCGGACGCGGAGCGGGTCTTCCAGCTGCTGGGGCAGACGTCGGCGGCGCTGCAGGCGAAGTATAAGTTCGTGTAAGGGCCTGGATCGGTTCCTTGTTGATGGTTACTTGTAATGACAAGAGTCGGACGCATGTCGAGCAGGGCGCTTGCGATGTCCGCGGGCGTGCGGCTGGCATGGTGAAAGAAGGGTAGTTGTTCATGGCGTTTACCGTGGCGATCACGGGCAAGGGGGGCGTCGGCAAGACGACGCTGGCGGCGTTGCTGGTCAGCCGGCTGATCGCCCGGGGCTGCAAGCCGGTGCTGGCGGTGGATGCCGACCCGAACACGTGCCTGGACGCGGCGATGGGCGTTCGGGCGGAGGCGACGATCGGGCCGCGATCCAGTCCGCGACGATCACGGATGGGACGGGTCCATCCCCGCGTGTGCGGGGGA
>JANYLN010000309.1 GCA_025357795.1 Planctomycetota bacterium
GGCCTGCGGGCCTGCAGCGGCGAGATCTACTACACCGCCATCTTCACCAGCATGGCGCTGTCGCTGGCGGCGGTGTGCATCCTGGCCTTCGGCATCGCCCGCAGCGCTGGCCAGGCCCTGCTGGCGGTGGCGATCTGCGCCTTCAGCAAGGCCTTCGTGGACTTCAGCACCAGCGGCCTGGAGAACCCCCTCAGTTACCTGCTACTGGCGGGTTTCCTCTGGCTGTACCTGAACCAGCCCCTCGCGCCACGCCGCCTGCTCTACCTCTCGCTCCTGGCGGGCCTGCTGGTGCTCAACCGCATGGACCTGCTGCTGCTGGTGGCGCCCGCCCTGGCGCACGCCTTCTGGCAGCACCGCAGCCGCCAGGCGCTTGGCCTGGTGCTGCTGGGCTTCGTCCCGTTCCTGGCCTGGGAGATCTTCAGCGTCATCTACTACGGCTTTCCGTTCCCCAATACCGCCTACGCCAAACTCAGCACCGGCATTCCCTCTCTAACGCTGATCAGCCACGGGTTCAGCTATTGCTGGGATTCGCTCAAGTTCGATCCCGTGACGCTGCCTGTGATCGCGGCGGGCATCGTCGCTGCTGTCCTTACCCGGCAGCGGAAGCATCTGGCCCTGGCCGCGGGCCTGCTGCTGTACTGGCTCTATGTCCTCAAGATCGGCGGGGATTTCATGAGCGGGCGGTTCTTCACCGTCCCGTTGCTGGCGGCGATCGGGATCCTGGCAACCCTGGCCATGCCCCGGCGAGCGGCGTTCGCCAGTGCGGCCGCCGTAGCGGCCGTCGTCGTGCTGGGCCTGTGCGGTTCCCGGCCGTCGTTACTCAGCGACAGCCGCTATGCGGAGATGGAGGAAGACGCCGATCACTGGAGCGCATTTCATGTCGAGGACGGTCGCGCCGCCTATTACCAGCGGACCGGACTGCTGCGCAATAGCCCACACCCGAGCATCCCGACGTTCGACCTGGCGAAGAAGGGCATGGCCGCCGCCACCAGCAACCAGCGCGTGTTCGTCGAGTCCTGCATCGGGATGTTTGGCTACTACGCGGGTCCCGACAAGCACATCATTGATAAGCTGGGCCTGCCCGACGCGCTGCTGGCAAGGCTGCCGACGTCTGAGGGCTACTGGTGGATCGGCCACTTCCAGCGGTTCCTGCCAGACGGCTACACGGAAAGCGTCGAGTCAGGCACGAACGAACTGACCGACCTGCGCCTCCGGCAGTACTACGAAAAGCTCCGGCTGATCACCACGGGCGAGATCTTCAGCGCGGCCCGCTGGAAGGCGATTCTCGCCATGGGGTTTGGCCGCTATGAGAATCTCGTGGACCGCGACTACTATCGCCACCCGCCGATGCGGTTCCAGTTCGAGGATCTCACCTCGCAGGAGGATCGCGGCACGGCGAGCCTCAACGCCCGGCTTCCAGCGAAGGGACTCTGGCTCTACTTGACGACACGTTGCCACGCGACCATGCTGCATCTGACTCTGATGGCCGGTAAAGACTGCCGCATCCTCTGGCCGCGAGGCGGGGCCGAGCCCCTCATCCAGGTGATCCCGGTCCAATCCGGAGGCGTTTACCCCTTGGACGTCGCGGTGCCGCGGGAGATCGTCCAGACCGGCTTCGACCGCTTCCTCATCCAGCCGGCCGACGACCAATGCTGGATCGAGAAGGTCCGCCTGGAACCGCCGCCAGCAGGTCGGCAGTAGCCGCTCCGCGGCGTAGCCGATTTCAACAGATTGCAGCAAAAAAGGATGCTATTGGGCAAATCCGGTCTGAACGAGGGAATGGCCGTGGCTGACACGCTTGCCGATGCAAGACCCGCCATCCGGGCGGACAACAAACGACCCGCCCAGCGGCTGTTCCTGCTGGCGCTGCTGGGCCTGTACAGCGCACTACTCGTCCGGACCGCTTGGCTGTGCGATGATGCCTACATCACCTTCCGCACGATCGAGAACTTCCTGGCTGGCTATGGCCTGCGCTGGAACATCGACGAACGGGTCCAGGCCTTCACTCA
>JANYLN010000220.1 GCA_025357795.1 Planctomycetota bacterium
GCGGGTGGCGGGGGAACTGGGCCTGGACTTGTCGCGGAGCCTCACAGACTCGTATGCGGCGCTGCTGATGGGCGAGGCGCGGCGACGGGGGTTGCCGACGTCGCCGGCGAGGTTCCTGCTGACGGAGGGCGGGTAGCGGGCAGCGACAACAACGGCCACGGCAGTCCGCCCGGGCGGCGGGCGGCTAGATTCTGGACCTGGTCATCAGTAACATTGTCCGGCAGATTCGTAGGAGACAGACATGCGATGCGTTGCGCTGGCCTGCATATTCTTTTTGTCGATCCAGGCGGCGGGCTTTGGGGAGTTTGAGGACGAGCCGTTGACGCTGGACAGCCGACCGGCGGCGAGTGAGCCGTCGGAGGTTCCGCCCGTGCCGGCTACGACGCTGCAGGTCGAGCCGCTGCGGTTGGGGGCGGCGGCGGCGGCAGAGACGGCGCCCGCGGCGACGGCGCCGGCGAGTCGGCCTGCGGCCCTACGGATCGGTGGGGTGCCGGCGCGGCAGTGGCTGAACAGGGCGGGGCCGATCCAGGGGCACAACCTGGAGGGACGGTTGTGGGTGCTGGGCGTGCTGGAGCCCTGGTCGGAGGGTTCGCGGAAGGCGGCCAGGGAGCTGGCGAAGGTCGCTGGGGAGTGGTCGAGCCGGGGGGTCGAGGCGTACCTGGTGACGGTCGCGCCGGCGGATGAAGTGCAGGCGTTGCTGCGGCCTGATGGGATGGCTTTGCCGATCGGGACGGGGAGCCGGCTGCCGGTGCTGCTGGCGTTGGGGGTGCTGCCGGAGGTGTACCTGGTCGGGCCGGACTATACAGTCGTGTGGTCGGGGCCGGTTGGGGATCTGGCGGATGAACTGCCGTCGCAGTACGAGCGGCTGACACCGGGGGGGCTGGCGCTGGCGCGGGAGAACGAATTGACCAATCGGCTGAACCGCGCCAAGGCGGCGCTGGAGGCGGCGGGGGAGTCGGACGCGCCCGCCCAGCAGTACTTCCGTGCGGCGGGGCTGGCGTCGACGGTGGCCGATGCGACGCCGGGGAGTCATCCGCTGCATCGGCAGGGGGCGGAGCTGCTTGGGAAGGTTGATGCGCAGGGGGAGAGACTGCTGGAGGCGGCGCGGAGTCTGGTAAAGGAAGGCACGTCGGCGGAGGCGCACGAGCGGCTTACGGTTATTGCGGAGGGCTTCTACGGCCGGGCGGCGGGGGCAGAGGCGCTGCAACTGCTGGCACAGATCGAGAAGGATCCGTCGCTGCAAGCGGGGGTGGTGGTGGCCCGGAATGAGGCGTCGGCGCGGCAGACGCTGCAGATGGCGGAGCAGGCGATGGCTGGGCAGCGTTATGCCGATGCGGAGCGGTACTACCAGTTGATCGGGCAGGTTTATCCGCGGACGCCGGCGGCGGGGAAGGCGCGGCAGGGGCTTGCCCAGTTGCACAAGAACAAGGGGGCGGCGACCCAGTTGGCGGAGCAGAAGGTCGAACCGCAGGGACCGGTGCTACTGATGCTGGCGGCGCGGTACGCGCAGATGGGGCGCACGGAAGAGGCGCGGCAGTACTACCAGCAAGTCCTGCAGATCGCGCCGGGTACGGCCTATGCCAGGCAGGCGAAAGAGGGGTTGGCGCGGCTGGTGAGCGCGGCGGGGCCGCCGCCTGGCAAGGTGGGGCGTGGCGGGAAGTGACCTGGGGGGCGAGGTATCTGGAAATAGCACGATCCACCTGGCTGGGGAGTCGCGGCGCAAGTTGCATGGCGCGCAAGGCACTTGGATGAAAAGACTAGGCTTGCGAGGGGCAGCGGGCTAGAATCTAAGAAATCAGGCAGGCGAGGTTCCTCGCCGGCCGCTCATCGGGGACCGCTGGTTGCATCCGGGTCCCGTCGCGCAGGAGGCCGAAACGATGCCGCAAGCCACGCAGACCGCCGAGCAGGTCGAGATCGCCCCGCCGGCGTCCAAGCCGAAGAGTCCGCAGGTCAGGCCCGAGAAGCAGGACAAGCCGGAAGTGTCGCCGCCCTGGCGGGTGCTGCTGCACAACGACGAGGTGAACATCTTTGAGAAGGTGGTGCGGATCGTACACCGGCTGACGCCGCTATCGGAGCCGGAGGCGCTGCAGCGGACGGCAGAGGCGCACACGCGCGGCCGGGCGGTGCTGCTGAGCACGCACAGGGAGCGGGCGGAGTTGTACGTGGAACAACTGACCAGTGCGGGGCTGACGGCGACGATGGAAGAGGACAACTGAACGACAGCTAGCAGGTTGGCGTTGATTGTCGATTGCTAACGGCCGATCGCTTCCGCACGCCAGCTCCCCCCTGCCCTATCTTCCGCGCGCGGTGTTTTTCATTTGCCTGCCTGTGGACCGTATCATACTTTTGATGAGCCAGGACGCGGCTGACAAAGACCGACGACCGGTGAGCCCACCGGCGAATTGGAGATGCTGACAAAAGGTCGAGTCAGGCGTCGCTGATCCGGACGGGATTCGAACGGCTTTTGTCAGGGTGCTGGGCACCCATGCATCGGGCCGTATTCGCCGGATGGCTAACGCGGTCGGGGCGGTAGCATAACGCCTCGTAGCGTGAAGAAAGGAGGGGAACACGGGCGAGCAGTACAGCCTGCGTTCCTGGCAAAGCACGTGCACCCCGCGACGATTTTCGGATCGTCGCGGGGTGCCTCGTTTTTGCCGCACGGTTTTGGTTCTGCCTGCGAGGATGGGTACGACGTGTGGCTGGCCTGGGGCGGGCATTCTTTGAGACTGGCGCGGGGGTCGTGTCCCATATTCCTTGCCCGCGCGGGGGCCGCAGAGGCGAAATCAAAAAAAGTTAAAGTATCGGCCGGGGATTCCTGCGGTGGCGATTTGACGGGTTGGGGGGTGTATCTTAAGGTTCTGGTGTGCAAAGGACGGGGCTGCTAACGACCGACGACCGGTTTAGCCCCCCGGCGACTGGGGATGCCAACGGAAGGTCGAGTCAGGCGTTCCGGATGTGGACGGGACTCGAAGGACTTCCCGCGGTGCTGGGCACCGCCAGAGGCATCGGGCCTAGGTTGCCGGACGGCTTACATGGTCGGGGCGGTTTTTTCGAGGCCTCGGACCTGTGCACAAGGAGGGGATCGCGGGCGAGTGCCGTTTCCGACCCGATCCTGGAGAGAGTGAACCCCGCTGCGTCCACGCCGCAGCGGGGTTCTTCTTTTTTTGTGGGACGACGGTAACAGCAACAACGGCCACGGCCCCCGCTAAAGCGGGAACTCGAATAGTCCTTCGTCGAACAGGGACTTTGCTATAATCACGGCTGATGAAACACCTGCAGACATGGCGGCAATACGCTCGGCGGCTCAAGACGGATAGCTATGTGATCTACCTGGCTTGCCGGGACCCGCGCACGCCCTGGTATGCCAAGGCAGTGGCGGCGTGCGTGGCGGCATATGCGTTTAGCCCGATCGATTTGATCCCGGATTTCATCCCCGTGGTGGGCTACCTGGATGACCTGGTGCTGGTACCCTTGGGGATTGCGCTGGTGCTGAAGATGATCCCGGCGGAGGTGCTGGCGGAATGCCGGCAGACGGCGAAGGAACGGCTGGCAAACGGCAAGCCGCGGAGCTGGATTGCGGGTATCGTGATCCTGCTGATATGGGGGGTTGTGATCGGAGGGATTGGGATGTGGGTGTGGCGAAACATGTAACAGCCAGGCGGTCGTTACGTGCGGCGCAGGACTATGAGGGAGATGTCGTCTTCGCAGGCGCCGCTTTTGCGGCCTTGCCACCAGCGGTAGCGGAGGCGGTCGAGGACCTCGGGGACGCGGCCTTCGCGGACGGCATCGAAGTCGAAGATGGATTGGGCCGGCATTTCGGAGTGCAGGGTTTGCTCGCAGTCGGCGAGGCGTTCGAGGCCATCGCTCCAGAAGACGAGGGACTCGCCGGGGGCGAGGCTCAGTTCGCTGGATTCGAAACGGCTGCTGGATTCGATGCCGACCAGGCGGCCGGTGGTGAAGACGGGCTCGACGGCATCGGACCGGATGGCCATCGGGATCGGCGAACCGCCGCGAGAGAGGGTCACGCGGCCTGAGAGCAGATCGACGAGGCAGTAGACGGCGGCGACGAACATCGGTTCGCTGCTGGGCTGGCGGGCCAGGAGCAGTTTGTTGAGCAGGGCCATTGCACGGTCGGGCCTGCGGGGCCGGTGCCGTCTGCCGTCCCAGGCGACGCGGCGAAGCTGGGGCTGCAGATGGGCGGCGAGCATGGCGGCGGCGACACCGTGGCCTGTGGCATCGACCAGCCAGAAGGACAGGTACTGGCGGCCAAATGTCGTGATATCGACGATATCGCCGCAGACGCTGCCGCAGGGCAGTACGGCGGAGCCGACCTGGAACTGGCCGAATTGCTGGAAGGCGCGGGGCAGGAATTGCTGCTGGATCTGGCCTGCGAGGTCGAGGTCGGTATCAGCGGTGTCGGCTGGGTCGGCCTGCCGGACGGCCAGGAGTTCGGGTCCGCCTGTCAGTTCCTGCCGGCGGCGGCGGAGTTCGTGGTGACGTCTCTGCGACCGATCGAGCGAGATCTTGCTCAGAATACTCACACGTATATCCCTGACATGGCCTCTGCGGCCAGAAACCTACGGACTTGGAACCGACAGGTTCCACCCGTTACATCGGTGCGGAATGATCAGGCCTTTAGCATGTTGGCGGCAAATCCAACGGGCAGGCGTGACAGACGGTGGACCTGGCGAACCGGTATGTGTAAGACGCCAGACGAGCGATCGTTATGGCACCGTGAACTTTCAGTAACAAGCAACGTCTAAACTATTGTAGAGGGCGAGCGGTTGCTTTAGAATCTGGCAGGGTCGGAAAGGTGGGCAAGACCATGTCACTAATCAATCAACGCGTCGCCGCGGCTCGCCGGCGGTTGTGGATGAACCGTTACCTGCAGTACCTGGGCACAGGTCTGATCTGGGCGGGCTTGGCGTGGCTGGTGGCGGTCGCCGTGAAAAAGACGCTCGTACACGACCTGCCGCTGGATTATGCAGCGATGGCGGCGGGCGGGCTGGCGGCGTTGGCGGCGCTGATCTGGTTAATCGTGACGGCGGAGGACTCGATCTCGGCCGCGGTGGCCCTGGACCAGGCGGGGGCGGCCAAGGAGCGGCTATCGACGGCGCTGTACCTGCGGAATTCGGAGGACCCGTTCTCGCAGGCGGCGGTCGCGGACGCCGAGCGGACGGCGGCGATGATCCAGGTCCGCCTTGTCCTGCCGGTGCGGTATCCCAAGCGGGTCAACCATGCTCTAATTGGCTGGGGAGCGGCATTGCTGCTGCTGTGGCTGCTGCCGACCATTGATGTGACGGGCCAGCTGCAGGCGACGCAGAAGAAGAAGGACGAGATCAAGAGGCAGCAGGAGATCGTCACTAAGCAGGTCGAGCAGATCCAGAAGGCCAAGGAACAACTGCAGAAGGCGGACAAGCCGAACGTTGAGCTGACCAAGAAACTGGATGAACTCGAGCAGCAGCTGACGAGCATGTCCAAGCAGCCTGAGAAGATGGGTATCGAGGCGGTCAAGGAGATGACCAGCCTCAAGGACCAGGCCCGCCAGCAGGCACAGAACCTCCAACAGCAGACCGAGGCGCTGCAGGCGTCGCTGAGCAAATTGGCGCTGACGAAGATGGACAGCGAGAGCCTGGTCAACCAGTTCTCCAAGCAGCTGGCCGGCGGGAACTTCAAGGAGTCCAAGCAGGCGCTGCAGCAGCTGCAGAAGCAGATCGCGGATGCGGGCAAGGACCCAGCCAAGGCGGCGGAGCTGGCCAAGCAGCTGGACCAGATCGCCAAGGCCCTCAAGGATCAGCAGATCCCGGAGGAGCTGGCCAAGCAGCTCAAGGCGGCGGGGATGAACCAGCAGCAGATGCAGAAGCTGGCCCAGGCGATGAAGGACGGCAAGCCAATGAGCGCGGCGGACATGAAGAACCTGCAGCAGGCGATGAAGGACCAGGGGCTGTCGGACCAGCAGATGAACCAGATGATGCAGAAGCTCAACAACGCTCTGAAGGCCAGCCAGATGGCCAACAAGCTGGGCCAGTCGATGGCGGATGCGTCGGCGGACCTCAAGCAGCAGGGTGGCGGCAAGAAGAGCAGCGGCCAGCCTGGCCAGAAGGGCGACGGCGATCAGAGCGGTGATCCGAGCGAGAGCACGCCCGGCAACGGTCAAGGCAAGGGCAAGGGCGATCTGGCGGATGCCAGCGACCAGCTCGGCGAGATGGAGGCGATGCAGAGCGAGATGGAGAGCATGCAAGCCCTGCTGGCGGACGTGCAGGGCAAGTCCGGCCAGAACGGGATGGGCCAGAATCCCGGCGCGGGCAACCCTGGTAAGGGCATGGGCATGGGCGCGCTGGGCCAGGGCCGGGGCGGCGTCGCCCCGATCGAACACACACCGACGGCCCTGACAAAGAGCAAGGTCGAGACGAAGTGGCGCAACGGGCGGATCATCGGCGAATATTTCGATGACAGCCAGCAGGTCAAGGGTGAGAGCAGAAAGGAACTTGTGGATGTTCTCAGCAGCGCGGAGCGAGATGCAGCCAAGACGATTGACGAACACAAGTTGCCCCCGCAGTACGACGGGCCGGTCGGGGAGTACTTCCGCCAGCTGCGCCAGGTCGGGCAGCCCGCGGGCGAGCCGGCTGGGAAGTAGGCGGTCCGCGGCTGGGACAACACGGAATGAGGTTTCCCGCTCAGGCGGTCGGACAGGTCGCCCGGGCGGGTTGCTCCTGGGGATCGTGTGCGCAGGGCTGATGGTCGTGGCGGGCTGCTCGAAGAAGGCCGAGGAGGCCAGGCAGGAACCGGCCGGCACGCAGACGCAGCCTGCGGCGGTACGCGGCGAGGTGGTGTTGTACACCTCGGCGGATGAACCGCTGGCGCGGCAGATCCTGGGGGCGTTCACGGAGAAGACGGGCATTCGGGTGCAGCCGTTGTTTGATACCGAGGCGGACAAGACGACGGGGCTGGCACGGCGGATCCGCGCGGAGGCGGGCAGCCCGCGGGCGGATGTGTTCTGGGCGAACGAGCCATTCCAGGCGATCCTGCTGGCCAAGGACGATCTGCTCGAGCCGTACCTGCCGGAGACGGCGCGCAATATCCCGGTCGCCTATCGCGATGCCAAGGACCGCTGGATCGGGTTCGGGCTGCGCGGGCGGGTGCTGGCGTACGATCCGAAGGGTCTCAGGGCGGATCAGCTGCCCAAGACCTGGGCCGAGCTGGCGCAGCCTGGGTACGCGCAGAAGGTGGTCTTTGCCAACCCGCTGTTCGGCACGACGCGCGGGCACGTGGCGGCACTGCTGGCGCTGTGGGGCGAGCCCGCGTTCACGGCGTGGGTCGAGCGGATGGCGGCGGGCGGGGTGGCGGCACGGCTGGCCGGGGGGAATGCGCAGGTCGCCAAGGCGGTCGCGATGGGCCAGGCGGCGATGGGCGCGACAGACACCGACGACGTGATCAGCCAGCAGGAGTCGGGCGTCAAGATCGAGATGCTGTACCTGGACATGGGCGGGGGCGGCACGCTGCTGCTGCCGAATACGGTGGCTGTTCTGAAGAACGGACCGCATGGGGAGTTTGCGCGGGAGCTGGCGGCGTTTCTGTGCAGCGAGCAGGTCGAGGAGATGCTTGCCAAGAGCGAGGCGAAGAACGTCCCGGTCCGGCCCGGCTTGCGGGAGAAGTTGAAGATCGCGATGCCGGCCAACACGCCGGTCGATTACGTCCGTGTGGCGGAGGCGATGCCCAAGGCGGTGGAGATCGTGCAGCAGCGGTGGAAGTAGGGGCTCGCTGGTTGTTACTGAACTTTTGAACTCAAACAGTCCTTCGTCAAACAAAATACGGCGCGGGCGTGGGGACTGGACTCCGCGTTATGGTTGCAGCAGCGACTTGGCGGCGGCGAGGCCGGCGAGGTGGCCTGTGGACCAGGCCCATTGCATGTTGAAGCCGCCTACGCGGCCGTCGACGTCGAGCATCTCGCCGGCGAGATAGAGCCCGGGGCATTTGCGGGACTCCATCGTGCGGTAGTCAATTTCCTGTAACGGCACGCCACCGGCGGTGATTTCGGCGTGGTCCCAGCCTCGATGGCCTGTCACGGGCAGGGACAGCTCGGTGAGGGTGTGGACCAGCGCGCGGCGGTCCTGGCGGCGGAGCTGGCCCGCGCGGACATCGTTGGTGATGCGGCAGAGCCGGGAGAGTTTGTCGGCGAGGCGGCGCGGGAGTCGCGAGGCCAGGACGTTATCGACCAGGCGGTGCGGCATCTTGCCCTGCTCGGTCAGCCAATGCTCGACCTGGTCGAAGGATTCGCCGGCCAGGACATTGCAGTGGAGTTCGACCTTGCGGGCGGCGGCGTGGGCGATCACCCAGTGCCGGCTGATGTCGAGCACGACCGGGCCGCTGATGCCAACGTGGGTCCAGAGCAGGCTGCCGGTCCGCTGCTGGGTCCGCTTGCCGTCGACGGAGAGCGACAACTGGGCCTCGTGCGAGAGGCCGGACATCTCGGCATGCCAGAAGTTTTCGGCGAGCACCAGCGGCACCAGCGCGGGATGGACGTCTGTCACGGTGTGGCCCCGTTGGCGGGCGAGTTGCCAGCCCTGGCCCGTGGTGCCGGTGGAGGGCATGGATTTGCCGCCAGTGCAAAGGACGACGCGGCGGGCCTGCCACTGATCCTGCTCGCAGCGGATCGTGAAGGTCGCGGGGGCGGCTGGGGGCAAATCGACGAGGATCTCCTGCACGCGGGACTGGGGCTGAATCGTGACGCCGAGCCGCCGGCAGCGGTTGACCAGGGCGTCCAGAACCGTGCGGGCACTGTCGGTGACAGGGAAAAACTTACCGGTCTCTTCGCATTTCAGGTCCACGCCGAGCGAGGCGAACCAGGCGATCGTCGCATTGACGTCGAAACCGGCGAGCACGTTGCGGATGAGGTTGCGCGGACCGGCAAAATCGTCCGGGGTTATGCGTTCGTGCGTGACGTTGCAGCGGCCACCGCCGGCGGCGAGGATCTTGGCGGCAAAGCGTTTGGCGGCATCGAGCAAGACAATGTGCAACTCCTTGCCGGCCAGCCTGGCCGATTCAGCGGCGGCGATCCCAGCGGTCAGTCCGGCGGCGCCGGCCCCTACGATGACGATGTCCTGTACCTGGCTCACGCGCAATACGATACAGCGATCGGGCGGGAAAGTCCCGCGGGACCGAGCGGGCCGATGTGTTTGCGCGGATAGAATTGTGGCGAGGTGGACACCGCGGAAGTCAATGTTGTGCGCGGGGCGGGCAAAGGCCCTGCGCCGGGGACTGTACGATGTATACTAGAACGATCACCGGCTGGTGCCGGGACTGGCAGGGCCGCGAACATGTCTTCCAGTTCTCCTGGGCGTATGACGCGGG
>JANYLN010000032.1 GCA_025357795.1 Planctomycetota bacterium
TGTCGGCGCCGGTTTGAAAATGCTGTAAATCAGCCGGTGTGATAATGCGGTCAGTCGGCCGGCGTGAGCTCGCGTGGCGGCAGTCGGGGGTTGTAGAGGTCGTGTCAGGGCTCAATGCGGTCCTTCATGCGGTAGCTTTTACCTTCGATGATGACGGTCTCTGCGTGGTGCAGGACGCGGTCCAGGATGGCCGAGGTCAGCGTGCTGTCGTTGTTGAAGATGGACGGCCAGTGCTTGTAGACCTTGTTGGTCGTCAGGACGATCGAACCGCGCTCATACCGCCCGCTGATGATCTGGAACAGCAGGTCGGCCCCGCGCTTATCAATGGGCAGATAGCCGAGTTCATCGACTACCAGAAGGCCCGGGCGGGTATAGTTCCTGAGTTCCTTGGCCAGCCGACCGGCATTCTGGGCGGCCGAGAGGCCGTTGATGATGTCGATGGCGGTAGCGAAGCGGACGCGGATGCCCGCATAACAGGCCGCCAGCCCCAACGCCGTCGCCAGGTGCGTTTTTCCCAGGCCGACGCCCCCGATCAAGATCGCGTTGGCTTTGTCCTCGATGAACTTCAGGCGGAAGAGGTTCTGGATCGCCGGGCGGTTGATCTTGGTCGGCCAGGTGAACTCGAACTGCTCCAGCGTCTTGAGCACGGGGAAGCGAGCATCTTTAATGCGTCGCTGGCAGGCGCGATCCTGACGCAGGTTGGCCTCGCCTTCGATCAGACGGGCCAGGAACTCCACGTGCGACCACTGATCGGCCGCGGCCTTGCCGGCCAATTCCTCGAAGTGCTCCAGCAGGAACGGCAGCTTCAGAAGTTGCAGTTGCCGGCGCAGGTCATCCGACGGTTTTGGGTCCTTGCGGTTCATGGTTCTCTCCAGGGATAGGGTTCGGGCTCTCGTGCATGTCGTAGAGACCCAGGTTGGGTTCGGGCAGTTCCAGTTCGAGCAGGTCCTGCCGGCGGGTCAGGTGTAGCGCTCCCGGCTCCGGCAACATCCGCTGCCGCTGTTCCAGCAGGTTGGCGTTGTATTCGCAACTGAATGCCTGGAACTCCAGGGCGTCCTCGATGGCTCGGGCGGCCTTGTCCTGTCCGTAGATCTCCGTCAGGGCCACGATCTGGCGGACGTGATGCAGGACGTTCAGCCGTCGCTCCGCCAGGCCCTGGTAGAACGCTTCGGCCTTGGGCGTCAGCGACAGCAGCCGCAGCAGCAATCTCTGGTCCTTCGCCCGGCGGCGCTGCTGGAGCAAGGCCTTGGGGTGATCCGGGTCCTCGAAGTCCCGGCGGCGATCGTAGCAGCGGACGTGGCGGGAGATCAACTGGTCCTGGTGGTACAGGCACAAGTGGTCCGGGTAGAGTTTGAGTGTCAGGGCGGCGCCGGCGTATTCGGCGGGCACCGAGTAGGTGTTGGTGTCCACGATCACGCGGAACTGGCTGTTGGCCCGGACCGGCCGCAGGAGGCCCACATCGTATGGCTGGGCGGACAGGGGCAGGAGCGTGGGCTTCTCCGCCTGGAACAGTTCATACGGCTGCCGCTTGGTGCTGCCGTGGATTCGCACGTTGGCCACGCTGTCCAGCCACTGGCGGGCCGCGGGGTTGACCAGGGCGAAGTCGCTCAGTTCCAGGCCGGCCAGGAAGTTCTTCTTGATGTACCCGACGGCGTTTTCCACGCGTCCTTTCTCCTGCGGCTGGCCGACCCCGCAGGCAGAGACCTGGAAGCCGAAGTGATCGGCGAAGTCCTTGTAGCGCGGGTTCAGGACAGGGGTCTGCCCAATCGCGTGTTGCAGTACGGCGCTGCGCAGGTTGTCGACCATGACTCGTGAGACCACCCCGCCGAAGAAGGCGAAGGCGTTGGCGTGGCAGGCCAGGAAGTGCTCCATCGTCTCGCTGACGGTGAACTCGACGTACAGCATCCGGCTGTAGCACAGGACCATCACGAAGAAGCTCAGTCGGCGGCGGGTGTTGCCCACGCAGACCGAGCCGAACTGCCCCCAGTCCACCTGGGCGCATTCGCCCGGGGCGAACGAGAGCGTCAGGAAGGCGGGGGTCCGCGGCGGGCGGATGCGGTGGACGTAGTCCTTGACGATGCTGATCCCACCGCGGTAGCCGCCCTCACGCAGCCGCAGGAAGATCTGCGTGGCGGTGTAGGGATGGCTCTCCAGCCAGCGAACGATCTGCTTCTTATACGGGTCCAGCTTGCCGGGTCGCAACGGCGTCTGACGCAGTTGGAACTTTTCGGTGGCCAGCCACCGCCCGACCGTCCGCTCATCCAGATTCAGCTCACGGGCAATCTGGACCACCGTCAGCTGGCGGTTGTCGTGGTAGTCCTTGATCCGGCAGTACAGTTCGTAGTCGATCATGCTTTGCGCTCCATCTGCTGGAGAACCTGTCCGAGGCTCTGCACTTGCCCGAGTCGGGGTGTGGGCTTGTCCAGGGACAGCACCTGGTAGAGAGGCTTCTGGTAGGCGATCAGCCGGGCGCGGATCAGTTCCTGGCGGGCCCGCCCCAGCGCCGGCCCATCCAGCGGTAGCAACTTGCCGATGCCGGCGTCGGAGTAGTAGCTCAGGCCTTCCCCATCGGCGACGGTGACCAGGAACAGGTACAGGGCCAATGCCTCGGCCGAGCGGCCGGCGATGAGCCTATCCCGAACCAGGCGGTGGTCGATCCAGCTGAACTGCGGCGGCACCCGCCGCAGTTGCTCCCGGCACAGCACTCGTTTGACTACGGTCATCGGCTCGCCTCCGGCTACTGGGGCCTTGGATCTGCTGACCCAAGAGTATCAGCCGCCGGGTGTTCGAGGCGATGTTCTCTTGTAGCACACTGCCGGTTAACTGGGCGACAAGTCCCGTCAGGGCAAGGCCTTGCGTGAAGATGAGATCTTGTAACGCGCGTCCGGTTAAGATGGACTTATCTTCTGGCGGTACAAGGACTTGCGGCGGGCAGTGATCTTGTAACGCGACAGGCTTCTTGCGACGCTTTCGCCAGTAGCCCGGATGGGCCTGTCGCCAAGCCTGCACCCGCAGCCGGTTGGCCGGCCCGTGGAAGTAGTCCCGTCCCTTGGCCGAGACTCGCCATCGCTGCTGGCTGGCGGTCTTGCTGGCTTGGCGGCAGGCCGGTTGCAAGCAATACCGCTGGTGGTGATGGTTACGCGGGTCCGGTTCGTATAGCTGCCCGCAATGTCGGCACTTGCGTCGTCGGGTTCGGCTCATGGACGGCTCCAAAACAGAGCGCCCATCTTGCCGTACGCACCGACGGTACCCCAGCAATCCCCAGCGCGAAGAAGATCCAGAAACAGCAGAAGAAGACAGGTTCACACAAAAAGGGGGAAGAAGACCCAGCGGAAGAAGACCTCATTTTCAAACCGGCCGTCTTGGCGCAGTTTCAGAACGGCGTTGACACCGACCAGCAGGATGTTCTCCCGGTTCTCGATGTAGAGGCAGCGCATCAGTTCGCTGACCAGGATCTTGTTGACGGATGGCTGCGTCCGGAAGTCAAAATTCTCCAGCGTCTTGTAACTGGGGAACCGGGCGGCCTTCATGCGGCGTTCCGCGGCCCGGCGTTCCCGGTCCAGCAGTTCCAACTCTCACAATTGCAGGAGGTAGGCCAGATGGTCGGCGTTGTCGGCGGCACACCGCTGGGCGATCTTCTCGCATTCGGCGTGCATGGTCGGCAACTTGAGGGCCTTGAGATGGTGCCGCAGGAGTACGATGCTCTTGGTCTCGATCTTCTTCATGATACCCCTCCCGCCGTCAAGGCTCGATAGGCACCCAGGTCGGGCGACTGCACATGGACCAGTTTCAGGTGTGGCCGGCCGTCGAGACGGAACAGTCCGATCGGCGTTTCCTGCCTGGCCTGCAGGATCACTCGGACGGCATCGGAACTGATCGCCCCGATCGCCAGGGTCTGCTCGATCGCGCCGGCGAGTTGGCCGATCGAGGTGTTCTCCAGCAACCGCAGAACCTTGATGAACTCCCGGGTACCCTTATGCCCCAGGTCCGCCTCCAACCGCCGGCGCAGAACATCGAAGCATTCCGGCAACTCCCAGTGCTCCAGGGGACGGGCGAAGTCCAGGGCCCCGGGCTTGCGTTCCAGCAACGCCAGGTAGTGGCGAGGCTCGCATTGGGTTTGCTCCCGGCCCCAGCAACGGGGGTGCTCGGCGACGACGCGATGGTGGCAGACGATCCTGACCTGGTCGATCCCTCCGACCACGGTCATCGGCTGGTACGCGTAGGTTGCCGGCACCGAGTAACTGTTGCGGTCGAACCGCACCAGGGATTGGGAGTCGGCCTTCGCGTCCTCGACCCGCCGTGCCTCAAAGCCATGCTTGGGCAGGTCCAGCAACGCCGATCGCTCCTCTTCCAACCGGACCGCCTTGGTAGCGCTCTGGCCCCACAGCTGCCGCTCCAGATCCTGGCGGCATCTCTGTTCCACTTCGGCATTCAGGGCCTCCAGGCTGCTGACGCAGGGCACGGGAACCAGAAAGTTGCGGCGGGCATACCCGCGGAGGCACTCCACCTGTCCCTTCTCCGGGGGGCGTTGGACCAAACAGAAGTGGGCCTGGAACAGGAAGTGGCTCTGGAGTCGCAGGAACCCTCGGGTCAACTCCCGCTCGCGGGGACCGATGATCCGGGATACCACGATCTTGCTGTTGTCGTAACTGATCCGCCGGGCAACACCCCCGAAGAACGCAACCGCCCGGCGGTGGCCTTCCAGAAACGCTTCGCTGCATTCGCGCGGAAAGACGCAGCAGAAGATCGCGTCGCTGTACAGGAGAGTCATGACGAACAGGGCGACCTTGCGGATCTGACCGTCCCAGTGGACCTCGGCCGTCCCGAAGTCCACCTGCGCCTCTCCCGGCCGGTGTACCAGTGGCATGAACGCTTCCTTGCGTTGTTCCTGCCAGGCGCGAACCGTCTCTTTGACCGCGGTGTACCCTCCCGTATAGCCGTACTCCGCCCGCAACCGCTCGAAGATCCGCCGCTTGGTGTGCCGCTGCTTGTGATGCGCAGGCCGGTCCTGCTTCAGGATCTCCTCGATCACCTCCAGGAAAGGCCCGATCTTCTTCTTCTCTCTCGGCTGGCCCTGCCGATAGCCAGGCGGCTCGCTATGCCCCAGAGTTTTCTGCAGCGTGTCCCAGTAGATCTCGAACTCCCGGCACACGCTCCGCTTGCTGCTTTCTTCCACCAATACCCGTCGTCGAATCTCTGCCCACTTGTCCATGTCCGTAAACACCTTTTTGGCCCTCGCTGCCTCCATGCCTCAATCGGACTCATCCGGTCCATATTGTGGCATCAAAACAGCCAGGGCGACCAAAGGTGCTACGTTTTTCAACCGACCGCCGGCACCGCCCAAGCGCTACGTTTTTCAACCGCCGTTCACACTCTCCGTGGGAGAACGGCTATGCCGAGAGTTTCCATGGCCGGCTGCGGGACGA
>JANYLN010000070.1 GCA_025357795.1 Planctomycetota bacterium
AGGCCCCAGTCATGATGGAGCACTGGGGCGGGCGCTATGTGCTGATCGGCCCTTATGAGCACGGCACCGCCCAGAGCGAGTTCGAGGAGTTGCCCCCCGAAGGCGTCTTCGGACAGGTCGTCCAGCGGATGCGCGACATGGGCCTGGGCGTGCACTACGGGCGCTGGCTGGTCACCGGCCAGCCGCGGGTGGTGCTTTTCGACCTGCGCAGCGCCTGGGGCAAACTGCACGAGATCAAGTACCTGCTGTGGGAGCACCACCGGATCCCGACCCCGCCGGCCGACGGACTGATCGACGGCGTGGCGGCCTTCGGCTGGATGGTCGAGCAGTTCTTCCGGACGCTGTTCAGCCTGCCGAACCTGGACCGCCCGGTCATCGGGCACTTCCACGAGTGGATGGCCGGATCGGCGATCCCGGAACTCCGCCGGGCCGAACTGCCGCTGTCGATCGTCTTCACCACGCACGCGACGATGCTGGGCCGCTACCTGGCGATGAACGACCCGTGGTTCTACGACCATGTGCCGTTCGTGAACTGGGCGGCCGACGCCCGGCGATTCAACATCGAGCCGCAGGTGCTGATCGAGCGGGCGGCCGCCCACGGGGCGCACGTGTTTACCACGCTGTCTGAGATCACCGCCTATGAGTGCGAGCACCTGGTCGGGCGCAAACCGGACCTGCTGCTGCCCAATGGCCTGAACATCGAGCGGTTCGTGGCGATGCACGAGTTCCAGAACCTGCACCGCCAGTACAAGGAGAAGATCCACCAGTTCGTGATCGGCCATTTCTTCCCGAGCTACACCTTCGACCTGGAAAAGACGGTCTACTTCTTCAGTTCCGGCCGCTACGAGTACCGCAACAAAGGCTTTGATATCACGATCGATGCCCTGGCGCAGCTGAACTGGCGTCTTAAGACGATGGGCAGCGACCGGACCGTCGTCTTCTTCCTGACGACCAAGCGGCCGTTCCGCTCGATCAACGCCGAGGCCCTGCAAAGCCGCGGCGTGATGGAGGAGCTCCGCCGCAGCTGCCAAGCCATCCAGGACCAGTTGGGCGATCGCCTGTTCCTGGCGACCGTGATGAACAAGAACGTCAAGCTCGACGAACTGATCGAGGACTACCACAAGTTGCGGCTGCGCCGGCTGCGGCACGGCTGGCGGATCAGCCGGCTGCCCTCGATCGTCACGCACGATCTGTACGATGATGCCAATGACGACGTACTGAACCGGCTGCGCAACAACAACCTGATCAACTGGCCGGAAGACCGCGTGAAGGTGGTGTACTGCCCGGACTTCATCACCTCGGCCAACCCGCTGTTCGGCCTGGAGTACAACCAATTCGTCCGCGGCTGCCACTTGGGCATCTTCCCGAGCTTCTACGAGCCGTGGGGCTATACGCCCGAGGAGTGCCTGGCACTGGGCGTGCCGTCGGTCACCAGCGACCTGGCCGGCTTCGGCACCTACCTGATCCGCCACATGCCGGACCACGCCTCGCGCGGCCTGTACGTGACGCACCGCCGGTATCACTCGTACGAGGCATCCGTCAACGAGCTGACGAATCACCTGCACAACTTCCTGCAACTGGAGCGACGGGAGCGAATCGCGCTGCGCAACCGGGTCGAGAGCAGCAGCGACGATTTCGACTGGAGCAACCTGGTCCGGCACTACTGGGACGCCTACCGCGAAGTCTGCCGGCGGACCGGCGTGTCCGGCCACTGCGTACCGCCCCACAGCCCCAACGGCCCGGAGCAGGCGGCCGCCCCGACGACCGAGCAGGCACAGGCCCACCTCGACGAGACCGGGCCGCAAGTTGACCCGCCGCGTAAGGCGACAGGGGTCGCTCCGGACCAGCCGGCGACCCGCCCGTGGCAATCGCGATAGCCAATAGACACACCTGGCAGCAAACATCGGGGCACCTGCAGGGGAAAGAGGTACAGGTGCTGCAAGACCGTCGAGCCCGCAGAGCGGGGCCGTCATTGATCGGCGGGACGCATTTAATGGAAGTACAATAGGGCGAGTGCGAGGTGGCCACCACGGCCACCTCGCATCTGTTGCCCCCTTCAGGAGAGCGAAATGGCTGTTGGAAGCATGTGCCTTGTGCTGCATGGTCATCTGCCTTACGTGCTTCGGCACGGGGTCTGGCCGCACGGCGAGGACTGGTTGTACGAGGCGGCCGCGGAGACCTACCTGCCGATCCTATCGATGATCGACGAGTGCGTGTTCTTCAAGGCTCAGCCGCACATCACCATCGGGCTGACCCCCGTGCTGCTGGAGCAATTGTCGCACGAGCACTTCAAGGACGGATTCGAGCGCTATCTGGCCGACCGGATCGAGCGGGCGCAGCAGGACCGCAAGGACTTCGAGGCCTGGAACCACGGGCACATGATCTACCTGGCCCAGCACTGGGAGGAGTGGTACACCAAGCTGGCCGGGCAGTTCGCCAAGATCGACCGCAATATCCCCAAGGCCTACGCCGAGCGGGCGGAATCGGGCTTGATTGAGATCCTGACCAGTGCCGCCACGCACGGCTACTTGCCACTGCTGTACGAGGACTCGTCCATCCGCGCACAACTGCGGGCAGGGCTGGCCAGTTCGCATCGCATCCTGGGCTTCAAGCCGACGGGCATGTGGCTGCCCGAATGCGCTTATCGGCCGGGCGGACAGTGGGACCCGCCGATCCCTTGGGTCGGCAAGCAGAACCGCATCGGCCTGGACCATCTCGTTGCCGACGAGACCATCACGCACTTTTTCGTGGAGAACCACCTGATCGAAAACAGCCGGTCCGAGTGGGTACGCGACGGCCAGTGGAATAGGGTCAATTGGGATGAGTCGCGGAAGTACCCGGGCCGCGGTTGGCAGGACGTACACGAACCGGCCTTGGTCAACAGCGATGGCACGGGGCCGGGCCGCGTGGCGGCCTTCGGGCGCGACGCCCAGGTTTGCGAGCAGGTCTGGAGCGGCTCGATCGGTTACCCGGGCGATGGCGTGTACCTGGAATTCCACAAGCGGCACGGCCTGCGGCGGGGCCTGCGCTACTGGAAGATCACGGGCGCAAAGGTGGACTTGGGTGGCAAGCACCTGTACTACCCCGAGAACGTGCAGAGCAAGATCCACGAGCATGCGACGCACTTCTGCAACGTCGTCAAGCAGCGGCTCTGGGACTATCACAACCGCACGGGCCGGCACGGCGTGGTGATGGCGAGTTTCGATGCGGAACTGTTCGGGCATTGGTGGTTCGAGGGCCCGCAGTTCCTGCGCGACGTGATCCTCTCGCTCAACGCGGACCCCGACGTGGACCTGCAGACGAGCGAGCAGTACCTGCACGACCACCCGCCGGACAAGACCGTGTCCCTGCCTGCCGGTTCCTGGGGCGAGGGCGGCGACAACCGCGTCTGGGCGAACGAGAAGATCAACTGGATGTGGGACATCGAATACCGCTGCGAAGCCCTCTTCGGTAAGATGACCTTCGAATTGCCTTGGCAGAAGGATCCGCAGATTGAGGAGCTTCTCAAGAAGGCCGGGCGGGAACTGCTGCTGTTGCAAGCCAGCGACTGGGAGTTCGTGATCACGCGGGGCCAGGCGATCGACTACGGCATCAAGCGGTTCATGCTGCACGTAGCGCGGTTCGAGACACTGATCGACCTGTGCGACAAGCTCAGCCGGGACTCCGCCTACCTGGGCCGGCTGACCGACCTGGAAAAGCACGAGGTCGAGGACGCCGAACTGCACGACGTGATCTTCCCGCAGATCGAGCTGAACTGGTGGAAGATGTAGTTGCCACGCGGTGGCGGCCCGACAGGATGACGATGCGTTTCGGGGGCCGAGCCGCCGCATAATTGTCTGTTTGCCGGCGCCCCCGCACGATGCGGTGGCGCTTGCTCGGTCCCAACCGGCCGGGCAACACACATTTGGGCTTGGGTGCAGGGACGGCTGCGTCCGTACCCCCTAAAAGAAAAGGACGCGCACCATGACCATGCCGGACAACAAGCCGGTCGATCCGAGGGACCCTGCCGCCAGCACCGCCAAAACCGGCAATGGCCAGGCGGCACGGAGCGACTTCATCCGCGACATCGTCGACGAGCACCTGCGGACCGGTCGCTACCAGCAGGTCATCACCCGCTTTCCCCCGGAACCCAATGGCTACCTCCACATCGGCCACGCTAAGGCCTTCGGCATTGACTTCGGCATCGCCCAGCAGTACGGCGGCCGTTGCCACCTGCGCATGGACGACACCAACCCCGTCGTCGAGGAGCAGGAATTCATCGACAATATCAAGACCGACATCCGCTGGCTAGGCTACGACTGGGGCCAGCACGAATACCACGCCAGCGACTACTTCGAGACGCTCTACGAGTGGGCGCAGGCCCTCCTCCGCGCCGGCAAGGCGTACGTCTGCGACCTCTCGGCCGATGAGATCCGCGACTACCGCGGCACGCTGACCCATTCTGGCAAGGACAGCCCTTACCGCAACCGCCGCGTGGAAGAGAACCTCGACCTGTTCGACCGCATGCGCAAGGGCGAGTTCCCCGATGGTACCCGCACGCTCCGCGCCAAGATCGACATGGCCCACCCCAACGTCACTATGCGCGACCCGGTGATGTACCGCATCCTGCACGAGGAACACCCTCGCACCGGCCGCAAGTGGTGCATCTACCCGATGTACGACTGGGCCCACGGCCAGAACGACTGGATGGAAGGCGTCACCCACTCGATCTGCACGCTGGAGTACGAGATCCATCGACCGCTGTACGATTGGTTCATCGAGACGCTCCTCTCGATCGGCGTGAAGCCCAAGGGCGTGGACTACAAGCCGCAGCAGATCGAGTTCGCCCGGCTCAACATCACCTACACGATGATGTCCAAGCGCAAGCTGCGCGCCCTGGTGGAAGAGAAGGTCGTCCGCGCCTGGGACGATCCGCGGATGCCCACGATCTGCGGGATGCGCCGCCGGGGCTATACGCCCGGGGGCATCCAGGAATTCCTGCGGCGGATCGGCGTGGCCAAGTTCGACGGCGTCAACGACGTCGCCCTGCTGGAGGCCTGCCTGCGCGAGGACCTCAACAAGCACGCCCCCCGCGCGATGGGCGTCCTCCGGCCGCTCAAACTGATCATCGACAATTACCCCGACGGCCAGGTCGAGGAACTCGAGGCCATCAACAACCCCGAGGACCCGGCCGCCGGGACGCGCAAAGTCCCCTTTGGCAAGGTCCTCTATATCGAACAGGACGACTTCAAGGAGGTACCGCCGCCGAAGTACTTCCGCATGTACCCCGGCCAGGAGGTTCGCCTCCGCTACGCCTACTTCGTCAAGTGCGTGGGCGTCGACAAGGACGCCGCCGGCCACGTGACCGCGGTCCACTGCACGTACGACCCGGCCACCCGCGGCGGCGATTCGCCCGACGGCCGCAAGGTCAAGTCCACGATCCACTGGGTCAGCACCGACCACGCTGTCGATGCCGAGATCCGCATGTACGATCGCATCTTCACCAAGGAAGACCCCGAGGACGTGCCCGAAGGCGCCGACTGGCGGAGCAACCTCAATCCGGCATCGCTGGAGGTGATCCCCGCCGCCAGGCTTGAACCGTTCCTGGCTTCCGCCAAACCGGGTGACCGCTTCCAGTTCGAGCGCAACGGCTACTTCTGCGCGGACCTGGACTCCAAGCCGGGCGCCCTGGTCTTCAACCGCACGGTCACTCTCAAGGACGCCTGGGCCCGGATCGAGCAGAAGCAGCAGCCTGGCGGCACCCCCAAGCCCGGCAAGGGCCAGAAGGGTGAGAAGAAGGCCGACAAGGCCAGGTAGACCGCCACAAACACACGTGCCCCGGGAGGATCTCCCGGGGCACGTTTCACTTTGACAGGGTATTTCGCTGCGGCCGAACCCGCGAAGGTCCGGATCTCGGTCAGTTGCCTTCCTCTGTGTCGGCCGGACCCCACGCGCCATACAAGCCGGCGCTGACAACGGGTGTCTCGGTCGGCTGCGCGTCGGCGCCACGGACCTGCGTGGCGGCCGGCTTGCCCTGCAGCAGGCCCAGGCCATACAACTCGAAATCGTTCGGGTCGGTCAGCTCCTGGCCCGGCACCGGTGGGACCTGCTGCGGATCCATCGCGGCAACCAGTTCCGGCGTGACCAGGATCATCAGTTCGGTCCGGTTCTTGCGGTACTCGACCGAACGGAACAGCGCGCCGAGCACCGGCACGTCCCCCAGCCCCGGAATGCGGCGGTTGATCGCGCGGGTCTGATCGCTCAGTAGCCCCGCGATCACGAATGTCTGGCCGTTGCCAACTTCGACCACTGTCTCGGCCTTGCGTTGCGTCAGGCCCGGCACCACGAAGCCGGATAACTGCACGGCGCTGCTGAAGTCCAGCTCCGAAACCTCCGGGGCGACCTTCAGGCGGATCCGCTGACCCGGCAACACAGCCGGTGTAAAGGACAGTTGCACACCGAACTGCCGCCACTCGATCGTGATGGTGTTCTGATCCTGCGGGACGGGCACTGGGAACTCACCACCGGCCAGGAACTTGGCGGTCTGGCCGCTGGTGGCGACCAGGTTCGGCTCGGCCAGCACCTTCAGCAGGCCATTTTCCGCCAGCGCCTGGGCGAAGATTTCCATCTGTGCCCGCGGCAGGCCGAAGTACAACGTCGACTGCGGGCCGACATTCAGGTCGGTCGGGAAGACAAAGCGGGTCGGCGAGATACGGTTGCCGGCGGAGTCCAGGACCACCTGGCCGGCGCTTTCTATGTTGGTCCCCTTGAGCACGCCGATGTTCGTCGGCTGGATCTGATTGATCTGGTTGACGCCGAAAAAGTCCTTGCCGTACGCAAACCCGTTGAAGCCCAGCTGGCGGATCGCGCTGCGACTGACCTCGGCTACCGTGCAGCGCAGCAGCACCTGCTGCGTGCCGGCCACCCGCAAGTGGTTCTGCACCTTGGGCGAGAAGATCGTGGCGATCTCGGCGACCTGCGCGGCGACTTCCGCGTCAGGCACCGTGCCCGCCAAGACTACCGTATCGAAGATCGCGCTGACATGCACGTCCGCCCGCGGCGTGGCCGTGCGGATCGCCGACTCCAGCTGCGAGACATCCATGCCCACCGCGACGACGTAGGCCCGCTTGCGGCCGTCCCCACCGATCAGCACGATCTGCGTGGTGCCGAAGCTCTTGGCTCGGACCATGATCACCTGCGGGCTGATCACGGTCACTTCCGCGATCTCGGGGCTGACCACGCTGGCGGCCTGGACCGGATCGGCGCTTTCGATCATCGCGCTCTTGCCGACCGACAAGTTGATCTGCTCGGCCTGGCTGTCGACCATCCGTACCGTGGCGACCAGCGGCCTGGCTGGCGCCGCCTCGGCCGTCGCCGGCGGAACCGTCTGCCCGCTGACCATCCGGCACAACCCGAGGACCAACAAGGCACCCACACACACCCACAACACACCGCGCCCTTGCCCACGCATCATCTTGTTACCCTCTTCGCCTCAGATGGCGGAAGAACCTGATTCCCTGGTTTTGCGTACCCAACTCACTCTGGCACGTCCATCGGCCGCGATTCACCGGAGGCACTTCACACGGGGTGGCAAATCGGCGGCCGCTCTCACGCTTCCGCGGCCGCGGCTATTCGCCCGACCGCACCGCCTGAATCGCGGCTTCCGGCTCGACCGGCGCATTCTGCGCGGGCTCGGCGCTATCCGACCGAGAGATCCTGCCGGGCTCGTCGCCCCGACCGGGCTCGGCATCGTTGGCGTGCGCCAGCGGGGCCGACAGTTTGCTGCCGTCCACGCGGCGGACGCTCCTGGCATTCTCGAAGGCCAGCGCCTCGACGTTGCTGCCGTTGATCATCGTGACCACGAAGGGCGGCTTGACCTCGATGGGGACGCTCTTCCTCTCGAGTTGGGCGGCCCAGGCCGGCTTGGGGGCTTCGCCCGTCCGAGGCTGTTCCCGCTGGAACAGCTTGGCCAGGCCCGACAGGAAGCCGCCGTCTTCCTTCTTCTTGTTTTGCTCGCTGGGCCGGTCCGGGTCGAGTTCCCCTTCGCGGGCGATCTGCGTCTTGCCGGCCCCGATGTCCTCGTAGTGCCGCATCGCCAGACGGATCTTGCCCTGGGTGGCCGCCAGGTGCAGCATCGCCACCTCTTCGGGCTTGACCAGCAGCGTCACGCTGCGCGAGAGGCTCGCGGCGCTCGTGTCGCCCTCGCCGGTCAGCGACTGGCCGACCGCACCAATGGTCACGTCCTGCAGGATCACCTTGGAGATCGTCTCCGAGCCGCTGGGGCTGCGTATGCACAGCACCGCCGCCACGTCCACCCGACAGCCGGGCTTCAGGAAGCCGCCCACGCTGGAGTCCTCGTCGACCTTCACAGCCACCGCGCGGTAGCCGCTGGGCACGAGGCTGGCCATGCCCGCCGGGGTGCCCGGGGCCGCCAACATCTCCTCGATCACGGGCACGCCGCGCGGAATCTGCGTCCGCACGACTCGACCGGCGAGTTTCTTCGGATCGTCGACGGCGCCCTGCGGGGCGAGCGCCTTGTTGGTCTTCGCCAGGGACAGCATGTTCGGCTTGATCTCCGCGCCCATCGGGATCAACTGCTGGGCGACGACCACCCCCTGCATGTCGCCGTTGCCGTTGCCGGCACTCGCCTTTTTGACCACGTCGACACCGAGTTTGACCGCCACCAGGCCCACCGCCAAGCCCACCACCAGCGGAATGATTGCACGGTTCTTCATAACTTCACTCCATTACAAGAGGCGCCACTATCAACACGCAAAGCCGGCACCGCTGCCTGCGCGGTGTCGGCTTGCTGGTTTGACCCATTGGATCCTGCCAGATTAGTCCTGCCGCGCCGGGCGCGTTAGTTCGCGCCCTCCTTTCTCATCGTGCAGGTCGAGCCAAGACTCCAGTTCGTTGAGCCGAAAAATCCGCCCAGTAGCGAGATCTTGCTGTACGGCACGGTAATGGTCACCTTCTCCGTCGGATCGTTGGTCGTGCCATGCACCAGGGTGATGGTGTAGTTCGCGGTGCTCTGCCCGGTGTTGCATAGATAGTTTTTGATCACGCTGGTAATATACGTGTCGGTCGTGTCTTGCAGCGTTGCCGCGCGGCATCCCTCCCGGGCCGCGTTGGTCATCGTCTGCTTGATCGTGAAGACCCAGCCGTACTCGATGATCCCAAACAACATCGTTAGCAGCAGTGGCGTGACCAGTGCCATCTCCACGACCGCCGCGGCGCGGCGCAACCCCCGCGCGCGAGATCTTGTCCTGTGCATCATGGCTTCTTTCCCCTATCGCTTGCTCGCCCAGTCGGCCGGGGTCCCCTCAGACCGCGGGCCGGAGCAACTCCGCCAGGCCCCTCAGCCCAGCGGCCAGCTGCTCGTGATCTGGATTGCCAGTATTGCCAACGAGCCAATCGTCAGCGGCACGCCGTAAGGCAACAACTGGCTGGTCGCGCCAAACCCCTTCGCCGACCCATAGTCCGTGAAAAATGTCTCCCGGTGTGTCATCTTGTGCGTGATGGTCGCCAGGTTGGCCATCGCGTGCTCGGTCTTACCCGCTCGCAGGATCATGGCCACCGCGATCAGGCCGCCCAGCACCGCCCCCACCGCGAACGAGATCAATGTCATGTACGGCCCGAACCACGCGCCGATCGCCGCCATCAGCTTGACGTCCCCGGCGCCCATGCCGTGCATCGCCCACGGTACAATCAGCAGGCCGAGGCCGACCAGCAGGCCGCCCACGCCATGCCACAGCCCCTGCCCGTGCAGGACCTGCGCGACAAGGCCGGCCAGCGCGATCGCCGCCGTCAGCCAGTTCGGTACGCGATGATGACGCCAATCGATGTACGCGGCGTAGGCTACCATCGGGGTCAGCAACGCCGCCGTCAGATACCAGTATTCATACCCGCTTGCCATGAGACCCTAGCTCCCACTTGCCTTGCCCGTGCCCGCGATAATGTGCCGGCGGGTGGGCCGGG
>JANYLN010000111.1 GCA_025357795.1 Planctomycetota bacterium
CCGTCATGGCGTCCAACCTGACGGTGTTGCACGCGTCCCTCCGATCCACGCCCGACATGCTCCTCACGCTGTTCACCCTCGTCAGCATGATCGGGTTCGCCAACCTTATCTTCCGGGGCCGGCGTTCCGTATGGGATTACAGTCTGGCTTACGTCGGGGCGGCCCTGGCGGTGGCTGTTACGGCCGACGGCAAGACGGCCGTGTCCGGATCGCTCGACGGCCTGATCGAAGTCTGGGATACCGCCAGTGGCCAGCGACTGCAGCGACTGATGGGGCACACCGGCAGCGTGCGCGGCGTGGCGCTGTCCAGGGATGGCAGCCGCCTGGCTTCCGCCAGCGCGGACAAAACGGTAAAACTTTGGGATGTCCACGGCGGCACGTGCATCCACACGTTGGCAGGGCACGACGCCGAGGCGAACTGCATCGCATTCTCATCTGACGGCGGACGGTTGGTCTCCGGCGGCTCCGATAAGAAGATCATTCTCTGGGATGCCCGGCAGGGAACCCTGCTGAAAACGCTGGAGGGCAGTCCCGGCCCTGTCTACACCGTCTGTTTCGCTCCCGCGATCGGACCGGTGCCGGCGCAGGAACTGCCACCCAGGAGCACGGTAATGGCCATCGCGGATTCCTGGCGGTCCTTTTTAGGGGAGGCCTTTACCAACGAATCGCTGTACGATACGCCCGTCGGCCAAACCAGCAAACTGCTCGGCGAGGACCGCTGGGTGCTGTCCGGCGGACGAGACGGCGCCAAAGACATCGACAATTCCCGCATCCGGATCTGGGACCTCACAGAAGGCAATCTGGTGATGGCGCTCAAAGGCCATAAGCAGGCGATCTCCAGTGTGATCTACAAGCCCGACCTGCGCGTGATCCTCAGCGGCAGCCCGGACGGCAGCATCCGACTCTGGAAACCCCTGGAGATCAGCGAATTAGCCGACGACCAGTCGTTCAAGACGTTCTCGGGCTATACCCACGGCGTGACCGCCCTGGCTGTCTCGCAAGCCGGTGTCAAGATGGTCAACGCCAGCGCCAATGGAACTCTGCACGTCTGGGACATCGACCAGGGCATCAGCCTGGCCAAGCTTGGCATCCGGGGGATCCTCTTCTCGATCATCAGCATGGTGCTGTCGTATCCGATCGGCGTCCTGGTGGATCGGTGGAACCCCATGCGGGTTGTCATATGGACATCCTTCCTCGTGCTGCCCTTCCCGATCTTCTTTTTCTTTTGGTATCACAATTACACGTTCGCCCTGTGGATGGACCTCATCCGAACGCCGTTCACCACGCTGGTTGGCATGGCTGGCATGCCCATGGCAATCATGCTATACCCGAGGACCAAGTACGGCCAGATGTCCTCCGCCAATGCCTTGGTCCGACAGTTCGTCGCCGCCGTCGCCGGCCCCCTGGGCGCCATCCTCATGGATTACCTGACGGTCAGGTCCATGGATACCGACTACTTCCGCTATGGCTTTCTGTTCCAGTTTATTGCCGGTTCCCTCAGTCTCCTGGCGCTACTGGGCGTCTACTACCACTGGAAGAAACTGGGCGGCACCCACTACGTGGCACCAGAGGCGTAAGTAACGCCCTGTCGACATCGGCTTGCACATCACTAGGGACGGTCACATGTTATGTGGCCGGACGTGCGGTCGTTCTGCTCTTCCGCCATCCCTTCACCGAGATCCTTGCCCACCCGCCCGCTGGACCGCGGCACCTTTCCGTCGGCGCGCCAACGGACAGGATCTGCCTGGTCGACGCCGCCATGCCCTGGCAAAACCGAAGACCGTAAGTTCCACCCCGCCCGTTGACCCTGCCCGAAGGTCTACTTAAAATCGCCCATTCCTGGGCGAGACCGTTTTTGGGACGAGGACACTCATGAGCGACAACTATATCCAGAATCTCTTTGCGGAACGCATCGGCGGCGCCGGCTACGGCAAGGGCACGGCCATCTACAAGTTCGAGAAGATCAAACGCGCCAAGCGGGCGGCCCTGCAGGCCAACCCCGGCGCCGAACTGATCGACATGGGCGTCGGCGAACCCGACGAGATGGCCTTCCGCGAAAGTGTCGCCGCCCTCTGCACCGCCGCCAAAAAACCCGACAACCGCGGCTACGCCGACAACGGCGCCATGCCCTACCGACAGGCCGCCGCTCGCTGGCTCAAGAACGTCTGCGGCGTCGACGCCATCGACCCCGAGACCATGGTCTGCCACTCCATCGGCTCCAAGGCCGCCCTCTCGATCCTGCCGGCCTGCTTCATCAACCCCGGCGACGTCGCCCTCATGACCACGCCCGGCTACCCCGTCTTCGGCACCCACGCCAAATACTACGGCGGCACCGTCCACAACCTGCCGCTGCTGGAAGCCAACAACTTCCTCCCCGACCTCGACACCGTCCCCGCCGACGTGCTCAGCCGCGCCAAGAGCCTCGTCATCAACTACCCCAACAACCCGACCGGCGCCTCCGCCACCCCGGCGTTCTTCGCTAAGGTCGTCGCCTTCGCCAAAAAGCACAACCTCATCGTCATCCACGACGCCGCCTACGCCGCCCTGGTCTTCGATGGCCAGCCGACCTCGTTCCTGGCCACCCCCGGCGCGATGGACATCGGCGTCGAACTCCACTCCATGAGCAAGGGCTTCAACATGACCGGCTGGCGGCTCGGCTTCGTCGCCGGCAACCCCCTCATCGTCAAGGCCTATGCCGACGTCAAGGACAACACCGATTCAGGCCAGTTCCTGGCGATCCAGGACGCCTGCGCCTACTCGCTCGACCACCCCGAGATCACCCGGAAAATCGCCGCCAAGTACAGCCGCCGCATGGACGGCCTGGTCAAGGTCCTCAACAAGTTCGGCGCCAAAAAGCCCACGGGCTCGTTCTTCCTCTACGTCCGCTGCCCCAAGGCCGCCACCAGCAAGGACGGCACCCGCGTGACCTTCGACTGCGCCGAAGCCTTCAGCCAGTGGATGATCACCGACAGGCTGATCAGCACCGTCCCCTGGGACGACGCCGGCGCCTACGTCCGCTTCAGCGTGACCTTCATCGCCAAAGGCACCAACGAAGAGAAGCGCGTCCTCCGCGAGATTGCCGCCCGGCTGGAAACGGCGAAACTGGAATTTTAGAACGGCAGCCCTGGTCAGTCGTCTCTGGTTAGTTGTAATAACAACGGCAACGGCGAAACAACACATGGCCGGCGGGTCGAGAGATCCGCCGGCTGCTTTGTTCTGGACGATCCGTCACTACAGCACGTAACAGGACCACTGCGGGTCACGGCGGAGTCGGCCGAGAAACGTCATCGCAACCTGCCGCGCCCGGCCCTGTGCATCATCCGCCTCAAAGTCCAGGCCATCCGTCGACCAGTCGAACTTCCGCCGGATCACCGCAATGGCATTCGAGCGCACGCGGAGGTTCTCCTCCAGCAACCCGCCGATCGCCAGCGGAACGAACTCCTCCGCCGTCATTGCCCGGGCGTAGCTGGCGAGGGCACACTCCTGGTCCTTGCTCAATGCCCCCGCCCCCGACGCCGCCACATTCTCCTCGACCGCCTCGACCGTGTTGACCGCCGGCACGCACGTAGCCACCAGCGGGTTCGCCAGCACGAACTGCAGGGCAAGTCGAGCAATGGCGACGGTCCTGTCGAGGCACAACCGCCCCGGCACGTCCGGCAGGTTCTTCAACACCGTCACCGGCAACCCATACACGTGCCAGACCAGCGGCTTCATGACCACCCACGCGGTCTGCGTCCGCCCAAGCACATCAGCCAGCCGCCCCTCCGCCTTGCGATTGACGAAGTTGTACGGCGTCATCACCGTGTCGAAAGCGGGAAAGGTCTCCAGCAGCCGGGCGGCATAATCAGGCTCGTGGCAGGAGAATCCGACAAAGCGGACCTTGCCCTGCTCTCGCAATCGCTGCAGCTCATCGATCGCATCATCCAGGATCGAGCGAGGCTGCCCCAGTGGATCGCCCATGCACATCGCCCCGAGCAGAAACTGGTCGATCGCATCCCAGCCCGCATCCCGCAGGCACGCCTCGACCTCGCGTCGAGTGTAGGCGCGAATGTCGCCCTTCTCTGCCAGCCAGTTCTTGAAAAAGTCCACTCGCATGCCCGAGACGAACAGCCCCTCGCGACGCCCCAGCAGCCGCAGCGACTCCGCCAGAGAAGCCATCTCACAGCCATAGGTCGTATCGAAGTACGTCACGCCCGCATCAATGGCCCGGCCGACCACCCGCGCCCGCTCCTGCGCCGGCAGAAAGAACCGCGCCGCGGTCGCCACACCACGATGCGTCTCAACCCCCTCGCGATGCCCGCCCAGCCCCACCTCGGAAACCCGTATGCCCGTGCCGCCCAATACGCGGTATTTCATCATCCATTACTCCGTGGCTTCGATGGCAACGGCATCATGGTAACCGCAAGCCAGGCAGAAGGCACAGACAAACCGGCAACAACGGCCACAGCCCGAGGCGCCGGTGCCACAGACGAGAGCCGACTATCGCCTCGAACTGGCCGGTTGGCGGCGCCGGGTCTTACCCTTGGCACCAGCCCGTTTGCCGCTGGTCCGGCCAGCAGGCTGCGACGCCCGGGCGGGCTGTCCTTTACACGCCGGTCGCTTCGTCGCCGCGCAAACCGGCTGCTCCTCCCGCCAACTCGGACCCGGCTCGGCCGCCTCCTCGCACGTCGACGCCCGCCGGCTGTCCTCCAGCATCTTCGCCACCAGCGACGTCCAGCCCGTCTGGTGGCTGGCCCCCACGCCCCGGCCGTTGTCCCCGTCAAAGCACTCGTAGAACAGTACGTAGTCCCGCCAGTGTGGGTCCCGTACCGACATCGGCAAGTGCTGCTGCGCAGGCCGCACACCGCCCGCATCCGGCAGAAAGATCCGCATCAGCCGGCTGCTCAGCTCCTCCGCTACCTGCTTGAGGTTCATCCTCTGCCCCGAGCCCGTCGGGCACTCGACCCGCAGGTCCTCGCCATAGAAGTGGTGATAGCGTTCCAGTGCCTCGATCAGGAGGTAATTGACCGGAAACCAGACGGGCCCTCGCCAATTGGAGTTGCCGCCGAACATCCGGTTGTCCGACTCCCCCGGCATGTACGCCACCCGGTGTTCCTGACCGCTCAGGTTCACCACGAACGGATCATCCTTGTAAATCCGCGACAGCGAGCGGACCCCGAACGGCGAGAGGAACTCCTTCTCGTCGAGCATATAGCGCAGCACCCGCTCCAGCCGCTCGCGCGACGGGATCGCCAGCAGGTACCGATTTTGCCCGTCGGCCCGCCCCGCGACCATGTACGAAATGTGCCGCGAGAGGTCCTGGCGATTCTCCAGGAACCAGCGCATCCGCTTAGCAAAGCCCGGCAGCTTCCCGATCACCTTCTCGTCCGCCACCTCGACCGCCAGCAGCGGAATCAGCCCCACCAGCGAGCGCAAGCGCATCTGCTGCGCCTGCCCGTTCGTGTGCATCTGGTCGTAGTAGAAGCCGTCCTGCTCGTCCCACAAGCCCTTCCCACCCAGGGAGTTGATCGCATCGGTGATGTGCACGAAATGCTCGAAGAACTTGCTGGCGATGTCCTCGTAGACCCTGTTGTGCTGCGCCAGTTCAATCGCCATCGACAGCATCGTCGCACAGTAGAACGCCATCCACGCCGTGCCATCGGCCTGCTCGCGGTAGGTCCCCGCCGGCAGCGGCCCCGAACGGTCGAACACCCCGAGGTTGTCCAACCCCAAAAAGCCGCCCGCGAAGATATGCTTGCCCTGAACGTCCTTCCGGTTGACCCACCAGGTGAAGTTCAGCAGCAGCTTCTGGAAGGCCCGCTCCAGAAACGCCACGTCCCGCTGGCCTCGCCGCCCCGTGATCTTGTACACCCGCCAGCACGCCCACGCGTGCACCGGCGGGTTGACGTCGTCGAAGTTGAACTCGTACGCCGGCAGTTCGCCGCTCGGGTGCATGTACCACTCCCGCAGGAACAGCAGCAGTTGCCCCTTGGCAAACTCCGGGTCGATCCGCGCCATCGGCACCATGTGGAACGCCAGGTCCCACGCCCCGTACCAGGGGTACTCCCACTTGTCCGGCATGCTGATCACGTCCCGGTTGAACAGGTGGGGCCAGTCGGCATTCCTCCCCTGCTTACGCGACTCGGGCGGGGGCGGCATGTTCGGATCGCCATCCAGCCAGTCCTTGATGACATAATGATAGAACTGCTTGTTCCACAACAACCCCGCATACGCCTGACGCGAGATCGTCTTCTGCTCGTCGGCCAGCCCCTGCGGGATCACCTGGCGATAGAACTCGTCCGCCTCGCGCATGCGGGCCTTGAAGACCTGCTCGAAGCCCCGGCCAAACGCCGAGCGCGGCGCCTCGTCCTCCGCGAACAGCCGCAGGCGGACCTTGACCTCCCCCCCGGGCGGAATCTCGAACGAGTAGTGCACAGCCGCCTTGGTGCCCACCCCCTCGGAGCTCACCGCGTCGGCCTTGCCCTCGACGACAAACTGGTGAAACGCGTCCTTCACGTAGGGGCTGGTGTTGCCCGTGCCATAAAGGCGGAGATTATTGGTTTCATTTTCTGTAAACAACCACTCCGGCACCGCCTGGCCGGGGGCGCCCTCCGCCTCGAGGTAAAACTGGCCCAGTGAGACATGGCTGGCCTCGACGGCCGTCTCGCTGATCCGGCGGATCGTCGGCTTGGCGGTGCAACCCTCATGCGTGCAGCCGCTGGCCCAGGTGTTGCGGTACCACAGCGTCGGCAACAAATGCAACGCCGCCGACTCCGGACCGCGATTGGCAACCGTGATCTGGATGCAGATGTCGCTCGGCCCCGCCTTGGCGTACTCCGCGAAGACATCGAAGTATCGGCCGTCGTTGAAAATGCCCGTGTCGTGGATCTCGTACTCCGGCTGCGCCTGCCCTCGCCCGAGATTCTCCGCCACGAGTTGCTCGTACGGAAAGGCCGCCTGCGGATACTTGTACAGACCCTTCATATACGAGTGCGTCGGAGTACTATCGATGTAAAAGTAATGTTCCTTGACGTCCTCGCCATGATTGCCTTCGGAGTTGGTCAGGCCGAAGAGCCGCTCCTTGAGGATCGAGTCCTTCCCGTTCCACAGCGCCAGCCCGAAGCACAACCGGCACTCCCGGTCCGTGATCCCCAGCAGGCCGTCCTCGCCCCAACGATACACCCGGCTGCGAGCATGGTCGTGCGGGAAGTACGCCCAGCAGTTGCCGTCCGCCGAGTAGTCCTCGCGGACCGTGCCCCACTGCCGATCCGCCAGGTACGGCCCCCAGCGTTTCCAGTTGGCAATCCGCTTGGAATCCTCGCGCAGACGAGTCGTCTCCGCCTCCCCAGGCGAGCCGCCAGCCTTGCCCGCCCGACCCCCCTTGCCCCGGCGAAGGTTCCCGGCCCCTCCCTCGCTGCCCGCCTTGCCGGCCCGAGCACTCTTGGCACGAACGGACGATTTGACCGTACCCCGATTGCGTTCTCTGATCATGGCATCGCCTCCGAGCGCCTCAGCAACCATTATCATTGGCGCGGCAACTGGCTATTTCCTGCCGCCGCGGCAAGAATCTGCCCGGCGCGCCGTCGGACAAAACCCCCGGCCAAGCCCGCGCGCTAATGCCCGTTCGCCTCGCAATAATAGCACAGGGCCCCGGCTCACCGGACCGTCCCTGCCGACACGCACCGGCACGAGCCATAACAGCCAGGTGGGAGCACCCCTTATGAAACTCGCGATCTTCGGAGCGACGGGACGAACCGGGCAGTGCCTGCTCCAACAGGCCCTATCCCAAGGGCACGAGGTGCTGGCCTTCGCCCGCCGGCCGCACGCCAGAGCGCTGCAGCGGCCCGGCGTGACGCTCGTGCAAGGCGACGTGCTCGATGCCCAACGGGTACACGACGCCCTGACAGGCCAGCACGCCGTCCTCAACGCCTTGGGCACCAGCCGGCGCTCCCCCCGCGACATCTGCTCGCGTGGCACCAGGAACATCATCGACGCCATGCGGCACCACAACATCCCCCGGCTGATCGTCGAGACCGCCTACGGCGCCAGCGAAACCCGCGGCGCGGACCTCTACTCCAGGATGCTGCGCGTAGTGCTGCGCAGCCTGATGATCGACAAGGACCTGCAGGAGGGATACATCCGCCACAGCGGGCTGGATTGGGTGATCGTCCGCCCGCCCCGCCTGACCAACGGCCCCCGCCGCGGCCTCTACCAGGTCGGCCCCGACCTGCGGATGGGCCTGTTCTCGAAGATCAGCCGCGCCGACGTGGCCGACTTCATGCTCAAGCAGCTGACCGACAACGCCGCCCTCGGCCAGGCCGTCGGCATCCGCTACTGAAGCGACAGCGCAGGGACTATGGACTACCCCCCGGCCGGCACCGCTGCCCCGCCCTTGCCCAGCATCTCCCGCTCTAGCGCCGAGCCCGGGGCGACGTAGCCTTCATCCCCGCCACGCCGCTTCCAGAGGATGTACAATGCTACCAGGCAGAACACGCCGAGCCCCTGGAAAATCCCGCCCCACATGTACAGCCACCGGAACGCGAACTTGTCCGTGTTGTTGCCGGTCATGTAGTCCATGAACAGCGCCGCTCCAAAGCCGCTCACCAGGATCGCCGCCGACTTCATCATGCCGTTGCACGAGCAGAACTGCCCGAACTTGTCCTTCGGGAAGATCACGATGTACAACGGGATGATCGCCGCGTTGAGCAGCGTCAGGATCAGTAGCTCCAGCAGCTTGAAGCCCCAGTAGCTCGCCAGATTGTGCATGAAGAAGAACGCCGCGATCTGGAACGGCGCCATGAATACCTGGAACACCAGCGTCACCCGCATCGGGTGGAACTTGTCCACGATCGAACCGCTCGGGTACTGCAGCACCATGCCGATCAGGTTCAGCGCCGCCGCCACCATCCCCACCTGCGCGCCGGCCCCGCCCACCGCGAACGTCAGCCGCGGCGGCCGCCCCTGCTCCGCTTGCGGCAACGGCCCCAGCGCGCGCTCCACCTCGGCGCGGCTGGTGCGGCTCGACCAGCGCGGGGCCTTTCTCGAGCA
>JANYLN010000012.1 GCA_025357795.1 Planctomycetota bacterium
CTGGGCGGTCCGCTGGGGGGCGGACACGGTGATGGACCTCTCGACGGGCGGGAACCTGGACGAGACGCGGGAGTTCCTGCTGGCGAACTGCTCGGTCCCCATTGGGACGGTGCCGATCTACCAGACGGTGCAGGGCAAGAACGTCGAGGACCTGACGTACAAGGATTTCATCGCCACGATCGAGAAGCAGGCCAAGCAGGGTGTCGATTACTTCACGATCCACGCGGGGATTCTGAAGGAGCACCTGGAACTGGCGGCCAAGCGGACGGCGGGGATCGTCAGCAAGGGCGGCAGCCTGCTGGCCAAGTGGATGCTCTACCACAACCGGCAGAACCCGCTCTACGAGATGTTCGACGATATCAGCGGGATCCTGCACGACTACGACGTGTGCTACTCGCTGGGGGACGGGCTGCGGCCCGGCTGCCTGGCGGATGCGACGGACGAGGCACAGCTCGGCGAACTGCGGGCGATGGGCGAGCTGGTGCTGCGGGCGCGGGAGGCGGGCGTGCAGACGATGGTGGAAGGGCCGGGCCACGTGCCGTTCGACCAGATCCAGAAGAACATGGAGATGCAGAAGGAGATCTGCGACGGGGCGCCGTTCTACGTGCTGGGGCCGGTGGTGACGGACATCTTCCCGGGGTACGACCACATCACCTCGGCGATCGGGGCGACGGCGGCGGCGGTGTGGGGGGCGAGTTACCTCTGCTCTGTGACGCCCAAGGAGCACCTGGGCCTGCCGAACAAGGACGACGTCAAGCAGGGCGTGATCGCGTACAAGATCGCGGCGCATGCGGCGGATATCGCGCTGGGGCTGCCGGGGGCGCGGGATCGCGACGACGAAATGGCCCGGGCGCGGGCGGCGCTCAATTGGGAGAAGCATTTCGAGTTGGCGTGGGATCCGGCGACGGCGCGGGCGCTGCACGACGAGGATTTGGCGGAGAACGTGGACTACTGCGCGATGTGCGGGCGGGAGTGGTGCGCGGAGCGAATCAGCAAGGAACTGCCGGGGTTTGCGGCGGGCAAGGATGCCAATAGCCAGCCCGAGGTGGGCAAGGCGCGGCGGCCTTTGAATGCGGAAGAGATGGAGATATTAGCGAGGCGGGGGACGCGGCCGGCGTGTCATAACAAGGATAAGCAGCAGACGTAGACACCCAGCAGCAGAGACGGCAACAACACGCGGCTCACAAGCGAGCCGGCTAAACGGGGGAGGCCGGATCGGGCGTGCCTTCCTTTTGGAAGGGGGCTGGCCGCACGCGTTTCCGCACGGGGCGGGACTGGCCTTGGCGTTTCGGCAATGGCCGCAGAAGGGTCACGGCCGCTGGACTTTAGGGCCAAGGTCCCTAAAATTGGACCACTTCGGGATTCCAGGCTGGCCAGGTACAGAAGGAGGCGATACCCGTGGGACGCACTCTGATTATCGGCGCGGGCGGCGTGGGCAACGTGGTGGCCAAGAAGTGCGTCATGAACTCCGACGTATTCACGGAGATCTGCCTGGCGAGCCGGACTCTGGCCAAGCCTAACAATATCCGCGATGAGATCCGCCAATATCTCGGCAAGGACATCCAGACGGCGGCGGTCGATGCGGACGACGCCAAGCAGGTCGTCGAGCTGATCAAGAAGTTCAAGCCCGAGATCGTCATCAACGTCGCCCTGCCCTACCAGGACCTGCCCATCATGGACGCGTGCCTGGAGACGGGCGTACACTACCTGGACACCGCCAACTACGAGCCGCGCGACGTCGCGAAGTTCGAGTACAGCTGGCAATGGGCCTACCAGGAGCGGTTCGCCAAGAAGGGGATCCTGGCGGTGCTGGGCAGCGGGTTTGACCCGGGGGTGACGAACGTCTACTGCGCATACGCGCAGAAGAACCTGTTCGACACGATCCGCACAATCGACATCCTGGACTGCAACGCCGGCAGCCACGGCAAGGCGTTCGCGACGAACTTCAACCCGGAGATCAACATTCGGGAAGTGACGCAGCCTGCGCGGTACTGGGAGAAGGGGCAGTGGCGCGAGACGCCGCCGATCATCGAAGAGGGCAGCGTCCACTTCCTGCACGAGTATCCGGGCGTGGGGACGTACGACAGCTACCTGCTGTACCACGAGGAGATGGAATCGCTCGTCAAGAACATCCGGGGGCTGGAGCGGATCCGCTTCTGGATGACCTTCGGCCAGCAGTATCTCACGCACCTGCGGGTGCTGCAGAACGTCGGCATGACCCGCATCGACGAGGTCGATTACGACGGCTGCAAGGTGGTGCCGCTGAAGTTCCTCAAGGCGGTGCTGCCCGAGCCGAGCAGCCTGGGGAAGAACTACATCGGCAAGACGCACATCGGCTGCGTGATCCACGGCCAGAAGAATGGGAAGGACAAGGGCGTCTACCTCTTCAACATCTGCGACCACGCCGAGACCTACAAGGAAGTGCAGGGGCAGGCGATCTCGTACACGACGGGCGTACCGGCGATGATCGGGGCGATGATGGTCCTCCGGGGCATCTGGAAGGGCCAGGGCGTCTTCAACATCGAGCAGTTCGACCCAGATCCGTTCATGGAGCAGTTGAACAAGCAAGGATTGCCATGGAAGGTCATCGACTACAACAAATCCCTCTAAGCCAGGTCAAGACGCCGGTATACCTCGTCGACGAGGTGCTGCTGGAGCGGAACCTGCAGGTGCTGGACAGCGTCCAGAAGCGGACGGGGGCCAAGATCCTGCTGGCCCTGAAGGGCTTTGCGATGTGGTCGACCTTCCCGCTGGTGCGGCAGTACCTGCAGGGGACGACGGCGTCGGGGCCGATCGAGGCGCGGCTGGGTCGCGAGGAGTTCGGCAAGGAGGTCCACACCTACGCGCCGGCCTACAGCGAGGACGACATCGAGGAAGTGATCCGCTGCAGCGATCACATCCTGTTCAACAGTTTCCACCAGTTCCAGAAGTACCGGCCCGTGATCCCCAAGGACAAGAGCCTGGGCATGCGGGTCAACCCCGAGTACGCCGAGGTGAAGGTCGACCTGTACAACCCGTGCGGGCCGTGCAGCCGGCTGGGCGTGACGCTCAAGAACTTCGAGGACCAGAGCCTCGAGGGCCTGGAGGGGCTGCACTTCCATGCGATGTGCGAGCAGGGGTCGGATACGCTCGAGCGGATCGTCGAGGTCTTCGAGAAGAAGTTCGGCAAGTACATGACGGGGATGAAGTGGCTGAACCTCGGCGGCGGGCACCACATCACCCGCGAGGACTACGACATCGACCGGCTCTGTCGGATCGTCAGCCGGCTGCAGGACACGTACAAGGTGCAGGTGTACCTGGAGCCGGGCGAGGCGATCGCCCTGAATACCGGCGTGCTGGTAGCCAGCGTGCTGGACATCGTCGATAACTGCATGAAGGTGGCGATCCTGGACACGTCGGCGGAGGCGCACATGCCGGACGTGCTGGCGATGCCGTATCGGCCGGGGATCATCGGGGCGGGCGAGGCCGGCCAGAAGCGGCATACGTACCGGCTGGGGGGGCTGACGTGCCTGGCGGGGGACGTGATCGGCGATTACTCGTTCGATCAGCCGCTGGAGATCGGCAGCAAGGTGGTGTTCCTGGACATGGCGCACTACAGCATGGTCAAGAACACGACGTTCAACGGGGTGAAACTGCCGGACATCGGCATTCACACGAAGGACAACCGGGTGAAGATCGTGCGGAAGTTCGGGTACGAGGAGTACCGGAACCGGTTGTCGTAGGAACGGCGGCCGGGCCCGGTTGCCCGTCACAACAACAGCCACGACTACAAAGGCCCACCTGAAGGTGGAACTCGAACAGCCGCGTTCGAAGGTCTTTCTAATCCGTCAAATCCGTATGATCCGCAACCCAGCATGGCCGCGCATGGCGCGGGCCACGATCAGGCCCGCACTCGAACAGGCGAGCCGCTACTGCTGCTGCCGGCCCTCGATCGCGGTCAGAAGCAGTGCCGCGGCCAGGCCGAGTCTGCGGTCCAGGCAGCCGTTGGTGTCCGGCGAAAAGTCCACATCGAGTTTGAACACGAAGGGATTGAAGCGTTGCCGGAAGGTGCAGACCGGGACGCCCTGGATCTGGGCGTGGTACTTCTGCGGGAAGAAGAAGGCGAAGGCTTCGACCATGCGTCGTGCGACGGCCAGCCAGGTGCTCTCCTCGCGGATCAGGCCGATCTCGCGGTCCGTCTCGTCCATGATGATCCACTCGTCGCGGATGATCGACTTGAGCCCTTTGTGCTTGAGCGCACCGATCTTCTGGCCGGTGACGGGATCGACCACGTCATAAGCGCTGGAAAAGTCGATGATCCGGCGGGCACGGATCGTCAGGACCTCGGTCTGCATGTCCTCGCCTGTATACAGCCGGAAGTCCTCCTTGAGCTTGAAGGCCTTCATCTTGGAGTAGAGGACGAGTTGGCCGTCGGGGCCGTACAGGTGGAAGGCGCCTCCCAGCAGCTTCAGGACCTTCCGGCGGACCGTGTACTGCGAATAGCTGAAACGCTCCAGTACCGCTGCCTGCATGAGATCGCTCCCTTGGCGCGGCTGCGCCGCGCGACGCAACCGCCCTGTGCATACTTACCTGCGCCTCTGTCTACTACCATCGGGAGCCGACCGGCACGGTCGTGAATTCCTGGCCGCTACAATTGGGACGAGGCCGTCGAGCCCCCCTCTGGCAGGACAAGGAGCCGATCATGCGATGTCTGTACCTGTTGCTGACACTGGTGACAGTTGGGCCGGTTGCTGCCCAGTCGCCGCCCACCCCGCCGAATACGCCGCCCGCGCCGCAGACCCAGCCAGCCGGGCAGGACAGGCCGCTGGACCTGATGGCGGGGCTGGGGAAGGTGCATCATCCGGTGCTGACCAAGAGCCGGGAGGCGCAGCGGTGGTTCAACCAGGGGCTGATGCTGGTCTATGCGTTCAACCACGACGAGGCGGTCCGGTCGTTCCAGCAGGCGACCCGGATCGATCCGAACATGGCGATGGCGTATTGGGGGATCGCTTACGCCCTGGGCCCGAACATCAACCTGCCCGTCGATGCCGAACGGGAAAAGGCCGCCTTTGAGGCGGTGCAGAAGGCTCTGAAACTCGCATCCGACCTGGCCCCGCAGGAGCAGGCGTACATTCGGGCGCTGGCGAAGCGGTATTCGGATGATCCCAACGCGGACCTCAACAGACTCGCTGTCGATTACAGCCGGGCGATGCGCGAGGTCAGCAAGCAATACCCGGACGATCTCGACGCCACGACGCTCTACGCCGAAAGCCTGATGAACCTGCATCCCTGGCGACTGTGGCGGGCCGATGGTACACCCGAAGAGGGCACGCTCGAGGCGCTCGCCATGCTCGAATCGGTCCTGCGGCGCAATCCCAGCCATACCGGCGCGAACCACTACTACATCCATGCCGTCGAGGCGTCGCCTGTCCCGCAGCGGGCCTATGCCAGCGCCCAGCAGCTGACATCCCTCGCCCCGGCCGCGGGGCACCTGGTACACATGCCCAGCCACATCTACTTCCGCATGGGCGACTACGCGGCGGCGTGCGAGAGCAACGAGCAAGCCGTGGCGGCGGACCGGGCGTACATCGACAGGTACTGGCCCGAGGGGGTGTACCCAATGATGTACTATAGCCATAACATGCACTTCCTGGCGGTGTCGTACGGCATGCTGGGCAACTTCGAACGTGCCAGCACGTGGGCGCAGGCCCTGGCGGATCACGCCGCCCCGCACGCCAGCCACATGGGCATGCTGGAAGTGTTTGCCGCCACTCCCCTGCTGATCCAGGTACGCTTCGAGCGCTGGAACGACATCCTGGCAGCGCCGGCGCCGGACCCGGCCCTGCCGGCGATGAACGCGATCTGGCGATTCGCCCGCGGGGTCGCCTTTGCCGCCACAGGCGATGTGGGCAAGGCGGAGGCGGAGCGGGCGGAGTTTGCAAAGGCGGCCGATGCGATCCCGGCGGACACGATCATCAGTCCGTCGAACAGGGCGCCGGACGTGATGCAGGTCGCGCGGCTCGTTCTCGATGCCCGGATCGCCCTGGCGGGGGGTGATACGGCCAGGGCGGTGCAACTGTTGCGAGAGGCGGTGCGGGCGGAGGATTCGCTGGGGTACATGGAGCCGCCGGACTGGTACCTGGCGACTCGCGAGTACCTGGGGGGCGTGCTGCTGGCGGAGGGCAAGCCGGCCGAGGCGGAAAAGGTCTTCCGCGAGAACCTCGAGAAGTATCCGCTGAGCGGGCGGTCGCTGTTCGGGCTGATGCTGGCGGTGCGGGGGCAGCCCAAGGTGTACGAGTCGCAGTTGGTGCAGGAGCAGTTCATGCAGTCCTGGGAGTACGCGGATACGATCCTGCGGGCCGAGGCCCTCTGGGCGGAAGGGATGTACGCCGTGCCGGCGAGGCAGCCTGACCTGCCAGTGGCCGCGCAGCCGTGAATACCCCGGTTTGCCTTTCCACTGCCGGCGAAAGAATGGGGGCCATCGGCGCGAATCCGTTTCCAGAGCCGGGTTGCACCAAAGCGAGCCGCCAGCGCGGTGCCGGCCGACGTGTTGCGGCCTGCGCCCATAAAATCTACAATATCCCTGGTATCGCAACCTGGGTCTAACTGGAAACCTGTCCCATGCGTAGCAGCCGGATCCAGCCTCGTCAGCGAGCAAGCCATCGCAGGATCTGTATGGCCCTGCTGGGCCTGTTGGCCAGTTTCCTGGCACTGTCGGGCCTGCGGGCAGGAGCGGCCACCATCGCCGGCGAGCCAGCGGTGCTGGCGGCGGAGTCGGCGCCGGCCTCCCGGCCGGGATTCCGCAAGGCGGTGATCCTTCCGATCGACGATGAGATCAACGACGTGACGCTGGAAAGCCTCAAGCGGCGGATCGAGCAGGCTCGCCAGGAGGGGGCGGACCTGCTGGTCTTCGAGATGGATACCCCGGGCGGGCAGGTGATCAGCGCCCTGAAGATCTGCGACCTGATCAAGTCGGCACCGGAGCGGACCGTCGCGTGGGTCAATACCAAGGCGTACAGCGCGGGGGCGATCCTCTCGCTGGCGTGCAACGAGATCGTCATGGCTCGGCGGAGCACGATCGGCGATGCCATGCCGATCCTGATGGGCGCGGAGGGGCCGACGGCGGTACCGAGCAAGCTGGAACCGAAGGTGATGAGCCCGCTGCTGGAGGAGATACGCGACAGCGCACGGCGCAACGGCTATAGCGTGCTGCTGTGCGAGTCGATGATCCGGCCGGAACTCGAGGTCTTCTGGCTGGAGAATCGCGAGACGAGCGAGAGGCGGTTCGTCACGCGTGGCGAGCGGGACCAGTTGTTCGGCATCGTCGAGCCGGGCACGGCCAGTCAGCCGGTGGACGCGGCGAGCCGGACCGAGTGGCAGTACGTGCGGAGCGTGCCACTGATCCCATCGGTCAAGCAGCCGGTCGTCGCGGACAATGAGCTGCTGACGATGTCGCAGAACGAGGCGATCGTGTTCGGGTTTGCCAAGCCTACGATGGTCAGCAGCGTCGCAGAGCTGCAGGATCTGTACGGGCTATCGGCGACACCGGAGCGGCTGGAGCCGATCTGGAGTGAGCGGCTGGTGGCGTGGCTAACCTCGCCGATCGTCCGCGGCGTGCTGCTGATGGTGGCCCTGCTGGCGGGGTACATCGAGTTGAACCACCCGGGCGTCATCCTGCCGGGGGTCGTAGCGGTGATCTTTCTGGCGCTATTCCTGGGCGCGCCATACCTGACGGGGCTGGCGAACGTCTGGGACATCCTGCTGGTGGCCGCGGGCTTGATCCTGCTGGGAATGGAGATCTTCGTGATTCCCGGTTTCGGCGTGGCGGGGGTCGCCGGCATCGCAATGCTGGTGATCGGGCTGGTCGCCAGTTTCGTGCCAAGGGAGTGGCCTGGCCAGGGGCCGTTCCACCTGCCCAGCAGCGAGTACGCGTGGAACGCCTTGCGAAACGGCGCGCTATCGGTGTCGCTGGCACTGGTGGGCTCGCTGGTGGGGATGGTCGTGCTGTCGCGGTACTTCCGGCGGATGCCGTACCTGAACCGGCTGGTGCTGGCGAACCCGACGGCGCGGGAGGTGAGCCTGGAGGGGTGGTTCGCCGACCTGCCGCGGGCGGGGGAGATGGGCGTGGCGGTGGGACCGCTGCGGCCCGCGGGCAAGGCGCGGTTCGGCAGCAAGCTGGCGGACGTGGTGGCCGAGAGCGACTTCATCGAGGCGGGCCAGCCTGTGCAGGTACTGGAGCGGGTGGGCAATCGAGTCGTGGTCCGCAAAGTTTCCAACAGATCGAGTTCAACGACCGCATAGGGGCAGGCATGAGTAATATGTTGATCTGGGCCCTGGTACTGCAGACCCTCGGCATCGTGCTGCTGGTGGCGGAGATATTTCTGCCCAGCCACGGGGTGCTGACGGTACTGGCGGTGGGAATCCTGGGCGGCGGCATCTACGCGGCGTTCCAGTATGGCGCGATGGCGGGCTACGTGTCGCTGATGGCGGCGATCGTGCTGCTGCCGACGTTCGCGGTGGCGGCGATCCGGATCTGGCCGCGGACCTTCGTGGGCCGGCGAGTCGCCCCGCCCAACCAGGCGTCCCGCCGGGCCGACAGCCCTGGTTGCGGGGAGGATACGCTGCGCAGCCTGATCGGCCAGACGGGTTTGACGATTACGCCACTGCGGCCGGTGGGGGCGTGCGATTTCGGCGGCAAGCGGGTGGAATGCCTCGCGGAAAGCGGTATGATTGACCGCGACATGCGGGTCGTCGCCATCGACGTGCAAGGCCAATCTGTGGTGGTGCGGCCCGCGTGACCGCCGCGAAAGTCGTATCGACGTGCAACCAGGCGATGCGGTGATCCGAGCCGCATCGAGACGTTTAAGCCAGTCTCCAAGAAGGGAGAACCCGATGATCAGCCCCATGTTCTTGTCCAGCATCGCGCCGCTTGCCGAGCAACAGGTTGATTCGACCACGATCTGGTGGGTCGTCATTGTCGTCGCGGCGGTCATCGCGCTGGTCTTCTTCGCGGTGATCGGCCAGTTCCTGGGGCTGTGGCTGCAGGCGTTCTTCGCCAGTGCCAACATCAGCATGTTCGAGATGATCGGCATGCGGATGCGGAAGGTCAACGCGCGGGTCGTGGTCGAAAGCAAGATCCAGGCGGTCAAGGCAGGGCTGCTGGACGTCAGCACGAATGACATCGAGAGCCATTACCTCGCCGGCGGGCACATCGTCAAGGTAGTCCGCGCGATGATCGCCGCCAACCGCGCCGGCATCCCACTGGAGTGGAAGCACGCCTGCGCGATCGACCTGGCGGGGCGCGACATCTTCGACGCCGTGCAGACCTCGGTCAATCCGAAGGTGATCGACGTGCCGAACCCCGTGGCCGGCCGCACGACCATCGACGCGGTCGCCAAGGACGGCATCCAGCTCAAGGCCAGGGCGCGCGTCACGGTCCGTACCAATATGCAGCGGCTGATCGGCGGGGCGACCGAAGAGACGATCATCGCCCGCGTGGGCGAGGGCATCGTCACGACGATCGGCTCGTCGGGCAGCTACAAGGAAGTGTTGGAAAACCCCGATCGCATCAGCAAGGTGGTCCTGCAGAAGGGCCTGGATGCCGGCTCGGCCTTTGAGATCCTCTCGATCGACATCGCGGACATCGACGTCGGCGACAACGTCGGGGCCAAGCTCCAGGCCGACCAAGCCGAGGCGGACAAGCGCCGTTTCCAGGCCGAGGCCGAGAAGCGCCGCGCCTTGGCGATCGCCCGCGAGGCGGAGATGGTCGCCGCCGTCCAGGAGAACCGCGCCAAGGTCGTCGAGGCCGAAGTGCAGATCCCGCTGGCGATGGCGGAGGCCTTCCGCTCGGGCCACATGGGCATCATGGACTACTACCGGATGAAGAACATCCAGGCCGATACGCAGATGCGCGAAGGCATCATCAACCACACCGAGACAACGCCGCGCGGCAAGACCGAGAATCGGCCGTAAGCGGGCCGTCAGCAGTCGATGCCGGTCCATGGCGACGTGAGGGCAACTGGCTCGGCGGGAACAGTGAACCATGACTGTGGGTTTCGCAGAAATGACTGAATTCCTGGCGGACTCCGACACCGGGGCTCTGCTGCAGGTGGTCGTCGTGGTGGTCGTGATGATCGCCTCGGCCGTCAGCAGCCTGCTAGCCAAGAAGAAGAAGGAGGAGCCGCCGCAGGATCTCGGCACGCCCCCTGCCCCGCCGCAGCGCCGCTGGCCCCCGGCCGGCACGACCACCGGGACGACAATCCCTTCGCAGGGACAACCGGTCCGGCCGCTCTCGCGCCGCACGCAGCCGGTAATGCGCAGCCCGGCCAAGGGCGACTCGGAAGATAGCAGCGCCGATCGGCTGGAGCAGTTGGAACGGCAGCGGCAGGAACGAGCCAGCCAGATGGAACGGGAGATGGTCGAGCGGTCCGAGCAGCTCAGGAACGAAGCCCAGGGCCGGGCCGTCGCCGCCGCCCAGAAGATCCGCGGGACCGCCGCCAAGCAGGCGAGGCATGCGGCCGAGCAGTCCGCCATCGCGGCCGCGGCGGCTCGTGCCGTGCCGGTGCCGGGCAAGTCCGACACCCACCGCATCGTCACCGATGACAAGGCCCACCGCTCGCGGCAAATGCCGGAGGCTCTCAAGGCCCTGCTGGCCGAGCAGAGCTGGCGGACCGCCATCATCATGGCGGAGATCATCAGCCCGCCGCTGGCCCTGCGCGACCCGGACTGCCCCGGCGGCACGACGCCGCCGGCAGCGATACTCTAAACAGAGTTGCCTGCCTGTGGGACCATCCCAAAACGGGGTGGGGTGTAATGCACTCAAGTCTGGCACCGACCCGACCTCATGGGGTGCCTTGTGTGTCTGGCTGTCGGTTACTGCTGCTGGCTCTCCAGCACCGCCAAGCGCAGCATGTTGAGCGCAACCTTGGTCGCCCGGTCCCGGATCTGCCAGCGCAGCAGGTGCTCGCCGAAACTCAGTCTATGGGCCTCGACCCTGCTGGGCCCTACGATCGCGATGTAGACCAGTCCCACCGGCTTTTCGGCGGTCCCGCCAGTCGGCCCGGCGATGCCGGTGATGCCGACCGCAAAGTTCGCGGCTGCGCGGGCCTTGCAGCCCATCGCCATCGCCCGGGCGACCTCCTCGCTCACCGCGCCGAACTCTTCGAGCATCGCCGCCGGCACGCCGAGCAGTTCCGCCTTCGCCTGGTTCGAGTAGGTCACGTAGCCGCACAGGAAGTACCCACTGCTGCCGGACAGATCGGTCAGGCTCTTGGCCAGCCAACCGCCCGTGCACGACTCGGCCGTCGCGACGGTCAGCTTCGCGTCGAGCAGCTTCCGGCCAACCGCCTCGGCCAGCGTGGTCTGGTCCTCGCCGTAGACCAGGTCGCCCAGTCGCCGGCGGCATTCGGCGACGTCCTTCTCCAGGAGTGCCTGCGCCTCCCCCGGCGTCTTGCCGACCGCGACGACGCGAATGCCGATGACCATCTCGTGCGGGGTCGTGCCGACGGTAGGGTTCCGGCCGCGTTTCATCAGGTCGGCGATCTGGTTGGCAATGTCGGACTCGCCCGCCCCGAAGCACAGCAGCATCTTCTTGACAATCGCCTGGCCGCCGCCTTGGGCCTGGATCTCCGGCTGGATCGAGCGGGCGAACATCTCCTGCATCTCCAGCGGCACGCCCGGCACGACGTAGATGACCGAGCCGCCGAGTTCCGCGCGAATACCGGGCGCGGTACCGCAGGTGTTGTGGATCGCCTTGGCGCCAACCGGCACGAGGGCCTGCACGCGGTTGGTGTCGGGCATGGTCCGGCCTCGCCGGGCGAAGAAGCCCTTCACGTGCTCCAGGCAGACGGGGTCCTCGTAGAGATCCACACCGAGGGCCCTGGCAACGCCCTGGCGGGTGACGTCGTCGAGGGTCGGGCCCAGGCCGCCGCTGACGATGACGATCGGGGCCTTGCCGGCCGCCTGCAGGACCGCGTTCTGGATGTCCTCCTCGTCGTCGCCGATGGTGACGTGCAGGGTCGTGGCGATGCCCATTTCGCTCAGGCGCGTCGCCAGCCAGGCCGTGTTCGTATCCACCACCGATCCGAGGATCAGTTCATTGCCGCACGAGATAATCGCCGCGGTCGCCGTAGACATATGCATTGCTCTCCGAACGCACTCGCTGAAGCGCAGGATTTTCGCCGCTATCGCCGGATTTGACCAGAGCGCCGCTCGCGGTTGCCTTGATGGATTAGCGACACTTGCTATTGACAGACCCCTGGCTAGCTGGCACCAACACGGCTGCCGCCCTTTGCCGCTGAACCAGGCGGCGACTGATGACGGCAAGGGTGGATTGCCCTATAATCTCTTAATTCAAGTGGCCCTTTCGGTTGCGGGACAAACTGCACGGGCCGCCCATACGACCGATCGGACAAGGAGCGATCATGAAGCGAGCCAAGATCTCGATCATCGGCGCCGGTAATGTCGGCGCCACGTGCGCCCACTGGGCGGCCGCCAAGGAGCTGGGCGACATCGTGCTGCTGGACATCGTCGAGGGGCTCCCGCAGGGCAAGGCTCTGGACCTGATGGAATCCTCCCCCATCGAGGGCTTCGACAGCCGGATCGTCGGCACGAACAACTACGATGACACTGCTGGCTCGGACGTGATCATCATCACCAGCGGCCTGCCGCGCAAGCCCGGCATGAGCCGCGACGACCTGCTAACGGCCAACGCCAAGATCGTCAAGGCGGTGACCGAGCAGGCCGCCCCTCGTTCGCCCCATGCCGTACTGATCGTCGTGTCCAACCCGCTCGATGCGATGGTCTACCTGGCGTGGAAGGTCAGCGGCTTTGCGCCCAACAAGGTGATCGGCCAGGCCGGCGTGCTGGACACCGCCCGCTTCCGCGCGTTCGTGGCGATGGCCCTTAATGTCAGCGTGGAGGACGTCAACGCCCTGCTGCTGGGCGGCCATGGCGATGACATGGTCCCGCTGCCGCGGCACACCTCCGTCGGCGGCATCCCCCTGCCCGACCTGCTGCCGCAGGACCAGATCGACAAGATCATCGACCGCGCCCGCAAGGGTGGCGGCGAGATCGTCGCCCTGCTCAAGACAGGCAGCGCGTTCTACGCCCCCTCGGCCGCGACGATCCAGATGGCGGAGTCGATCCTCCGCGACAAGAAGCGCGTCCTGCCGTGCGCCGTCTACTGCGACAAGGAGTACGGCGTGGGCGGCTACTTCGTCGGCGTGCCGTGCGTGCTGGGTACGGGCGGCGTGGAGAAGATCCTCGAGGTCAAGCTCAATGACCAGGAGCGGGCGGCCTTCGACACCAGCGCCAGCCATGTGCGGGAACTGGTCGACATACTGAAGAAGCAGGGGTTCGTTTCGTAACCGCAAGCCGATGTTTGCGAGATTCCCGCCGCGGCTGGTCACCGGACTGGCTGCGGCATTTTCCATTCCAAAGGAGACAATCGTGAAGCACGTCAAGATCATCGTGATCCAGGAACTGACGGTCCCCGACGAGGCGAACATCACGGCCCACCCGACCGACATGGTCGACTGCGTGGAGATCCGCGGCAAGTACTACATGCCGACGATCGGCTGGCTGGAACGCGAGGAGCAGCCCAAGGCCGCCGCCAAGGACGCCATTCCGAATTGGTTCCCCAGCGACAAGGCCGACGAACTCTTCTCCGAACTGGTGTCCGAGGACGGCATCGTGCATGAGGTCAAGGGACTGCCGCAGGAGGAAGAGGAAGAGGACGAAGAGGAATAATCCACCAGACAAGCATCCATGGCGCCATGCGGGGCGCCATGGATGCAGTCACTATGGCTGTCAGCCCCAAAGGGCAGGCTGCCCATCCAATCGGTTTGTTGTTCCCCTTGTTGTGTCTACCGCCCGGAAAAGGCGTGGCAACGCCAGGAGGAGCAACCATGCCGCCGTCGCTCGCCAGGATCATCGACTAGATCACATTCAGGGGCACCCCTGGGCTGACTTGTCGCTGTATTACCCCGCACCGCAAACCCGACCTTCCCATAGCCTTCCGCCTCTACCTCGACTATGCTGTACATTCGTACATTCAAAGCCCCTGGCACATCATGGATGGGGCTACCATACAATGGTGGTTGCCGCAGTTGCCCATGCGGCATCACGGTGAGTATCGCATGAGAATCGAAGAATTCCTTGCAAAGCACGGCCTTACGACCAACCCCTACGCCGGCGCCGAAGAGGCCCAAGGCGACCAGGTCCTTCTCGACCTGCTGCACAGCCGCGGCTTCCACTTCGGCCACCCACAGTGGCCCAAGTTCCTGGGCGACCCGCCCGGCAACCAGACCAGCGTCGTGTTCGGCTTCAAAGGCAGCGGCAAGACCGCCATGCGCCTCGCGCTCGGCGCCGCCATCGACGACTACAACAAGAACAACACCGACGGCCGCGTCCTCGTAGTCAACTACGACGAGTTCAACCCCTACCTGTCCAGTTGGAAGGCCCACATCGAGCGCGCCCTGGCCCGCTATCGGAGCTTCTGGGACCGCGTCCGCGGCCGGCCTGTCCCGACCGCCTCGCAGGCCCAGCACTGGCGACTCGCCCACCACATTGACGCGATCCTCGCCGAGATCACGCGGGGCTTCCCGCAGATCCTCGCCTCCAGCCGCACCAACGTCCGCGGTTGGCCCGAGCAGCTTAAGTACGACGTCCTGCTGTTGGCGCTGGTCTACCTGCCTGGCCGCAGCAACGATTACGTCCAGACCCTCCGCCGCCTGCACGTGGCCCTGTTCAGCGGCACTCGCAGCCTCTGGAACGACCTGCTGTACGTCCTGGCGACCACCTTCACGCTGGGCGGCTACTTCGCCTACCGCTTCGGCCTGGCCCATGGCCTGGCCAGGAAATTCGCCCGCCGGGTGCAGGTGATCGAACGCGATGTGCCGGATCGCCGCTGGGCGCTGCAGATGCTTCCGTCGGGGTATCTCAAGAACCAGCCGCTGACCGAGGACACCCTTGAGCCCACCGACGAGGCCAGTCGTTACGAGATGTTGAACAAGGTCGTCGCCATCGCCCGCCAGGCAGGCTACGCTCGCATCGTAATCGTAATCGACAAGGTCGATGAGCCCGCCATGATCCAGGGCGACTACCAGCGGATGAGCGATTTTATTCGACCGCTGTGGAACAACAAGCTGCTGCAGACCTCGGGCATTCAGTTCAAGATGCTGCTGCCCGCGCAACTCTACAAGACGATCCGCAAGGCCGACAGCGACCTGCTCAACGCCGCCCGGCTCGACAAGGCCAACCTGATCCACCCGCTGACCTGGTCGGGCGAGCACCTCTACGAGATCCTCTCGGAGCGGGCCGCCGTCTGCCGCCAAGCGCACAACGGCCTGGACTTCGATCTGCGATCGCTCTTTGACGTGGACATCACGCGCGAGGAACTCGTCGCGACCCTCGGCAAGTGCCGCATCCCCCGTTACGCCTCGAAGTTCATGAACCGCGCCCTCACCGAAGCCTGCCAGACGATCCTCGCCCGGGACCTCGCCGACAAGACGCCGGTCATCCCGCGAAACGTCTTCTACAAGGTCGCCGCCGAGATTGACACCGAGATGCGGAACGATACGCAGGATCTGCTGGAGGTGTGAGAGGCGCATACTGCGAGATATTTGTTATTTGTGAACGGCAGGGATTTACCGGCTCCCCCGTGGGATCGCGCCCATTGTGTCGGTGCTGTCGAACTTCACACCATCCGCCGCCGGCAACTGCAGGGAGAATATCGTCCCCTCGATTTGGTTGCTGGTCACTTCGATCCGGCCGCGATGCTCATCGAGGACCTTCTTGGCCACCGCCAGGCCCAGCCCGGTCCCGGCGTTGCCCTTAGTGCTGTGGAACGGCTGGAACATCGCCGCGATATGATTTTCAGGGATGCCCGGCCCGTTATCGTGCACGCTCATCGTGGCGACCTTCTTGGCGGCGTCGTAGCGAGTCTTGACGTGCACGATGCCCTCGTCATGCGCCACCGCGTCCAGGGCGTTCATCACGATGTTCAGGAGCGCCCGCTGGATCCCGTCGGCGTCCATCAGGATTGGCGGGATGTTCTCTTCGAGGTCCGACAGCAGCATGATGTGCCGCTCGTCGGCTGTGTGCTGCGCCAGTTCCACCACCTCGTTGACCACGTGGTTGATCTGCACGAAGTCCAGCCGGGGCTGGCGATCCTTGGAGAATGCCAGCATGTTCATCGTCAGGTCCATGACCTTGTCGAGATTGCGGCGAACGATGCCCCAGCCCTGATGGACCTGCTCCTCGCGCTTCTTGGCCAACCCCAGTTCCAGCAGGTCCGCACCGCTGCGCATCCCCTGCAGGATGTTCTTGATGTGGTGCGACAGGTACGCCACCGTCTCGCCGACCGCCGCGAGCCGCTCCTGCTGCATCCGGCTGGCCAGCAGTTGCAGGTTCTCCAGCGCCAGGCCCGTCTGGTAGCCGATCGCCGTGATCAGCCGCAACTGCTCCTCGTTGTACGTGTGGGCCGACATGCTCGAATCGACGTGGATCACGCCCAGCAGTTCGTTCCGGGCGATGATCGGCGCACAGATCACCGAGCGCAGCGAGAAATCGTGGATGCTCCCCTGGTTGCTCGCCCCGACCGCGGCGAACCGCCGATCCGTCATCGCGTTGGTACACAGCACCGCCTCGTGCTTGTGGGTGACGTGGTCGATGATACGGTGGCTCGTGGTGATCGGCTGCTTCTCGTCGCTATTGCCGCGCCCGCCCCGGGTGCGAAAACGGACCACTTGGGCGATCATGTCCTCGCTGGACCGATCCCTCATCAGGATGAAGCCGCGGTCCACCGGGACCTGCTCGAAGATCACGTCCATCACCCGCTCGAGCATCTCCTGCTCCGACAGCGTCGAGCTGAGCGTCTCGGCCAGCGAGTACATCACCCGCCAAGCCCGCACGGCATCGGCGGTCTCCGGCGCGGCAATGATGACGCTGTCCTCGTTACTCGGGATGCTCGCCATGATCGCCGAGTCGACGTACTTGCCGCCGGCATCGAGATCGACCAGCCCGCGAACGACCGCCTCGTTCTGCTCGTCGCCGGCAAAAACCAGCAGCGTACTGCCCAAACGGATCTGGTCACCCCGCTTGACTCGCACCGGCTTGGCCACCCGAACGCCGTTGAGGTACGTACCGTTGCTGCTGCCGCGGTCTTCCAGCAGCCAGGCCCCATCCACCCTGCACAGCTCGGCGTGGTGGCGCGAAATGGTATTGTCGGTGAGCAGGGCCTGCTCACTCGATCGCCCGAGTACGAAGGACTCCTCGCCGGTCTGGAAAGTTCGACCTTTGTCCGGGCCCTGTAGCACGACTAATTTAGGCACGGCTGCGCCTCACCATTCGCCACGGGGTCTCCCCGCCATAAGTGCTGGAGCCAACACCGCAGCGGATTTCAGTAACAACTAGCACGATTCGATATGATCGCCTCAACCCGGGCGCGCAAAACGTTTAACTACTATCAAATGTATGCTAGTTGCCCTGCATACATGTGTCAAACATACTCAAATATACTTAGGCTACAATACCTAAGGCCAATCATCCTATTGCGTCGAACGGCTTACGCCATATGAGCACTCTAGTATAAGCATCGGGGCACCAAAGAGCAAAGTCAGAATCCCACTACGCAGAGCCGGGAATTCCCATCTCCGCTATGACCTTCTTGAGATCTTCCCACACCTTCTTCTTATCGTCAGGATTCCGCAGCAGATAAGCCGGATGGTACGTCGGCAGACATTTTGCCACCGGCCCGCCCGTCAGATCCGAACCTGACAGGTGGATCTCGAAGAACTGTCCGCGTAGCCGCCCGATCGAATCCCGCGTCGACAGCAGCGTCTGCGTTGCCGGCGACCCCAGCGATACGATGATCTCCGGCTCGATCACGGTCAACTGCGCCCACAGGTGGTCCTGGCACGCCGTAATCTCGTCGGTCGTGGGGGTGCGGTTCTCCGGCGGCCGACATTTGACCACGTTGCAGATGTAAACATGCTCGCGGCGGAGCTTCATCCCCTTTTCCACCATGGCTGTCAGCAACTTGCCCGCCCGACCCATGAACGGATAGCCGATCCGGTCCTCGTCGGCTCCGGGCGCCTCGCCCACAAAGACGATCCGCGTATCCGGATGGCCTACGCCGAAGACCTTTTGCTTGCAGCCCTGGTTGTACAGACCGCACCGCTGGCACTGCTTGACCTGCTCGAACTGCCGGGCCAATGCCTCTACCTTCAGCTTCACCACATCGACCGGCGAACCTTTCAGCGCATAACGGGCACTGACCAGCAGATCGGGCCGGCCCTGCGGGTCGATGCCGGGCGGTTCGATCTCCGGCGGGAACTGCTCGATCAGCAGTTTGACGCGATTGTCGAGACCTGAATCCGCAGAATTCCGCTTCACCGGTGCTGAGACGTGCTCCCGCGGGGTCCCCGGGGACGACTTGGCCACTTTCTTGCTCATCGCAGGAGCATCCTCGCCTGCTGCTTGCTGGATTGTCGAACGTGCCGTCGATGTGCCGGGGCTACCGACGGGCCAGTCCCTCAGGCCCAGCAGCCGGTCGGACTCGTACAGTAATTGTAGCCGCCTGCGTGTCGCCTCCATCTCGGGCTCCACGAATTGACCTCCGCTTACGATACAGAAACACCAACAGCGTCAACAATGTTTGCCGTTGGCGCCATTGATGTTGTTTACGTTGTCCACGTCGTTCTCACGGCACCAGGAACGCATCCGTATCCACCGTGGGCGTTTCCAGACCGCAGTACTGGTGCTGCTCCTGGCCCTGGATCAGCCAGATGTTGTCCGCGCCGATCCCCGCCAGCGGGCCATTGGACCATACTACTTGGCCGTCCATCAGAAGGACATTCTGGCCATCGTGCCCATGGTTGGGACTGTTGGCATTGCGCTCCCGAGCATTGGTGAACAGGCCATTGGCGAACAGCGGCGTCTGATCCGCCATGATCGGCATCTTCGGATACTGCGTGATTCGAGACCGCACGCCCGCCATGCACTGCAGCGAGTACGTTGCATTGCGGGTCTCGGGGAACGTCTCGAAGGCCTCCGGCTTGTCCGCCACCATCACCACGCCGTCGGACCGCGACGGGCAGACGAAGTACTCCGGCTTGGCCAGATTCTGACGGATCAGCAGATACGCGTGTCGCCGGTTATCCGAAACCGGCACGCCCCGCTGCTCGACCGGCAGCCAGTACGCCCCAGGCTGGTGCCCGGCAAACGGCAGCTGCCCGGCGAAGCTCGCGGCGTAGGCATTCATCCCGTAGCCGAGGTTGCGCAGCTGCGCCTCGCACATCGCTCGGTGCCCCTGCTCGCGGGCCCGCGTAAAGGCCGGCACAAACAGGCCAAACGCCACCGCGATCATCGCCACCGCCGCGACCAGGTCCCGCAAGCTCAGCAATCCGCCCGCCAGCCCGGACCGTGTCAGCGGCTCCGGCACCATCTTGATTGGTTGCAGCCGTGTATCGAGGCCCGCCAGCACCCGCTCTTCCAGATCCGCCGGCACCGCCATATCGAAGCTGTTCAGCAACTGAAGCGTCCGTTGGATCGCCCGGCTCTCGGCCCGGAACTGCGGGTCGGCCTCGATCTGCCGGACGATCGCCTGGGCCTCTTCCTCTGACAGTTGGCGGAGGTGGTAGTCGAGCAGTCTTGTTTGATCGTTCTGGTTCACCATGATACGGCTCGCGTGTAGTCGCCCTATTGCTACTTAGCCCCATTCCCATCCATTCTGCACGCGGACCCTGCTTCTCCGTGTGCAGCTTGCTTCTCGCTGATATCGGGTGCGCCGGCCGCAAGACCGTACCCCCCGAACCTCGACAGTGCCCTAATTTTCCGTGTGCAGCTGCTTTCCCGCCGTCTCCTGCCAGAGCGCCGCGAACCGCTTGAGCGCCGTGTGCAGCCGGCTCTTCACCGTCCCGACCGGCACGTTGACGATCTCCGCGATCTCCTTGTACGGCAGCTGCTGGAAGTACCCCAGCAACAGTACCTGCCGCAAGGCCGGGGGCAACTGCTCGATCACTCGGCGGACCATTTCGCGCTGCTCGGCCGCATCCAGCAGATCCTCCGGCAGGGACTCGTGGCCCTCGAAGATCTCGGCGAAGCTGACGGACTCGTCGGAGTTCCGGCCAACTTCCGCATCCAGCGACACTTCCGTGCGGCGCCGCTGGCTGCGCAGCCAATCTCGAGCCTTGTTAGCGGCAATAGTGAATAGCCATGGCCGCAGCCGCCGGGTCACGTCAAACCGCTGGGCCGACTGATGCGCCTGCAGGAGCGACTCCTGCAGAAGGTCCTCCGCAGCAGTGGGATGTCCGGTAAAGCGGGCCAGGAAGCGATACAGCTCCGGGGCGTAACGACTAACCAGCTCGTTAAACGCCTGGCCTTCGCCTGCCTGGTGCCTCGCCAGCAACTCCTCATCGCTGTAGCGTTCTGCCACGCGGACCTTCCTGTACTTACCTACGACTGACGACTCGATCCAGTTCACTATGACATAGCCGGCACGCTCCTACGCCTGCGCGCCAATCCATAACGTATCCCTTATAGCCGAAATCGACGACTTTGACCAGCTAAAATCAGGCGCACTTGGCCGCGGATCCCCGCCGGCACCCCGTCTGCCGGCAGGGAAAACATTGTGCTATACCCTTGCGGCAGATACATTTATACAGTGCCTCGTGGTTTGGGGATACGGGCGCCTATGACTTGGCAAACCCAGAGTCTTTCCGCCCAGACGCTTTTGGCGTTGCTGGAGGCCTCGTAGGCCATTATCAGCACCCTGAACCTGCAGGAAGTCCTCCAGACGATCGCCCAATCCGTCCCCCCACGTACTACGCAGCGAAGGCAGCAGTGTTCTATTATTGGATCGGCGCCGCAAGAAGATGATTTTTCGCGCCGCCGTCGGCCCTCGCACCGCCAGCCTGATCGGCACCGAGTTCGACGCGACCCTCGGCATCGCGGGCCACGTCGTCAAGACCGCCGCCCCCGCCGTCGTCCAGAACGCCCGTGCCGACGATCGCCATTTCAAGGGAATTGGGTGAACAAAGGTTTCAGGAAGAATTTCTTGACGGCCAAGGCGGTTCTGGCATCCGCCAGAGGGTAGAGCCGAGCGGTGGCGCGGTGGCCGAAGGCAAGGCATAGCGGGTCGGCGGCACGCGGACGCTGGCCTGCAACGTGCGGGTCCTGGCGGCCACCAACCACAACCTGCAGGCTGGGAGGGCCGGACTCGATGACACGACCCCTGAGCAGACACCCTCCGGAGCCATACAGTAGTAGCCGCACAGGCTCCTGCCGGGCCAATTGCGCCCGCAATCGCTACTCCGCATAGGGCTCGACAGGCCCGCAATTCAGCTGTTCGACGGCACCGACAGCACCAAGTGCATCGGTTGGACCGTACCATCCTCCGTCACCGGCACGAAAGGCCTGTCAACATCCCCTGGCCCCAACCGCTGACTGTGCGTCCGCAACTTGCCGTTGTGCCGCCAACGAAACAGAACCTCCAGCGGTCTGCCCCCCCCGGCGGCCATGGCCGTGTCGTGCGGGCCCCGAGCGAAGCCGAAGGGTGCGGCCATGTCCCGTGCCGGCTCATAATCCATCCGCACCCGCCAGACCCCTATGGGCTGGGGCGACCGCAGCCGCAACCACACCTTCTCCGCCGGCTCCGCCAGCCTCGCCCAGCCCTCCACGCTGAAATGAAACTCCTGTGGATGACTCTGGACAGGCCGGCAGCCCAGCACGCGGAACGGCCCCTCAGGGCTCGTGGCCATCTCGATCGCCACCTCACCCTTGGCAGCCGATTCGTCCTTCACCGACGCCATGGCCGCCATCACATGTAACCGAACGATCCGGCTCGCCACGGGCGGCTCGACCGCGACGGTCGCCGTGACCTGCCCATCCTCCGGCAAGATCTTGCGTGTCTTCGAATCGTTCAGCCGCCCCTTCTCCAACCGGGCGCCCCCCTCGCCCATCCGCAGTCTCTCGATCAAGTCCACCACCTGCGGCAGCACCGCCCGCCCCTGCAGATCCTTCCACGCGCTGCCCGTCGCCAACCGGACCTGCCGCCCCGGCTCGCACCACTGCGGCAGTGTCATCGCCGACGCCTGGCACCAAGTCTCTACCACGATCCCGCGAAGCGTCGCCCCCGCCGGCATCGAGATCGTCAACTCATACTCGTAGTGCAGGTCCGCCCACTCCGTCAGGTCCGCCCAGTACTCATCCCCCTCCTGCTGCAGCGGGATCTGCGACACCCGCCCGTTCCGCGGCGTGGCGATCCGCACTACCGGCACCCCCGACGCGTTCAACCGCACCAGCAGCCCATCCACCCGCTTCCGGCCAGGATCAAACCCCTCGTACCGGCCGCAGATCACATACGGGCTCACCAGCCGGTACCGCACCACCGCCTCCGCCGTCCTGGCCGTCAACCCCACCGCCGCCTTCTGAAACCCGTTGCACGAAACCCCGACCTCCTTGAGGTCCGCCTGCAGGTTGGGCTTCCAGCGGATGCACGCCGCCGCGTACCGCCGGCTGGGGTCCTTCTTGTCGTACGGCCCGGTAAACCCCTTGTGCTGCTCGTCCTTGATCCAGTGACTCCAGTCCCTGCCCCAGTAGAACCGCCCCTGCGGCTGGTAATGGCACGTCAGCGACTCGCCGGGCCGCAGCACGTAGTCCATCGACCCCAGCCGATAGAAGTAAGGCGGGAAGTAGACGTCCTCGCCAGGCCGGTAACAGTTCTGGGCAATGTCCCTGGCATGCTCATCCGACATGTAGTACGGGTCGGACTTCTTGACCGGACTGGCCACCATTTCCGGGTGGGTCACCAGTTCGCGCAGACTGGCGATCTCGTACCCTTGCTCTGTTTTCTTGTAATGCAGGGCTCGCAGGTCGCAGTCGATCAGGTGCCAGCAGCCGCCCCAATACGCCTCGCTGATGGTGTGGCCCGGAATGCCGACGACCCGACTCTTGCCGCCCGCCCAGTCGTACAGCCCCGCGAACAGCATCGCCACGTTGCCGCACAACCCGTAGCCATAACTGTTCAAGAGCCGCAGCGGGTCCTTCACCGGGTCCGCCGTCAGCGTCTCGCCGGGCTCTTCCGTGCCGGCCAGGAAGTGATAGAACCCCTCGCGCCGATCGACCAGCCACGTCCAGAGGGCGACGGCCAGTTCCTCCCCCTGCTTGCCGGCGAATCGCCCGTCAGCGAGGATCGAATCCAGACTCCGCGTATCGACCTGCCCATCCGCCAGAACGTACGGACTGAACCACGCCATCGTTTTTTGCCCTCAGGGATCTCTCGCCAGTTGTCAGTTGTTCGCTGTCGGTTGTCAACACCAGGAAGGATCTTGGGAAGGAAAACTTCGCGAAGGGGCCACCGGGCCAGATGTCAGCGCACTACCAACAATTAACGATCATCAGCCGTTTAAATATCGCATGCCTGTGCACTGCTCTCGGGCGGCAAATTGGCGTCCCCCGGGTTCAAATGACTCGCCTCATTCACCGCCAGCAGAGTGCTCACCCCATCGCGGTACCGCACCAGGTTCACCGTCGCATTGGCGATGTCGAACCGGAACTCCGGCCCCGGCTCGTCGAGGATCCACGCCTCCAGCCCCCGCGCCACCGGCGCGCCGTGACTGAAAACCGCCACGACCTCCTGCCCGCCATCGCTCCAGGTCGCCTTCAGATGCTCCGTGAACCGCCGCATCCGCGCCGCTAATATCTCGACCGATTCGGGCCACATAGGCCATTCCCAATAGCCTCCCGGCAGCGCCGGATCCAGCCGCACGCGCGGACACCACCTCGCCAGGTCCGCAAACGTGCAAGGCTGGAACTCCCGCAGGTTCGCAAAGCCGCCCCAGAAGTGCTCCACGATGTCCGGCCGGATCCAGATCTCCAGTCCCAGCCGTTCCGCCAGCGGCCATGCCGTCTCGATCGACCTTCTCAGCGGGCTCGAATAGATCGCCCGCACACCCGCCACCCCCAGCCGCTCCGCCACGCAGCGCGCCTGTTGCCGCCCAAGGTCTGATAACCCGCTGTCCGGCGAATTGCTCCGCCCGACATTATTTTCCGACTCGCCATGCCGCACAAAATACGTCAGCATCCACCGTTTTCCTCTCTCGCCGCACGATCAACCATGCAAACCTTCGCTCGTCACCGGCGTAATACAGACTACCGAACCGTCGTTGTACCGTCTTGTTACATCGTATGGGTATCCGACGGATTCGGCGAGGGGCCTGGGCCGTTGCTCCCCACTGGCAACCAAGCGATTGGCCACCAGACGGATGTGTCAGCAATTGCCCCCCCTACTTGACAGGATGCGAGGGAATCTGTAGCCAATAGTACTCTATGCACGGTGTCCTATTGCTACGCTGTACGTGATGCAAACGCAGTACGCTGTTTACATGCCAGGCGGGCCCAAACCTGGTCCTGCCGGCCAAGAGATACTGTGTAGCGGAATCGTTTTGAAACAGGGTATGACACGATGATCGACGT
>JANYLN010000127.1 GCA_025357795.1 Planctomycetota bacterium
TGAGCATAAAGCCCGTCGGTTTTGGCAGGGCCAGCCGCGTCAAGGCTACCCTGGGCGACAACTCGGGTCGATTGCACTGCACGTGGTTCAGCGCGCCCTGGATACTGGAGAAGCTGCAGCCGGGGGTATGGGTGCGGGTGCGCGGCACGATGAAGTTGTACGCGGACTGGCCCTCGATGGCGAACCCGGAGACAGAGGTCATCCAGGGGCCGGTACCGACCGAGGAAGGCCAGCAGAAGAGTTTGGTTCCCATCTATCGCGTTACGGAAGGGCTGGCCAGCAAGTGGATCGACCAGTTGGTCAGGCAGGCCTGGAAGATCGCCGCCCCGCAGATCGAGGAATGGTATGACGCCCCGTGGCGGCAGCGGCGGAAGCTACTGCCTCGGCGCCTGGCGATCCAGCGGCTGCACTGGCCGGAGGATCCGACCCAGTTGGCGGAGGCGCGTCGGCGGCTGGCGTACGATGAACTGCTGCTGCTGCAACTGACGGTGGCGATCCGGCGGTGGCACATCCGGGAGGGGCGCAAGGCCCCTGTCATGCCGCTGTCGGAGGAGATCGACCGGCGGATCCGCAAGCGATTCCCCTTCCCTTTCACGGCGGCGCAGGACCGGGCGGTCCGCGAGATCGTGGCGGACATGGGCAAGCCGATGGCAATGAACCGGCTGCTGGAGGGGGACGTCGGCAGCGGCAAGACGGCGGTGGCGCTGTATGCGTCGCTGGTGGCGATCGCGCATCGGTGGCAGGTGGCGATCCTGGCGCCGACGGAGATTCTCGCGGAACAGCACTACGCGCGGATCGGCCAGTACCTGGCGGGCTCGAAGGTGCGGCGGGGGCTGTTAACAGGTTCGACGAGCGGGCCGATGCGCCGGGACCTGCTTACGGCAGCCCGCGCGGGGGAAGTGGACATCCTAGCGGGCACGCATGCGCTGCTGGAGGAAAGTGTCGAGTTCGACAAGTTGGGGTTTGTCATCGTCGACGAGCAGCACCGTTTCGGGGTGCGGCAGCGAGCGATCCTGCGAGGCAAGGGGTATGCGCCGCACTACCTGGTGATGACGGCCACGCCGATCCCGCGGACGCTGGCGATGACGCTGTTCGGGGACCTGGACATCTCGGTGATCGACCAGCTGCCCCCGGGGCGGCAGCCTGTGCGAACGAGGCTGATGGCGCAGGGGGACGAGCCGGCGGCATTCAAGTTCGTACACAGCCGGGTGCAGGCGGGCGAGCAGGCGTTCGTGGTCTACCCTCTCATCAGCGAATCGGAGGACCTGCCTGTCCGGGCGGCGACGCAGGAATTCGAGCGGCTCAAGCAGTTCTACTTTTCTGATACGCCCGTGGGGCTGCTGCATGGGCGGATGGCGGCGATCGAGAAGCAGAAGGTGATGGGCGCGTTCGTAGCGGGCCAGATCAAGGTGCTGGTCTCGACGACGGTGATCGAGGTGGGAATCGACGTGCCGCAGGCGACGGTGATGGTCGTGCAGCATGCGGAGCGGTACGGGTTGGCGCAGATCCATCAGTTGCGAGGGCGCGTGGGACGACGGAATCTGCCGGGGTACTGCCTGCTGCTGGCAAACACCGAGAACATGCAGGCGATGGAACGGCTGCGGGTGTTGACGGGGACGAGCGACGGGTTTGCGATCGCGGAGGCGGATCTGCGGCTGCGGGGGCCTGGCGAGCTGATCGGGCTGCGGCAGCATGGGCTGCCAGAGTTGCAGGTGGCGGACCTGTCGAAGGATCTGGATCTTCTCATGGAGGCCCGGCAGGATGCGCAGCAACTGGTGCGGGAGGATCCCCGGCTGAAGGCCCCTGCCCTGGCGACGATCCGGGAGGAGTTGCGGCGGCGGGTGGGACAGGTGATGAGTTTGATGGATTTGGGGTAGCCTGCGGAAACGGCCACATCGCCCAAAGATCGCCATTGGGTAGGGCGCTACATAGACTCTAATTTGGTCTATCATGGGACCCATAGATACGGCGAGATACCATCTACACAGACAGCGAAACTCGCATTTGCTGATTACGACAGGAAAGGCTGGATCAACAAATGTATGACGTTTTTGCGTTGCCGACGTTTCGGTTCCCGGAAGGCTTCGTCTGGGGCAGTTCCACGGCGGGCCACCAGATCGAGGGGGACAACATCCATTCGCAGGTCTGGAAGAAGGAGCAGGATGCCCCTTATGCCAAGAGCGGCAAGGCGTGCAACCACTGGGAGCTGTACCGCCAGGATGTGGAGTTGCTCGCGGAACTGGGGCACCAGGCATACCGGATGTCGATCGAATGGAGCCGGATCGAGCCGCAGGAGGGGCACTGGGACGAGGCGGCGCTGGCGCACTACATCGACGAACTCGAACGGCTGCGCGGCAAGGGCATCCAGGTGTTCGTCACGCTGCATCACTTCACGCATCCGCAGTGGTTCGAGGAGAAAGGGGCGTTCGACCCTTACGATAATCTGAAGTACTTCGAGCGGTTCGTGTCGTACCTGGTGCCCAAGGTCGCACCGTACGTGGCGAACTGGCATGTGTTCAACGAATTCAACCTGAAGATGGATCCTGGTGTCGGCCGGTGGAAGTTCAACATGATCCGGGCCCATGCGCTGGGATACCACGTGATCCGGCAACACTCGAAGGCGCCGATCAGCACGGCCCATGCGTTCGTGGATTGGTTCCCGCGGCGGCGGCATGACAAGCTCGACAATGCCGCCCGGGACTACATCGACTGGTGCACGAACGACTTCTTCTTCCACGCGATGCGGACGGGGGAGTTGACCTATCCGCACATGGACGCCGAGTACGATGCGGATGTGAAGGGCGCGATCGATTACTGGGCGGTCAACACGTACGTGCGGCACATGGTGGATGCCCGCCATGCGAAGTTCCGGGGCAAGCGGTTCGCTCACAAGCACCTGCCGATGATCAAAGAGCCGTTCTACCTGGAGGAGATGTTCCCGGAGGGTCTCATTGCGAACCTGGAGCGGCTGACTGACAAGCCGGTCTACATCACGGAGAACGGGTGCGCATGCGACGACGATCGGTGGCGGATCGTGTGGATTGCGCTGCATCTTTCGGCGCTGTCGGAGGCGATCGAGCGAGGGGTGGATGTTCGCGGCTACCTGTACTGGTCGACGATGGACAATTACGAGTGGGGGACGTTCGCGGCACGGTTCGGGCTGGTACACGTGGACTTCGAGACGTTCGAGCGGACGCTCAAGCCGAGCGCCCTGCTCTACCGCGATATCATCCGGGCAAACGGGCTGAACCCGGAGATCACGCGTAAGTATCTTAAGGAGTTGCCGACGTTGGGCGGATAGGGGGATTTTTGCCATGCCATGGCCGGTACAGCCGGGCGCGCGGCTGACGTTGCCGGGCGGGACTGAATATGCTATATCTGCCGGACTACGATCAGAGGATGACCCGGGGTTGGAATCGAAAGTTGGCCCAGGGCAGAGACTTCGGACAGCCAGATTCAGGAGACGTGTGGTGAGCAACGACTTGAGCATTTTGAAGTACGACGAGAAGGGTCTTATTCCCGCAGTTATCCAGGACGCCGAGACGGGCGCGGTCCTGATGGTCGCGTATATGAACGAGACTTCGCTGGCGGAGACCGTCAAGACGGGCAAGACCCACTTCTGGTCGCGCAGCCGACAGAAGTACTGGATGAAGGGCGAGTCGAGCGGCCACACGCAGGACGTGCAGGGCGTTTACACGGACTGCGACGCCGACCCGGTTCTGATCAAGGTGAAGCAGCACGGCGTGGCCTGCCACGAAGGGTACCGCTCGTGCTTCTTCCGGCAGCTGGAGCCGGCGGGCGAGTGGAAGGTCATCGCCAAGCAGGAAGTGGACCCCGAGAAGGTCTACGGCAAGAAGTAATCGGCGGGAAAAGGGAACTTGGAGAGCAACACGCCCGCGATGTCCGCGGGCGTACATGCATTGAATGGGACAAGAGGCCATGGCAGCCCTGACAACCCCGCCGATCGCACCACCCACGGCAGGTCAGCCACGATCGTTCGACCTGGCGGGGATTGGCTGCGCGCTACTGGGGGCTACGGGGCTGCTGGCGGAGTACGCGTTTAACGAGCCGCCTGTGGCGCTGGCGTGGTGCCAGGCGGCGCAGGTGGTGGCGGTACTGGGGTTCCTTACCCTGCGGCTGGTGCCGCGGCAGGGAATCGGTTGGGTAGCGAGGCTGCGGGAGCACTGGCTCGACCTGGCGGTCCTGCCGGCGGCGGGGGCGGCAGCGATTGCCATCGGCGTTCCCAGCCTGGTAACGATCCGGCAGGCGGCGGCGATCTACGTGGTGCTCCGGCAGGCGGGGCTGACGGCGACAACCGTGCTGGAAAAGGCAGTGCAGGAGGTCGTACGGCCCGGCTCGCGCTGGCAGGCGGCGCGGCTGATGACGGCCTCGTACCTGGTAGTAGTCGTACTGGGGGGAGCGCTGCTGGCGCTGCCGAAGGCGACGACCGCTGACCACCGCAATATGCCTTACACCCATCTGCTCAACAGCGCGTTTGCCGCGACCAGCGCGACGTGTTCGGCTGGGCTCAACGTCTACGAACTGCCGCGGGACTACACCTTGTTCGGGCAGGCGGTGATCCTGGGGCTGATCCAGGCGGGCGGGCTGGGCATGCTGGTATTCGGCACGCTATTCGGCATGCTGCTGGTGCGGCAACTGTCGGGCGAGCAGGATGGGCCGGTGTGGATGGATCGCTCGCGGGTGCGGCGGATCGTGGCGGCGATCGTGGGGACGACAGTGGCCCTGGAGGGTCTGGGCGCGGTGCTGCTGTACCCGGCGTGGGCGGATCAGCCTGCGGGGCTGGAACGGGGGTTTCACGCGGTATTCCATTCGGTCGGGGCGTTCTGCAACGCGGGTTTCACCCTGCAGAAGGACAACCTGATCGGCCGAAGCGATTTGTGGCAGGTGTACGGGGTGATCCTGCCACTGGCGGTAGTCGGGTCGCTGGGCTTTCCCGTGCTGTACGAGGTCATCTACCGGATGCGGCGGCAGCATAGAAAGGGTGTTACCCCCCTGCTGCCGCTGCCGGGGCGAGGCTGGTCGCTGCACACGCGGCTGGTGCTGGTGACGACGCTGTGCCTGGTGGCTGGGGGGATGCTGGGGTTGCTGTACTTCGAGACGCCCGGGCGAATCGGGTACTGGTACGTCGGCAAGGGGAATCTGCTGGCGCTGCGGGATGCGCTGCAATTGTCGCCTGATTGGATGCGGAGCCATTTGGGGCCGCAGCGGCTGTTCGACGGGCTGTTTCAGTCGGCGGTGGCGCCGACGGCGGGGTTGCACACGATCCCCGTCGAGCCGGGGGCCGTCAGCCCGGCGAGCCAGTTCCTGCTGATGGTGCTGATGTTCGTGGGCGGGGCGCCGGCGTCGACGGCAGGCGGGATCAAGACAGTTGCGCTGGCGGTGCTGGTACTGTATGTGGTGAGTATTCTGCGACGGAAGCGGCAGGCGGAGGCCTTCGGGCAGCCTATCCCAGGCAGGGTCGTGCGGGCGGCGTTGGGGGTGTTCTTCGTGTCGATCGCGTGGCTGACGCTGACGGTGCTGGCGCTGGCGCACGTGGAGCGGGCGGGGTTCCTGGCGATCGCCTTCGAGGCGGTATCGGCGTTCAGCAACAACGGGCTGAGCCTGGGGCTGACACCGAACCTGACGGCCTTGGGCAAGGGGATCCTCCTCCTGACGATGCTGGCTGGGCGGATCGGGCCGTTGGCGCTGGTGATGGGCCTGGCGGGCCAGGACGAGGGCAGCCAGCAGGAGAAGGCTGGCGAGACGGTTGTGCTGGGTTAGACGAGGTGCCGTCCAGGTCGCGGGGAGTGTTATCGCAGTCCTGGAAGGCGGCTGGGGGCGTGCCTACGATCAAGGTAGCCAATCGCATTGCAGGGCGGAATCCAGGATCATGTATACCCGAAGGAGGCGGCGAAATGGGGTTGCACTCTTTCCTGGGCGAAGCGAAGCGCCAGGATCCGCCGGGCCGCACAGAAACACAAACGCCCCAGGCATCCATGGTGGATGCCTGGGGCGATCTTTTTTCGGTGGAGGCCCCCTCTACCGCTGAGAAGCAGCGGCCGGACAGGTCTGTGTGGCGCTGCTGACTGCTGGTCGAGCCTGCGTTGCCGGGGCCGGAGCCCTCTGTTCCACTGCCGCGTCCGCTTGCGCGGTCAGATCAATAACCTCGATGCCCGGCGGGGCCCGGAAGACAAAGTGGTCGGCCGAGATGTCCCCGTTCAGTTCACTGGCAACCGGCCGCTGCCGCTGTTCATTCGCCACTGACGTGCACCGTGGCTGTTGTTGTTACTCCGCCGCCCGCCACTGTCGCCATATTACTCGCCCGCCGGCTCGGGCTGATTGTCATCCATGTCCTGCGGCATGGCCGGCATGCTGCCGCCGCCCATCTTGGTCATGTCCATGACCTCGACGCCCGGCGGGGCCTTGAACACGAAACGCTCGGCGGGAATGGGCGAGTTGACCTTCACGTCCGAGATCAGGGTGGTGTTGACCGCCTTGCCTTCCTTGTCGTAGCCGACAGACTTGAGCGGCAGGCCCGTCTTCTTATCGTAGCAGGTGACCATTTTCACAAGGGGCATGTTGGGATTCTTGGTGTCCTTCGGGGTCGCCTCGATTCCCCAAGCTTCCTTGCCGTCGACGGACTGGTCAGGCAGGATCTTGAGGTTGAAGTCCTTGTCCAGGGCCTCGAACGCCTGCTTACTGTCGAGCGGGTCAGAACCGGCCTTGGCTTCCACCTTGCTCTTGGTTGCCATCTTCTGGCCGCCCTGGTCCATAACCGTGTAGATGAACTCTCCATCGACGATCGTCAGGCTGGAGATGTCACCTGCCTCGTCCTTGCCGCCCATCTTTGTGGTCATGCGCGTCTTGGCGTCCATCCGGCTAAGGGTCTTGTCCCCCTTGCGCATCGCCTGGAACTGGCCGTCCATCACCATCTTGCCGGGCATACCTTCACCAGGCATCCCCTCGCTGGCCATATGCACATTGTACTGCAACGTCTTGTACTTGCCTGTCAGGTCGGCGATCTTCTTCTGCACCGACTCGAGCGTCTCAGCAGCCGACGCCGTAACAGCCCAGCCCAGGACCGCGATGACCGCACAACCCACTGCACGCCGCATCATGTGAGGCTCCCTTGTGTTCAGCTCTAACGGTTCGGAGGCGTCTGCACGTCTGTCGTCAATCATATCCAAGCCCCCCCGGCTAGCAAGCCGCCTGTTACAACAAGCGACTGGCCCCCATGCGGCTGCGATTTGTCAGTGTGACGCAGGTATCGGTAGAATGTTGCATATTATTGCGCACGGCGAGGTTGACCGAGGTATCTGGAGTCGAGAGCCCCATGGCAAAGGCAACGAGCCCATTTTCGCAGAAGCAGCTGTATTCATCGAATAAGCAGCGGACATACACAGGCGAGGCCAAGCAGGCCGCCTTCCTACTGGGCGGCATCGGCACGGG
>JANYLN010000171.1 GCA_025357795.1 Planctomycetota bacterium
TATCTGCCCGTCCTGCTCCTCGATCCAAGGCCCGCGCGGGAATGGCTGGTACAGACCCAGCGGTTGAGCCACCCCCGGCAACAACCGCTCGCGCAATCCCAGGTCCGCCTGGCACGCTATCGATATCAGCCGCGTCAGAGGCGTCTGCAGCACTACAAGCGGCGACACGGAACAGGCCCCGGCCACACAGCATGCCGACAACGGCGACAGCCCAGCCATCACGCCCGCAGACAGCGGCCCGAAAGCCACCAGCCCCGCCCGCCCCGAATAGCCCGATAACCACCGCGATGGCGCGGTCCCAGCCGAGGCATCCGCCAAAACCACACACTGCTCGAACCCATCGGCCAGACGAAGAACCGTCGCCAGGCTCGTCCCATCAGCCAGATCCGCCATCGCGCCGCGGATCTGCCCTCGACCAATCGCCTCCTGCAAGGCCCCGCCAATGCGGTGCCGGCCCGCCCAACCCGTCTCCGGTAGCGAAAGCACCAGCAGCGTCCGGCGGCGTATAATGTCGAACCAGCCGGACAGCAACCCAACTAGTTGCTGGCGCAAGGTTTGCATCTCATCGGGGCCGACGAGCCAGTCGGCGCCCTCGGCCGGGTTCCAGGCAACCGCCTGACGCTGCCAGCCAACCCGGCACCGCTGCTCCAACGGGAAGACATCCACATAACTGCGTCGGCAGGTTTGTAGTCGATGTGCATCCGCAAAGGGGGCAACCGCAGAGGTCGTGTCGCTAAAGACTTGCAGCAACAGGCTATAGGCCGGCACCGACCGCGCCGCCCGCTGAATCAGCATTCGGCCGCGTCGCTGCCATGCCCAGTCGGCCATCCCCAATGGGATAGCGCGCCAATACTGACTGGCTGCCGCGTAAGCAAGCACGACTTCTCTCCCTCGCCACCGAGACGCACCCTCCGTGCGTCGGCTAGGCCGATTGTAACGTAACGTCCGAGGATTGTCAGTTACAAATGGCTCACCACGCGTAGGCCTGCGGGGCGGCCCCGCCAGGTCCAGGCCAGGCGCGGAGCGGTCTTTCGGACAGCCAGTGGGTGCCACCAACGGCGCCACCAAACGGGTCTGGGCCACACGAGCGCAGCGTGAAGCTGGGCTGGATGGGCGAGCTGGGCGGGAGCGACGAGGGGAATTCCGGACACAGTGCGGGTGCCACCAACGGCGCCACTGAACGGGTCTGGGCCACTCGAGCGCGGCGTGAAGATGGGCGGGATGCGGTAGCTGGGCGGGATGCAGATGCCGGGGGCGAAAGCGCCACTAACGGCGTCACTGAACAGCTGACAAGGTGACCAACCGCGCCAGACAAGGATGCGGGGAGAAACGGAGACAAGGAGACAGGAACGGCGATGGTCGAACGGTTCAGGAGACGGTCAGGGCGCAACCGCGAGGTGTGGGCGGCGGGGCGGGCGGGGGTGCTGTAATGTCTATGAGAATAGCATTCGAGGAACGGTTGCCTGTTCTGTTGGCGTCTTCGGGATTACGCCAAAGGAGTTACGGTGTTCCCGGTTATTTCACAAATATAATATAGCTGTCCCTAGTTAGTACCGGTTATTCCCGAAACGAGTGTTGACCCCGAATCTTTGGTCTGGGTCCGGCAGTCCCCAGAACTCCTTGTCTGATGTGCGTTCCTTCAGGAGAAGCCGTGCTACAACTTCGCATGTTCTTTCCATAGGAGGCTCCACGAGAACCCTATTTTCGGCCCGTCGGCTGAAGGCTGGGGTGAGTCGTTCACAACAGACCGGACTCAAACCCGCGCAGCCATATCCGAGACTGGTGCTACCTAAGTTATCCGAAAGCACTTGGCCCGACAAGATAGATATGAACCGGACAATGCGGTCGCGCTCGCTACCACGGCAGGCTTGCGGTACGATCAGCCGCCCGGAGAATCCGTCCGCGGGCGGACCTGCAGGTCCCGCCGCCGACGGATCGGCGTAGCCGGAAGGCCCGGCACCGCGCGGAGCACGTATGGGAGTGGGCACTGTGGTCAGGTTGAATGTCTGGGAGAAGCCGGGATCGCCCGGGCCGTCGAGGGGGACGAGGTCCCTGGCGGGGTTGCTCGCATGCCTGTGGCTGGCCATCGCCGGCGCAGGCAGCGCCCACGCCGGCGCGCACATCTGGAACACCCGCCCGGCGGACTACCAACTCCTCGACCCGTTCGCCGCCGCCGACCACGTCATCACGTACCAGATCGACTTGGCCGGGTTCAACCTCTTGAGCGGTAAATGGCACAGCCCGGCGGAACTGGCCGACCTCTCCGAGGGAGTCCGCCAGGCCTTCGAGACCTGGAACCAGGTCCTCGAGCCGATCGGCCTGCAATTCGCCGAGGCCCAGGAAGGCGAAGGGGTCGAGTTGGCCGTCCGCGCCCTGGCCTACGACCGATTCCAGTTCGGCCTGCTGACCAATGACAGTATCGCCGTCTCGCTGGGCTGGCCCTTCCAGCGGGTCTACACGATCCTGCCGATCTGGTTCGACGCCGCGGAGGACCTGGCCAACCTCCGCGATAGGCCCGCCCTGACCGACCACCTGCTCAGCCAGCCCTACGTCAAGATCGTCGACAGCGACCAGTACGACATCTACTCGGTCGCCCTGCACGAACTGGGCCACGTAGTCGGCCTGGGCCACGTCACCGAGGCGATCCGCACCGGCACTAATTACAATTTCCTTGGCATGACGACCGTGCTGCTTCAGGCCGACTGCCTGGAGCCCAGCAGCTGGGTCGGCGGCCTGACCACCGCCACCCGCCGGCCGATCCTCGAGACGGAGTTGCCCACCATCATGATCCCGATCCGCCGGGGTACCGTCACCAGGACCATCCCCCCGGACGATCGAGCCACGGTCGCCTTCCTGCTGCGGCACGTGAACCCCGCCGGGGCCGACCAGGTCCTCGCGCAGGCCCAGGACCTCTACCGCCAGAGCAGCCCGCTCCGCTTCGCCAACGTCCGCTACGAACTAGAGAAGAACAACGGCTTCGATCGCAACAGCAGCCTCGAGTCCGCCATGCCCGTCGAGCCCAACCAGGTGATCCTCGCCTCGCTCTTCGGAGAGGACGCCGACGGCGGGCCGCGTGATACGGACTACTACCGACTCGATCTGTCGGCCTGGCCGGCCGGCACCCCGATCGTCCTGGACATCGATGAGGCCGGCGGCCTGCTCGACACCGGCGCGGAAGGCCTGCTCCTGCAACTGCTCGACGAACAGGGCAACATGGTCGCACTCGGCCATCCGGCCGGCACACTCGACCCGGACAGCTATGACATCGAGGACCCTCTCCTGAACATCCCGCTGCCCAGCCCCGGCGTGTACTACATCCAGGTCCAGCAGCCCGACGACGCCAAGCCCGGCATGTATGTCCTGAAGATCGGCGTCGGCGGCCCCGTCGAACCCGCCGACCCCGTCCAGCCAACGATCGATGCGGCCGGCTCCCAAGACTGCCCCACCGTCACGCCCTCGGCCAGCATCTGTCCGGCCGTGGGCTTTACAGTGCTCTCGCTGGCCGCCATGGCGCTGTTCGCCCTGCGGCCTGGCCGGCGAACACTGTAGGACCTCGTCTGCAAGGGTTTACAGCCAGCGGGCCTCTTTCATCGCCGCCAGGATCTCCGGCCCCAGCCGCCCGCGGGACATGTCCAGGTGCTTGTCCTTGGGCACCGCCAGCGGCACAGCCACCTTGCCAACCTTGGCGATGATCTGTGGCGCGGTCTCCTCCGCCAGGGTCGCCGTGTCGGCGTCGTAGCCATTGAGCACGATGCCCGCCACGTCGAGGTTCCTCGCCCGCGCCGCCTCCAGCGTCAGCAGCGTGTGGTTGATCGTCCCCAGCGCCGACCGTCCGACGATCACCAGCGGCAAGCCGAACTCCGCCGCCAGGTCCGCCACGCTGTACCGCTGCGTCAGAGGCACCAGCAGCCCGCCGATCCCCTCGACGATCACGAAGTCCGTGTTCTCGATGAGGTACTGATAGGCCCGACTGATCTCGTGAAAATCGATCGGCCGATGCTCGTGCCGCACCGCCACCAGCGGCGCCACCGGCGTGCTGTAGCAGCACGGGCTGATGGTGTGCAGACCGTAGTCGGCCTCCGCGCACGCGGCCAGGAACTCCGCATCGCTGCTGACCAGTCCCAGGCGAATGTCATGCCGGCAGCCCGTCGCAATCGGCTTGAACACACCCACGCGCATCCCGCGCGATCTCTGCAGCAACGCCGCGGCCCCCGCGATCACCGTCTTGCCCACCTCGGTGTCGGTGCCGGTGATGAATACGCCCTTAGCCGGCGGCAGATCCAGCGTGCCGCTCGAGAGGTCCGGTTCGTTCGTCGTGATGACGCGTGCCATATGTTTGGAGCACTCCACAAAGTTCCCACAGGATGAGCACCGCACACCAAATGCCCTTGCTTGCTGCAGGGTGGGCACTGCCCCCTGACTGCCGTCGCCGGCGGCGCAGCAGCCGAATCGTCGTAGCTCTTCGCGGGCTACCGGCTCCTGGCCCCCGCGGCCGGCACCACATCCTCCACGCACGCCTCAACAATATCCAGCAGCCGGCCGAGGTTCTCGCACGAGATGCTCAGCGGCGGGAAGAGCACCAGCGTATTGGCCAGGGGCCGCAGGATCGCCCCGTGTTGGCGGGCGGCCATGCAGACCGCTGCGCCGACCTGCAGGCCGTAGGGGAACTCCCGCCGGGTCGTCTTGTCCGCCACCAGTTCGATACCGGCCAGCAAGCCCTGCTGCCGCACGTCGCCGACCCAGCGGTTGTCTCTGATCTTCGCGAGCCGCTCGCCAAGCAATTGTATCTTGGCCGGCAGCGTTTCGAACACGCGCTCCTGCTCGAAAACATCCAGGCTCGCCAGCGCCGCCGCGCAGCCCAGGGGGTTGCCCGTGAAGGTGTGGCCGTGGAAGAACGTCTTCCATTCGTCCACACCCCCCAGGAACGCGTCGTAGATCCGCCGGCTCGCCAGCGTCGCCGCCAGCGGCAGATAGCCGTTGGTCAGCCCCTTGCTGATGCACAGCAGGTCCGGCGAGACGCCCTCATGCTGGCAGGCGAACATCCGGCCCGTCCGGCCAAAACCCGTCGCGATCTCGTCAGCGATCAGCAGCACGCCGTGCCGGTCGCAGGATTCGCGGATCTTCTTGAGATACCCAGGCGGCGCCGCGATCATCCCGCCCGCGCACTGCATGAGCGGCTCGACGATCACGCCGGCGATCTCGCTGACGTTCTGCTCCAGAATGCTGTCCAGTTTCGCGGCGCACGCCAGGTTGCACGATCCCGGCGAGCAGCCCAGTTCGCACCGATAGCAGTAAGGCGACGGCGCAAA
>JANYLN010000244.1 GCA_025357795.1 Planctomycetota bacterium
GGGGCCTGATGCTCTTTCGCAGCCCCACCGAACTCTACGAGAACATCAGGTCCTTCTACGTCTATGAAAAGGACGGACATGTGGTCGGCTGCTGTGCCCTGGACATCCTCTGGAAAGACATGGCCGAGATCCGCAGCCTCGCGGTCGATCCCACCTGCCACGGCGATGGCATCGGCTCGAAACTGGTCCACGCCCTGATGGAGCAGACCCGCCAGCTGGGCATCCCCAAGGTCCTCTCTCTGACCTACCGCCAGTCGTTCTTCGAGCGGCTGAACTTCAAGGTCGTGCCCCGAAAGGCCCTGCCCCACAAGGTCTGGACCGCCTGCATGACATGCCCCAAGCAGGCCTGCTGCGACGAAATCCCGATGCTGTTCGAGCTCGAACCGACCGCCGCCGACCAGGCCGCCGCCGCGAACCTCATCGCCGCCAGGCCGGCCGACCAGTAGCAGACGGTGGACCGTGGTTGTTACTGCCAACCGGCAACTGGTCACTAGATCGGATTCCGTGTATGTGTAGCGTCAGGCATTGGGTGCCATGGTCCTGCGATGTTGCAGGACCATGCCGTCGCTCCCGCTAGCGATAATCGGAAAACGCCTTGGCCTGCGCCGTGTCTTTGTTTGTTGCCGTTATCGAAACCCGAAACCCAGCCGTTTTGAGGTGTGCCCTATGAGCAAGCATGCCCACGCCAAAAATCCCTGGCCAACCTGGAAGATTGCCGCCGTCGCCCTCATCTGCGCCGGCCTCGGCACCGCCCTGTTCATCGCCACGGCCTACCTGCCGCCCCCGCCGGTCCTCACAACCCAGCCCGCCAACCCCAAAAATGGCCCCGATCCCACCGCCATCTCCAGTATCGGACTCAACAGCATCGTCATCCTGCTGGGTCTGCTCTGCTGGGGCATAGCGCTGACCTTCGCCGGCTGGCTGGCCTACAAAATCTACAGGCGGATTCCCGCCTGGAAGCGGCGGCAGATGTTCGGCCGCTGAAACCGGCCGGTTGGCGGATTTGGCTTTCGGAATCCGGGGCAATGACACCCGGGACCGGCTGGCTAGGCACCCGGCTGGGCGGGCTAGACGGTCTTCTCCTCGGGCTCGGCCGAAGGCCGGGAGGCCTCGACGCGGGACACGACCTGCTTGGTCAACGGCACGGAGAACACCGTGCCACAGTGGCCACAGCGGACAGCCTTGCCGCGGACCGTATCCGGCACCTGTAGCACCGCCCGGCATCTGAGACTCGGACATAAAAGCGTAACTGGCATGTGAATCCCTGCCTCCTGCAAGGTACAACCTTCACCCGGAGTATCGGTCCTGTCCCGGCTCCCCTTGAGACTCTAGCATATCCAGTTGCGATATTATTCTGACCCGAGGATCCGGCTAGCCTCCTGGCCGACTATAAGATACATTCGCAAGTGCTGTGCCAACAAACATCTACGATCATCCCATTCGGACACTTGCGGTCGCCAATGGTAGGCGCCGCTGACCAACATTCGCCTGGCAGCACCTGGCCAACGGTACCCCCGGCATACCCCCTGCATCCCCCTCCGGCCGCTGGACCGCCCCCGAAACGGATGCCTCCTGATTTCAGTGGCGGCAGGGGTCTACCTGCCCTGATTCCGGCTTTCCTGGCCGTTTCCCTGGAACTCTCTGCGTCCTCCGCGCCTTTGCGGTGAACCTGCCGTCGTCTCTCTGCCACCGAACATAGGATACATCCCCCCGAAACCTTCGAAATCCAGGCCGTCGGCGTCTCGACCGGCATGGCCCCGGGCAATCAGGCCGCCCCATTGACCAAAGCCGCCTCTCGCCGGTTTCTTGACCCTTGCAGGACAAAGGTCTCGGATTCAAAGGATTTACATTGGCTTCCGGTACCACCTGCGAATATACTTCTGTCGGTTACGGTTGGTTGCACGATCGAGTCCGGTTTGCGAACTCTCTGTCCAAGTCAGTCCGCAACTCGTTTTGTCTTTGTCGAGGCTCCTACCGCCCAGGGCTATTCTGTGGCCCATTTCCCTAGAGACCCGGGAACAAACGAGGGTCTGGTGCCTGATACTCTGACAGGAGTAAAACATGGGCAACAAGTTGTATGTCGGCAATCTGAGTTACGATGTCACGAACCAGTCGCTGGAGCAAATGTTCGCTCCCTACGGCACCGTACAGAGTGCCCAAGTCATCTCTGACAAGTTCAGCGGTCAGAGCAAAGGCTTTGGGTTTGTGGAGATGGGTTCCGATCAGGAAGCCCAGGCAGCCATTACCGCCCTCAACGGCCAGCAGCACGAAGGCCGCGCCCTGACCGTCAACGAGGCGAAGCCTCGCGAAGATCGTGGTGGCAGCGGTGGTGGCGGCGGTGGTAGCCGCGGTGGCCGTGGTGGCGGCGGTGGCGGCTATGGCGGTGGTGGCGGCGGTGGTGGTGGTGGTGGCCGCCGCTACTAAGCGACCTGCAATCCAGAAATGAAAAGAAGGCCACGAAAGTGGCCTTCTTTTTTGTTCAACTCCCGTGCAACGCCGAATCGTATGACGCCCCCCAAGAACCCCCGTCGCCGGTTCGCGATTTCTTCTCGGCCGGCGAAGCATTCCCCAACCGACAGATTCTTGGTCGTTTGTTGCTGTTGTTGTTCTTGCAGGTTTTGTGCCCTTTGTGGCTCTCTTGCCGTTGCTGTTGTTATCCGTGTGAATCCGTGTTCATCTGTGGCGCTGTTGTTCGGTTGCGGGCAAGCCCCGCCCTGCGCATTTTCAGATTGCCCCGACCCGTTGGCTCCTACGCCGACTCTTTCCGCTTGTGCCGGAATGACCCCAGCGTCACAACCTGGCCGATCAGGTCTTCCGTAATGACGAACCGCTCACCCGCCTTCTGCTCCGGCAGATCGTACAGCAGGTCCAGCATCGCCTCTTCCACCACGCTGCGAAGCCCGCGAGCCCCTGTCTTGCGCTCCACGGCCTTCAGGGCCACCGCCCGCAGGGCCTCCGGCGTAAATTCCACCTCGCAGCCGTGCATCTGGAAGACCCGCTTGTACTGCTTGGTCAGCGCACTCTTCGGCTCGATCAGGATCCGCACCAGTGTATCCTCATCCAGCGGATCCAACGCCACCACCAACGCCAGGCGGCCGACAAACTCCGGGATCATGCCGTATTCAACCAAGTCTTCCGGCGCCACGTGGCGGTTCACGTTGCCCTCGACCTTGACCTCCGTGAACTGCTCGGCCCCTTCGTTGGCAAAGCCGATGCTCTTGTGACCCAGCCGCCGCTTGACGATATCATCCAGCCCCACGAACGTGCCGCCGCAGATGAACAGAATGTTGCTCGTGTCCATCTGGATGTACTGCTGCTCGGGATGCTTGCGCCCGCCCTGCGGCGGAACGTTGGCAACCGTCCCTTCCAGGATCTTGAGTAGCGCCTGCTGCACGCCCTCGCCCGAAACGTCCCGCGTGATCGAGACGTTGTTCATCGTCTTGCCGATCTTGTCGATCTCGTCGATGTACACGATGCCCCGCTGCGCGGCCTCCAGGTCGTAATCCGCGTTCTGCAGCAGCCGCAGCAGGATGTTCTCGACGTCCTCGCCGACATACCCCGCCTCGGTCAGCGGCGTCGCGTCCGCGATCGCGAACGGCACGTTCAGCATCCGCGCCAGCGTCTGCGCCAGGTACGTCTTGCCGCTGCCGGTCGGGCCGATTAACAGCACGTTGCTCTTGCCGATTTCAACGTCGTCCTCGTCCGCCGTCTCCGCGTGCAGCAGCCGCTGGTAGTGATTGTGCACCGCTACGCCCAGCACCCGCTTCGCCCGGCCCTGCCCAACCACGTACTTGTCCAGATGCTCCGTAATCTGCCGGGGCGTCGGAATCGAGGTGAACAGCGGCCGGCTCGACGCCAGCTTCCGCTTCTCCTGGCGGATAATGTTGTGGCACAACTCCACGCACGAAGAGCAGATGTACACATCGTTGGGCCCCTCAACCATCGGCCCCACCTCGCGGTAGCCCTTGCCGCAGAATGAGCAATAGCTCGAGCGCTTGCCCTTGTTGTGGCTGCCGGAATCCCCTTTGCCCGTACTGCTCATGTCTTACCCTTGCATTAGAGGTTTTCGAAATCACACTGCTTGCTTCTGCCCGCCAAGCCGTCGTGACGAGTTACCCGCTTATATTATCGTTCCGATCGGGCCGCGGATTTGACTGCCTCTTGGCCTTATCCGTCGCCGTCATCGTCTCGCGGATTAACTTTTCGCGTAGAAGCCGATACTCCACGTCGCTCAACTGCCCGGAATCCTTCATTTCCCGAAGATCATCCAGGCCCCACGACCCGCCGCTATCCTGCCCGCCCAGTAGGTCCTTGCGGTACCGACTGATGATGTACCGCCCGATAATCGCTACCACCAGGACACCCACCAACGCCAGGACCGTTATTAATACCTTATTGAAATCCATGTTAGATATGGCCACCATGGCCAGACCTCGGCTCCGCACCTTGCCGTACTGCTAGCCCGCGCCGCAGACCCGCTCTAGACCCGCCCGTCAGCCCCCATTATACGCCAGTTTATAACTCTGCCTAGCAGAAACGTACGAGTTCTCGGACCTAACTTGCCACCACGGCCCGTCACTTCCCACCAAACGCAGGCCGGCCACCGGTTAGTGCCAGCAGCAGCAACTCGTGGAACTCCTTCGCCACCGCGAGTTCCGCACTAATCACTACATCGGCACCAGCCTTCCGGGCCACGAGGGCCGTGGAGGTATACTCGGTCTTTGCGAAGATAACAAGTTTGGGGTTCAACGACTTGGCACATCGAACGACACGAACGGTCGCCTTTTCGTCTGGAATCGTCAGGGCCAGTACGCAGGCATCGCCAACACCGGCCGCCACAAGGGTCTTCTCCTCCCCGGCATCGCCCAGGACCACCCGCTTGCCAAGGGCCTCTTGCGCCGCCACCGTCTTGGGGTTTCGCTCGACGATGCAGTACGGTACGGAAAACCGATCCAGGATGTCAGCCACCCACCGCCCCGCCGGGCCAAAGCCCACGATGATCGCGTGCCCCGCACGATCCAACCCATTGTGCCCCTCCGCAATCTGGATCCAGACCCGTACGCCATCCGGCCAGGTGGTCAGGTGGTCGAACTCGACCTTCCCTCCACGGACGACCCCCGCATGCACGGGCAGCGCAGCCGGGTTATCTTGCGATATCCTGATCTCTCTACACACACCTCGCCCCTGAGTTTGGCCTGGACGCTGCAACCCGTCCCCTGTTCGCGACGATTCAACCGCAAATCATAGCGCCGTCGCAGCCCTCAAGCCAGTGGCATCAGTTAGGAGTGCACCCTCTTCAGACGTGTATCGCAGGCGCGGTAGCCCGGCTAGAACTTCCCGCTTGACGGGTGGACCGGCAAGGTTGATTCTCTACCATGCCTGCCTCGTTTGCAAACGTGCATCGTTGTCGTTGCCGTTAACAACTAACCGCTAACAGTCAACGCCATCACACATGCACATGCGGCGCCAGATTCCGCCGACCGGCGAACATCTTCTTGGCCCGCCCGATGATATAGCACGAGCCCGTGATGCAGATCAGGTCGCCCCGCGTGATCGCGCTGCCCGCGATCCGGATCGCCTCGTCCAGGCTGTCCGCCACCTGCGCCATCTTGCCCGTCACCTCCACGTACTGCTCGCTCATCTCGTACGGGTCCGCCGAACGCGACGAGTCGTTGTACGTGAAAATGACCTTGTCGGCCCCCAAGGCCAGCGACGACAGCATCCGGCTGATGTCCTTGTCCCGGCAACAGGCGAAAATCACGACCATCGAATCGTACGAGACGTGCTGGCCCAAGGCCTTCATCAGGGCCTGAATGCTCAAGCCGTTATGCGCCTTGTCCACAATGATCCGCGGATCGTCGCAAATCATTTCCATCGTCCCCGGCAACTTCAGCCCGCTCAGCCCCGCCACGGCCAGGGCCTCCGGGATGTTGTGCCCAGCCTGCCGCAACCCGTCAATGACCGCCAGGGCCACCGCGCAGTTGACCGCCTGGTGCTCCCCCGGGGCCGGCACGTTCACGTGCTCGAACTTGCTAAACGGCGTGTTCATGCAGATCCGGTTGATGGGCGAGCCGTCCGGCCCTGCCTCAAACCGGCAGTTGTAGTCGATATCCTGGCCTACCACCCGCAGCGTGCAGCCCGTCTTCTCCGCCGTCTGACGAAGCACCGTAAGGGCCTCGGCCTCCTGCGGAGCAGCGACCGCCAGCACGCCCGGCTTGAGGATCCCCGCCTTCTCCCCGGCGATGCTCCCCAGCGTGTTGCCCAACTGCGCCATATGGTCATAGCCAATGCTCGTTATGGCACAGACCTCGGGCTTGATCACGTTCGTCGAGTCCAGCCGCCCGCCCAGCCCCACCTCGATGACCGCGTAGTCCACCTTGTTGTCAGCAAAGTACTTGAACGCAGCCGCCGTCATCAGCTCGAAGAACGTGGGGCTGTCCTTGCTCAGCTTTTTGACGATCTTCGCCAGGTTCGCAATGATCGTCGCCATCGTCTCCTGGCCGATCATCTCCTCGTTGATCGTCACCCGCTCCCGAATGTCCATCAGGTGCGGCGAGATGTATAGCCCAACCTTGTAACCCGCCCCACGCAACATCGCCGCCACCATCCCCGCGGTCGAACCTTTGCCCTTGGTCCCGGCGATGTGGATGCAGCGCAGATCCCTGTGAGGATTGCCCAGTTCCGCCAGTATCCTGTTCATCCGCGAGAGGTTAAAGTTGGCGCGGTTGTAACTCGTGCGAGACATCCGCTCGTAGTCGGTGACGCTGAAGAGAAACCGCAGGGCGTCCTCGTACGTGTGGACCGAGCCGTTGGAGGTTTTCGTCTCGGAAACTCCTGTGCAGAGGCTCTTCTCAGACAAGCTCTTTGTCCGGGCAATTTTTGTCTTGGCCATGGGGTTCTATTCTAAAACGTTTGCAGTTTCTGTCAAGAGTTTACTGCCGGCCATAGTGGCCACAACCCAAATTCTAGACTCGCAAACCGCTCAAAACACGATATATTGTGCTGAGCCAGGGCGCCCAGGATCTTTCGTCCGCCGCCGGGTTGGGCCTCTTGCGTCTCTAAACTAATACGTACGAACGCCGTAAAAGTTTCAGGTTTGCGTATGACCCTGGTACGCCGGATCACCTGTTTGTCAAGCCTCTGCCTGCTGGCGGCCCTCTGCCCGGGCCAGTCCCGCCCCGCCGTGCCCGCGCATCTCCCTGTCAGCCAACTGGTCGATGCCCCCGAACCCTCCCCTACCGTCGAGGCCCCCGCCCTCTATCCCCTCCTCCGGCAGGTCGCCTCCTTGCCCCCTCCAGCACAGTCCCAAGGCCTCCCCTGCGACCGCAAAACCCTCCTGGCCCAACCCGAACCCTTTGTGGGCGGCCTATTAACGATACAAGCGCGATATCGCGACAGTGATCAGATCCGCCTCAAGAATGCCGATGATGACGGTCCCGCCTTGGCCTGGTCCATCCTCGCCGTCGACCCCGAAGGCCAGCCGATCCAGGTCTTGACCTTAGGGCAACGACCCCAGTTCGGTAAGATGGACCGGGTCCGCTGCATTGGCTACTTCTACAAAATCAGGCTCGACCAGTCCCAAGCCGCCCAGCGAACCTCACGCCGAACCGGCGCCCCGGCCTCCGCCCCAGCCGTCCAGGTCCCCGTCCTGGTCGGCTGGGTCCTGCCCGATACCAGCCAGCCCCCCCGGCCCCACACCTGGCCGGCCTGGCAAACCATGGGGACCGTTGTCGCCGGCGTCCTGGTCCTCTTTTTCTTCGCCTGGTCGATGTCCCGCCGACGCACCGATTGGCGAACCCGCGTCGCCCAGCACCGCCGCCACCGCGACCGACACGACCCTTCAGAAGGAAACCATCTGTGACGAATATGACGAATAGCACGAATACCCGTTGCGTCCAGCTCGAACTGGGCGACCGCAGTTACGGCATCGACATCGGCTCCGGCCTCCTGCCCCAACTCGGCCAGATCGCCCGCCGCGTCGTCCCCGCCAGACACTGCGCGGTCATCAGCGACCAGACCGTCGCCGACCTGCACGCCGGCACCGCCATCCATTCGCTCGAGCAGGCAGGCTACCAGACAACCCTCCTGACCTTCCCCCCAGGCGATGCCAACAAGAACCTCGCCACCGCCGAACACCTCTACGACGGCCTGGCCGCCGCCGGCATCGAGCGGTCCAGCCTGATCGTCACCCTGGGAGGCGGCGTCACAGGCGACATGGGCGGCTTCGTCGCCGCCACCTGGCTCCGCGGCGTGCCGTTCATCCAGGCCCCCACCACCCTCGAAGCCGACGTCGACGCCAGCGTAGGCGGCAAGGTCGCCGTCAACCACGCCTCCGGCAAGAATATGATCGGCGCATTCTACCAGTCCCGTCGCGTCGTCATCGATGTCGCCTGCCTGCGGACCCTCCCCCACCGAGACCTGGTCGCCGGCCTGGGTGAGTCCGTCAAGCACGGCATCATCCGCGACGCCGCCTTCTTCGCCTGGCACGAAACCCACGCCAGCGCCATCCTCGCAGGCGATGAACCCACCCTCGCCGAACTCATCGAGCAAAACGTCCGCATCAAGGCCGCCGTCGTCGCCGCCGACGAACGCGAAAACTACCTCCGCGCGATCCTCAACTTCGGCCACACCTTCGGCCACGCCGTCGAATCCGAGATGCACTACCAGCTCCGCCACGGCGAGTGTGTCGCCATCGGCATGATGGCCGCCTGCCACATCGCTCAGCACCGCGGCACGATCTCCCCCGCCGAGGTCGCCCGGATCGAATCGCTCCTGACCCGCCTGGCCCTGCCAACCCGCATCCCCGCCGCCATCTCGACGAACGTCCTGCTGGACTGGATGAAACGCGACAAAAAGATCAAAGCAGGCCGCATCCAGTTCGTCCTGCCCCGCGGCATAGGCGACGTCTACATCGCCGACGACATAATTGAATCCGAACTCCGCAACGCCGCTGCCGCCACCGGCGCCGCCTGAGCCAACGCCATTGCCCTTGTCGTGTCCGAGCCGTTGTTGAGCGCCCCGGGTTGCCGTTCCCAACGCACAATGTACGATATACACCATCAGGCCGTTACTGTCCGCCGGCAACGGGTTACTGACAACTGGCGATCGGCAACCGCCGTTGTCGTCACCCATGGAAACCGCGAGGCAAAACGCACGTGTCCACTCCAACAATCTGTAGCGATATCGCCCAACAGCACCTGCGACTGGCCATGGCCGACGGCGTCGGCCCAATCCTCTTCGACCGTCTCGTCGAATGCTTCGGCTCCCCCCAGGCCGTCCTGGACGCCCCGACGTCTCACCTGCAGGAAGTCGACGGCATAGGCCACATGATTGCCGACGCCATCCATAACGCCGTCCGCTCCGATGCCTGGAAGCAGGAACTCGACCTCGCTACCCAGCGCAACGTCCGCATCCTTTGCCGCGCCGACGCCGAATACCCCGAGATGCTCCGCCACATCCCCGACCCGCCCCTGTGCCTGTACGTCTTGGGCGAACTCAAGCGAGAGGACGCCCTCTCCATCGCCATCGTCGGCTCCCGCCAGGCCTCCATCTACGGCCTCGAGCAGGCCCAGCGCTTCGCCGAACTGCTCAGCCAGGCAGGCCTGACCATCGTCAGCGGCATGGCCCGCGGCATCGACCAGGCCGCCCATATGGCTGCCCTGCGCACCACAGGCCGCACCATCGCCGTCCTGGGCTGCGGCCTCTCGCACTGCTATCCGCCCCAGAGCGTGGAACTCCGCGACCGCATCACCCGCAGCGGCGCCGTCATCAGCGAACTGCCCCTGCAGACCCCACCCACCGCCCAAACCTTCCCCAAGCGAAACCGCATCATCGCCGGCCTCTCCCTCGGCACCCTGATCATCGAAGCCGCCCAGCGCAGCGGCGCCCTGATCACCGCCAGGCTCGCCTGCGAATACAACCGCGAGGTCTTCGCCCTGCCAGGCCGCATCGACACCCCCACCTCCGCCGGCACCAACGACCTCATCCGCCAGGGCCACGCCCGACTCATCACCGGCCTGGGCGACATCCTCGACGAACTAGGCGAAGTAGGCGAATCCCTGGCCAAATACGCCGCCGATAAGTTCCTGGCCTCCTCCACCACGGCCCCCGCCGACAACGCCAACCAGCCAGCTCCCCAGCTCTCCCAGACGCAAGCCGCCGTCTACAAGGTGCTGACGACCTCCCCAATGCACACCGACCAGCTCGCCGCCGCAGCCGACCTCTCCGCCAGCCAGGTCTCCGCCGCCCTCACCCTGCTCCAACTCAAAGGCCTGGTCCGCCAACTCCCCGGCAACCAGTTCCAGCGCCGTGTCTGACCAGCCGCCTGCGCACAAACAAACCCACGGAGATTGCCTCCGTGGGTCGTATCGTGAGATCTGTAAGGTCAGAGCCCTCCGCCATGACCAGGCAGCAGACCGGCCTGCCTCAACGGGCCAGGTTCTCCAGCAATTCCAGGTTCACCCCCAGCATCTTGTCCGCATCCACATACGCATACCGCCCGCCGGTGTAATCCCCCCGCTGCGCCGTCGGCAGCCCCTTGCCGTTCAAATACGTCAGCACGTCATCCATTCCCTCCACCCGGAACGCTATATGATGGACCCCCTCGCCGTGGCTGTCGAGAAACTCCTTCCACGTGCTCGGCCCGCCCATCGGTTCGATCAGCTCCAGCGAAACCTGGCCCATCTTGAAAAACGCCAGCTTCGCCCGCGCCGTCGTAGGCTGCCCCCGAAAACGGATATTCGTCTTATCCGCCGTCCCTGTCTCGATCGGCGTGGGCACCTCTACCCCGAACACATCCGCGTACCGCTTCGCCGCCGCCTCGATGTCCCGCACCACGATCGCGATCTGGCAGCACGACTCCATCTTCAACCCATCGCATGACATGCTCAGTCTCTCCGTTAGGATCCCGCCGGCCCAGCGACGCACCCGGCGCCACGTCGAGCCAGCCATGGCCGCTCACACCTGACCTCTGCCCCCTGCCGTTCTCACCAGTTCTCCCAGTGCAGCACCTCGTTCACAGGCCGCTTGGGCTTTCGCGGGGTCTCTTCGCCTTCATACCCCAGCGCCACCAGGCTCACCAGCCGGTGCGTCTCCGGCGCGCCCAGCGACTCGCCGATATCCACGGCGTACGGCTTCTTGTCCCCCGCCACCCAGCAACCGCCGATCCCCAGCGCTGTCGCCGCCAGCAGGATGTTCTCCGTCGCCGCCGCCCCGTCCTCCACGTAGTACGGCGTATTGCCCCGGCAGAACACCGCCACGCACGCCGCCGCATCCGCGATGTACTTGCCGAACGTCGTCAGCTCCGCGATCCGCTGCCGCGCGTACATGTCCGTCACCACCACGAACTCCCAAGGCTGCTCGTTCCGCCCCGTGGGCGCGCACCTCCCCGCATCAATGATCTTCTCCAGGTCCTCGCGGGCAATCGGCTTGCTCTGAAAGGCCCGCACACTGCGACGCTTCTCGATTGCTTCGAACAGGTCCATCCGAGTTCCCTCCAGCCTATCGGTGACAGGGCAGCAGGCACATCGAATTATAACCCCTTGGTGGACAAAGGAAGCCTCACAACCGCCACCGGACAAAAAAACACCGGCCGGGCCTTCTGCCCCGCCGGCTCGGTTCCGCCGATCTTGCTGTTCGGCTGTTGTATCGTTGGATGGAGGCTTTCACCCCCACCCGTGCCATCGGCTCGCCCACACCGTCCCCGGCCGTCCCCGTGGGTCATCCACTCCCC
>JANYLN010000291.1 GCA_025357795.1 Planctomycetota bacterium
GTTGACGCCGTGATGGCCGGCGAGGTTCAGCGGGCCTTCTGCGCGGTCCGTCCCCCGGGTCATCACGCCGAGCATGACGTTGCCATGGGCTTCTGCCTGCTCAACAACGTTGCCATCGCCGCCAATTACGCCCGGTTGCAGTACGGCCTGCGGCGGGTGCTGGTCTTCGATTGGGACGTCCACCACGGCAACGGCACGCAGCACGCCTTCGAGGCCGACCCCGACGTGTTCTTCTGCTCGATCCATCAGGATCCGCGGACGCTCTATCCGGGGACGGGCTATGCCAGCGAAATCGGCGTGGGCCCCGGCACGGGCAGCACGCTGAACCTGCCGATGGCGGCCGGCAGCAGCGATGCCGAGTATCGCGAGGCCCTGACTCGCCAGTTTCTGCCCGCCGCGGAGGCCTTCCGGCCGGAACTGGTTCTTCTGTCCACGGGGTTCGACTCGCACGCCGACGACCCGCTGGCTTCGATCCGCCTGAGCGACGAGGGGTTCGCCTGGATGGGCCGCCTCTTGTGCGACCTGGCGGACCGCTTCGCCTCCGGCCGATTGGTCAGCGTGCTGGAGGGCGGCTACAATCTGGACGTGCTGAAGCGATGTGTGCCCGAGCACATTGCGATCCTCTCGGGCCAGCCCAGTCTCCGCACGGTCTGACCTGTCGAGTATTCCGTTGGAGGGCCAATTGAGGGTGGTGCTGCTTCCTGGCGTTTCGCCAACCAACCCTTGGTACGGTGAAGTCGTTTTCATCGTCCCTTCATATTCGAACGCGTAACCTTCGGGATTTGTTTCGCGGGTGGACGCTCCGGGCCTGATTGAATGAGGCATGGAGTGCCTCTGCAACGGTAGCCAATGCGGCTCAAAGTGTACGGTGTTACCAGGAGATCCTTATGAGCAGTACGAAACCCACCGATATCATGCAATGGCCTGAGCCGGAAGAATGGTCGCCTCCGTTGCCCCGCCGGAAATGGTGGTTCCGCGCCAGGGGGCTGGCCGGAAGCCTCATCGGGATCGCCGGCGCGATCGTCGTGCTGATCTCTGTGCCGATGGTCCCAAAAGGTACATGGCCGGCGCTGGTGCTGAATATCCTCGGCTGGTTTGTCTTCCTGGCCGGCATGCTCTTGCGGCTGTGGTCGACCCTGTATATCGGCGCCCGGAAAGAGTGGACGCTGGTGTCGGAAGGGCCCTACTCGACCTGCCGGAACCCCTTGTACTTAGGGTCGCTGTTAATCGGGCTGTCGTTTGGCCTGTTCCTGCCAAGCCTTGCCTTCATGGCGATCCTATCCACGACAGCAATCATCTACGCGTTTGGCACGGTGCGCGCGGAGGAGCAGACCCTTCTCAGGAATCTGGGCGAGCCATATGCCCGCTACTGCGAGCGGACCCCGCGGTTCTGGCCGAAGTTCTCACTCTTTCATTCACCGGAGTCCATCGAGATCCGCGCCAAGGGGCTCCGCATCGAGTTCAAGCGTCTCCTGCGATGGATCTGGGTTCCAATGGCCCTGGAGATCCTTGGGCAACTGCGGTCGATGCCGTGGTATCCCGGCCTGTTTCATCTGCCGTAGGCGGGCTCCGCTGGTTGACCGGGCGGACAGGAGGGGCCATTATGTTCAGGAGATCAGCGTGGAGTCAGCATGCACCGATTTAGTAAGCAGGCGTCCTGGGCGATAGTGGCGGCGATCTACCTGACCTGCAGCGGGTGTTTCTTCGCAGAACGTTCCTTCCCGATGGATCCCAAGAGCGCCCTGCGCGCGGCGGCGCCGGTTGACCTTTCTGATTCTCGCACGACCCGGCAGTGGCTGGTTGCTACGCATGAGACTCTCAAGCCCGCCTTGCCCAAGCATCCCAAGCCTGCCTTGCTGACCGAGCAACTGACGGACCCGCAGGGAGAGCCGGTCGATATGGTCCAGCGGTTCGCGATCCGCACGTGGGGCTTGGAGTCCATCTGGACCAACTTCCTGGGCCTGTGCTACTCAGCGCAGGCTTCCAGCACCCGGACCGAATCATCTGTCCACGCGCCGCCTCCGGGCTTCGCCGATGTCTGGGTGCCGATATCCGACGACCTGCAACTGGCGGGTCGTCTGGGTTTGGCGCGAACGGTGGACGGCCAGGTTGCCGATGCCGACTGCATCGTGATCCTGCCTGGCATTCATGGCGGCCAGGATGCGCTGCGGACGCGGGACCTGGCGACGGCTCTGGAGCAGTCGGGTTTTCACGTGCTGACGCTGGACCTGCGGGGACAGGGGCAGACGGAAGCCCGTTACCCGACGTGCAAGTATGCCTGGGGTGTGCTGGAGACCGACGACCTGCTGATCGTCTCCGACTGGCTCACGCGGCAGCCGCACATCCGGCGAACGGGGCTGGTCGGCTACTCCTGGGGTGCCAACCAGGCCCTGCTCGTGGCCTGGCGCGACGGGCGACCTGAAGGCGATACCAGTATCACCGCGGAACTGGCGAAGCATCTGCGGCCGCTGCCGCCCGGGCGGCGGTACCAGGCGGGAATCATCGCGTTCTCGCCGATCCTGCGGTTCGAGGACTTGATGGACGAGCTGGTCAGGCGGCAACTGGTCTTCGTTCACCCCGTTCGAGCGGGGCTTCAGAGGACTGTGCGGGAGTGGATGGTCCAGGAGAAGTACCCGCATCCTGACGGCAGCATCCGAAACCTGATCCAATACTCGGCCGTGCAGTATCCTGGTTCGGGGGATGACAGCCTGCAGTTCCTCCGGTTCCTGCCATGCAAGGGCCAGGCTGCATTTGACAAGCTGGGGCCGGCTCGCATGCCCGTGTTGATCGTGCACGCGGCCGATGACCCGATTGCCCCGGCGCAGACGATTGCAGATTTGTTCGCGCGGGTACATAATCCAGGCGTCGCGGCAATCGTCCTGCCGAGCGGCGGGCACATCGGCTTCGGCCCCTACGCGACAGCATGGTACTACAGCCTGATACGGAGCTTCTTCGATCCCGGTCATGGACCGCGATCTTGTGCGAGCGTGGGAAGGATCTGATTATCATCGGCAATCGTGCGGCGGCAGGCTCCTGAAAGGCCGCGCGTACCTGCGCTGCGGGTATCGTGGTCCATCTTTGGCAGAAGACGGATGGTTACTTCGCCTTCGGTGCCACCACCACGATCATGAACGTGTCCGGCTTGATGGTCGGACGAGACCCGGCGGCCGCCTCCAGGAACTCGGCCGTGGGAAGGTATATCGTGTGCGTGGTCGGATCGAGCGCCAACGTCTTGGTCCCGCGCTGTGTCTGGACCGTTTGAACAACCTCGAACTTGCCGGCCGAGGTCTCCTTGACGATGGTCAGCACGCCGTCGCCGCCGCAACTGGCGAAGGCTTCACCGGTGCCGAGGTCAAACGCGCAGCCGTCCACACCCTTGCCGATCGGCACCGTCGCCAGGGTCTTGCCCGTCTTGGCGTCCAGGACCGCCATGACCTGGTTGGCGCAGCCGGCGAACAAGCGGTGATGCTTTGTGTCGATCGCCAGACCGGAGGGTTCCTCCCCGCCCTCGATCTTCCAGGTGTCGGTGACCTTCATCTGCTTCATGTCGATGACCGCGACCGCGCTCTTGTCTTCGAGGTTGACGTAGACGCGTCCCTTTCCGTCAGACACGGCTAGTTCCGGCTTGCCGCCCAGGGCGATGGTTGCCACGGCCGCCTTGGCGGGCTCGGCCTTGGGGTCGATTACGGTGGCGTCGTTGCTCTTGCCGTTGAAGCAGAGCACCTTTTTGCTGGCGGGGTCGTAGAGGATCGCATCCGGGTTCTGTCCCGCCTTCACCGTGCCCTCGATCTTGAGCGTCTTGAGGTCGAATACGGTGACCGTGCCGTCCTTGCCGTTGCTGGTGAACCCGCGGTTGACGTCCGGCACGATGGCCACGCCATGAACTCCCGGGGTGTCCTTCAGGTCGCCGACCAGTTCGCCGGTGTCCGTGCGGATCACCTGCATGTGCGTCTGCCGCGGAACGTAGAGACGTTTGGCCGCGGGATCGACCGCCAGCAGGTCCCAGCGACCCTCCCCGCCGATGTGCCAGATGGTCTTGACCTGCAAGCCGTCGCCTGCGGGCTTGGATGCAGCCGAC
>JANYLN010000305.1 GCA_025357795.1 Planctomycetota bacterium
GTCATGCCGTTGCGGGATCTAGAACTGAAAGGATTCCTACAAATACACGATTATTGTGTTTGTCCGAGTTTGTCAAGGCCTGTTCGCCGAAATCGTGTGATTGTCGCGCATATGTCGCAGGATTTGGGCCGGAAGGGGCCCGGGCGCACAGGGAAGAGGAGACGGGGCTGCGTCCCGTGAAGGGTTGGGCGGCTTCGACTTGTTGATACGGCACATATGCGATATATGGGTGGTTTCGCATGGGAGACCTTCGCATGCTGATATTGATGAAACAAGACGCGACGCCCGAGCAGATCCAGTCGGTCTGCCAACGCGTGCGCGACATCGGTTTTGTCCCGCACGAGATTCCCGGTGCGATACGCACCGCGATCGGCGTCACGGGCAACCAGGGGCCCGTTTCCGCCGAGCACTTCCAGGACCTGCTCGGCGTCAGCGAGTGCGTGCCGGTCTCCAAGCCCTACAAGCTGGTCAGCCGGGAGGTCAAACCCGAGTCCACCGTGGTGGACGTGCGAGGCGTCCGGATCGGCGACGGGACGCTCTCGATCGTGGCCGGCCCGTGCAGTGTCGAGTCGCGCGAGCAGGTGATGCGGACGGCCGAGGCGGTGGCCGCCAGCGGGGCGAAGTTCTTCCGCGGCGGGGCGTTCAAGCCGCGGACGAGCCCGTACCTGTTCCAGGGCCTGAAGGAGGAGGGGCTGCGGTTGCTCGAGGAGGTCAAGCGGAGTTTCGACCTGCGGATCATCACCGAGGCCAAGGACACCGAGACGCTGCCGCTGGTGGCCGAGTGCGCGGACGTGGTCCAGATCGGCGCGCGGAACATGCAGAACTTCTCCCTGCTGGAGGCGGCCGGACGGCAGCGCAAGCCCGTGCTGCTGAAGCGCGGCATGAGCGCGACGATCCAGGAGTTGTTCATGGCGGCGGAGTACGTGCTGTCCCTGGGTAACTACAACGTGATCCTGTGCGAGCGAGGCATTCGCACGTACGAGACGATGACCCGCAATACGTTCGACCTGTCCGCGGTGGTGATGATGAAGCGGCACAGTCATCTGCCGGTGATGGCGGACCCGTCGCACGGCGTGGGGATCAACTGGGCGGTGGGGCCGCTTGCGCGGGCGTCGGTGGCGGTGGGGGCGGATGGGGTGATGATCGAGACGCACCCCAACCCGGCAATGGCACTGTCGGACGGGCAGCAGTCACTGACGCTCGAGCAGTATGCGGAGCTGGCGAAGGAACTTCGCGAGATGGCGGCATGGCAGGCGGGACGGCGGGGCTGAGGACCGAGTAACGGCGCGGGAACGACAACTCCAACCGCCCGCCTGAGGCTCAAACAACAAGAAACCGAGGCCGGCGAGCCCGTGGGTTGCCATCCAGGCCTGGCAGGACCGGACATGTGCGGGCCGCTGGCATTGCACCGCGGCGGATCGCGGGACCTTGTGAACTAGGTGCGGCATGGTATCCTGCTGCTGGTCGGACAACACAATAACTACTGAATGGCGCGCTGGAAGGAGAACATACGCATGCCTCTGGGTCGTCGCGAAATGCTGCAACGGAGTGCCAACAACGAGGCCGCGATGGGCAGTGCCCCCGTCGAACGCTTCCTGGCGGAACTGGACTTCGTCGAGGGGCTGGCGGACCTGGTCGGCAAGAAGGCGGCCGGCTGGCCCAAGCTCATGGACCAGGCCTTCCATATCGTTTCCGAGGCGGTCGAGTCCGGCTCCATCGATGGTCTGGAGAAGGCCGTCGATCAGGCCGAGGCCATCCTCGCCCCCATCGGGAAACTCGCCAAGACCTACACGATCCATTGCGCTGGCCACGGCCACATCGACATGAACTGGATGTGGTCCTGGCCCGAGACGGTCGCGGTCACGAATGATACGTTCCTGACCGTGCTGAAACTGATGGACGAGTTTTCCGACTTCTGCTACACCCAGAGCCAGGCGAGCGTCTACGCCATCGTGCAGCAGTACAACCCGGAACTGTTCGAGCGGATCAAGTGCCGCGTGCAGGAAGGCCGCTGGGAGGTCGCCGCCTCGCACTGGGTCGAAGGCGACAAGAACATCGCCTCGGGCGAAGCCCTCGCTCGGCACCTGCTGTACACCCGGCAGTTCATGAAGGAACACCTCGGGCTCAATCCCGAGGATGTGACCATCGACTGGTCGCCGGACACCTTCGGCCACGCCCTGACGATCCCGTTGATCGACGCCCGCGGCGGCGTGAAGCACTACTACATGTGCCGCGGCGGCAACGGGGAAAAGCCCCCGGTCTTCTGGTACAAGGCCCCCGACGGCTCGAAGATCCTCGTCAACCTCGAGACCACCTGGTACAACGACCACATCGCCCCGCACAACGCCCTGGCAATGCTCAAGTTCTGTAAGAAGACCGGCCTGAAGGACTGGCTGAACGTCTACGGCGTGGGTGATCACGGCGGCGGCCCGACCCGGCGCGACATCCTGCGCTGCTATGAGATGGACGGCTGGCCGATCTACCCGACCTTCCAGTTCGGCACGACTCGCGAGTATTACAAAATACTGGAACAACACGGCGACAAATGGCCCGTCATCGACCGGGAACTCAACTTCGAGTTCACCGGCTGTTACACCACCCAGACCCAGATCAAGCGGAACAACCGCCTGGGCGAGAATTACCTGGTCGAGGCGGAGATCGCCGCGAGCCTGGCGACCCTCATTCTTGGCTGGAAGTACCCCGCCGGCACGCTCCGCGATAGATGGGTCGATGTCCTGTTCAGTCACTTCCACGACATTCTGCCCGGCTCGGGTGTGGCCGAGACGCGCCAGTACAACCAGGGCCAGTTCCAGAACGTCGCCGCCGCGACGCAGATGATCAAGACCAACTCCCTGCGGGCCCTTGCCGGGGCGGTCGATACCTCCTTCGCCGGGCCGGCCGACACCGACGAGATCGTGGCGGCCGGATCGAGCCTGGCCATCGGCGGCGGGGCGGGGCGCGGCACCCACTGGGGAGGTCTCTCCAACGCCGGACACGTCGTGGACGGACCCCGGCCCGTCGTGGTCTTCAACCCGACTGCCTGGGTACGCAATGAGGTCGTGCAGGCGACGGTCTGGGATGCGGACACGGGGCCGGCCGGGACGGAACTGAAGCAGAAGACCTTCGTCGTGCGCACGGCGGAGGGCAAGGTGGTTCCGACGCAGAAGATCGGGGAGGGTGGCTACTGGGGCCACCGGTTCGTCGATCTGGCGTTCCCGGTCGAGGTCGGCTCGCTAGGCTACAACACGTACGCCATCGAGGAAGGGACCGTCCAGGACTTCGAGGCGCCCGTGAAGTGTCTCGAGGAGCCCGGCCCCGGGCAGGTGTCCTTCGCCCCGAGCCTGCCGACGCTGGAGAACGAGTTCCTCGCGGTGGAGTTCGACTCGCTCACAGGCGGTGTGAGCAGACTCGTCGATAAGAAGACCGGTCGGAACCTTGCCGATGCCGCCAACCCGCTGGGCGTGCTGGAGTACGTGCTGGAGCGGCCCGGGGGGATGAGCGCCTGGGTGATCGCCCCGACGCAGGAGCGGCAGTACCCGCTACAGGTCCACTCGTTGAAGCGCACTCAGAGCGGGCCCTTTCAGGCGGTCGTCGAGGCGAAGCTCAATGTCCAGAATTCCAGCGCGACGGTGACCTACACGCTCGAGGCAGGCCAGCCTTGGCTGGAGATCGCGGTACAGACCCGCTGGGTCGAGATCGGCACCGGGGAGAAGGGTTGCCCGAGCCTGCTGATGCGGTTCCCGCTGGCGCTGACGGAGGCCAAGGGTCTCTACGAGATCCCGTTCGGCGCGATCCAGCGCGATCTGAACAGGGGCCAAGAGGTGCCGGCCCTTCGCTGGCTCGATGTCTCAGGCAAGCAGGGGACCGGCAGGACCGGTGCGACCGCGGGTTGCGCCGTCGCGAATGACTCGAAGTACGGCTATTCGCTGGATGGCTCGGTCCTGCGGGCGACTCTCATTCGTTCGAGCTACGAACCCGATCCGATCCCCGAGGTCGGGGACCACATCATCCGCTTTGCGCTGATGCCGCACGCGGCGCGCCCGGCGACAGCCGATCTGGTTCGATTGGGCGCATCGTTCAACCATCCGCTGCAAGTCGTGGCCACGGACGTGCATAAGGGCACGCTGGCGGTGGCGGACGAGGCGATGCCTTCGGTTCGCCCCGACAGCGTGGTCGTCACGTCGCTCAAGCGGGCCGAGGCCGGCGACGGCTTCGTGGTTCGGTTGCAGGAGACCGCGGGCAAGGCGGTGACCGCCACGGTCGCACTCTCGGCCGGGCTATTGGGCAAGATCCAGGACGTCGTTGAGGTGGACCTGCTCGAGCGGCCCGTCGGCAAGTCCTCGGCGGCGAAGGTCGCAGGCGGCTTTTCGGTGAAGGTCCCGGGCTTCGGCATTGCCAGCGTGAAGGTGACGTTCCCCCAGTAAGATCGCGATCACGGAATACGCGAATTCTACCACCCCAGGTCTGCGCATCGCGCGGAGCCTGGGGTGTGTTGCTGGATCGCCCGCCTGCGTTCGGGGCTGCGCGCATAGGGCGAATCGGTCTTACCGGACGAAGACGCTTGCAGACCTGCCTGATCCGCCGTAGCTGCCATGTCAGATGTTACGCTGGCCAGAACGTACTGGACTCCATGTCCGGATCTGCCGACGACTGAAGTAGCCAGTCATCGTCAGAGGGACGCTGGACTCAGCCTGTTCGCTGAGATCCGGGCCGCTCGAACACCTGTCCGGGCGTACGTCCATCTCGGACAGTGGAGAGGCGGAACCATGGCAAGCAGCACGGATATCAAGGTCATTTTCTCACCGGATTGGCTCAGGGCCTGCGTGCGGGTCAACGCGCAGCTGGATCCCAAGGCCATCACGCGGGGTCACCTGTTGGCGGCACTGGAGGAGGCCAAGGTCGCAGGCACGCCGGCCCTGGACGCTCGACTGGATGAGTTGTGCCAGTTGCTGCAGAGCGGGTCGCTTCCTGGTGAGGACTTCCTGATCGCCCAGGGCCGGGCGCCCACCGATCCGATTGACGCTCAGTTTGAATGGTCGGAGGCGCTTCGGCCTCGAACGGACGGCGAGGATGCCGACGCCGGACGCGTCAGCTACTACGACCGCAATACATTCGTCTCCGTCCGCCAGGGCGATGTCATCGGACGGATCAGCCCCGCGAAGCCCGGAGCGCCGGGCGTGGACGTGCATGGCAATCCAGTGCACCCTGTGCGAAAGCCGCGGCAGATCGCGCTTCGGAGCAATGTCGAATGGGCCGGCGACGGCGTGACGGTGCTGGCGGGGTGTGACGGCCTGGTGGCGCTGGAGGACGACAGGATCTCGGTGGCGTCGGTGCTGGAGATCCCCGGCGACGTTGACTACAGCACGGGCCATATCGACACGCCCGGCGACGTGGTGGTGCACGGGTCCGTCAAGGACCTGTTCAAGGTCCACAGCGCCCGGGATATCACGATCCATGGCCACGTGGACGCGGCGGCGCTCAAGGCGGGCGGCAACATCATCATTCACGGCGGCATTCACGGGCACGGTAAGGCGAGCATCCAGGCGGCAGGTCGAGTCGAGGCCAGGATCTGCGGCGGCGCGACGATCGAGGCCGGGCGTATCTTGGGCGTTCAGCGCGAGTGCATCAACTGCTGGGTCCGCGCGGACAGGTTCAACGCCCCGACCGGCACGATCATCGGGGGGTACGTCTGGGCCCGCAACGGGATTGAAGTGCAGACGCTGGGCAGCCCCGCGCACGTGCGGACGATCGTCACGGCTGGGATCCCGGTCACGGTGATCGACCAGGCCGTGCAGATGGCGGCGGAGATCAAGGAACACAAGGATGGTGCTCGCAAGATCCGCGAGGCTGTCAGCCCGCTCTTGCGTGAGATCCGGCGGCTTTCCCCGCAGCATCGGGAACGGGCGACCGAACTGATGTTCCAGGCCGGCCATCTCGAGCAGCAGGCCGGCGACATCGACAAGCAGCGCGAGCAGCTCCTCGCGCAGTCATCTCCCGACGTCGAGGCCAGCGTCCTCGTCGGCGGGCGGATCTATCCGGGCGTGGTGATCGTGGTCTCGGGACGGGCGACCGTCGTCCAGGAGGAGATACGCGGCCCCGTGCGCATCATGGAACGCAAGATCGAGGGGGTGACCACGCTCGTGGCGATCAACACGACCAGCGGCAGCGTGCGACTCTTGCCAACCGCGCGGTTCACGGCCGAGGAAGAGAAGCAGGCGATCTCGGGCGAGCAAGGGGCGGCTTGCGCGACGGTCGTCTGAGAAGAACGGCACCCGCGGCAATAGCACCCCCAGCAGCACACAGTAGCCGCAAAAAGACGCGCAAAAGCGCAAAAAGGGGAAACGAGCCACCACGCCGGACCAGGCCGCTCGGCCGAAGCCCGGGGGGTCGTGGCACACCCTTTCAGGAAGGTGGCGGCGCGACACACCGATTCGATGCCCCCCGCGATTTACCGGTCAACCCTGTCGTGTTTGTTGATGTTGCCCTTCCGCCCGCCGGCGGTATATTCGCATGAGTATCCGTGCGAAAAGCCGCCGTGTTCTGCAAGACAGGACGACCGACCACAATGCGTTGTGATATGTCCGATTCGCAGTTCCTCGCGTCCGTGAACCTTCGCCACCCATCCATGCGTCAGGCCGCCGCACTCGCCCGCCAGGGTCGAACCCGGCCCGCCGCCCGTGCGGCCGCCCGAGCCCTCTTCGCCCAGCCGTTCCCCCATCCGGTCAACGAGGCCGACATCCCTGCCCTCGCGGAGAGTATCAACCAGCGCTGGCCCGACCAGGTCCAGTGGCTCACCCGCCTCGCGGATAACTACCTCCTCGTCGAGCCGCCCCGGTCCGGCCTGGTCTCCGGTCGCAACCCCGAAGAGGAAAGCGCCCTCTACCGCCAGTGCGCCAGGCCCTGGAAGCACCGCGGCGAGGCCGTCCACGCCCTCGCTCGCCTGTACTGCCTGACAGGCGATCGCAAGTATCGTGAGGGGGCCCTGGCGGCCATGCGCCAGCTCCTCGACGCCCGCCCGTCGATGCCCGATGGCGACGATGCCGGCGCGTTCTCCTGGCACCCCAACAGTATCTACAGCACCCACGAGCCAGGCCACATCGCCGAAAAGGTCTGCCACGCCTTGCCCTACCTGCGGGCCGACCTCACCGACGACGAAGCCCTCCTGTTCGCCAAGGCCCTGCTCGCCATGGCCGAGTTCTGCGAGCGGACCTGCCGCTACGATGTCTGCCACAATATCACCCTGCACATGTTCACCGGCGCGCTGCTCGTGGGCCTCTGCTTCCCCGCCTTCCAGCAGGCAGGCCAGTGGGTCGAAACCGTCCAGCGCCGCCTGGAGGATGATTTCGTGGGTCGTGCCTTCGTCACGTCCGACGGCTATTTCGGCGAAGGCTTCAGCTACCAGGGCGTCAACCACAACCTCATGCAGGTCTGCCTCCGCTACTTTCACGCGGCCGGCCGCAAGGTCTCGCCCAAACTGCGCAAGGTGTGCGAGCGATCCTTCGAATTCGCCAGCGGCATCCTGCGGACCGACGGCCTCTGCCCCTCGCTAGGCGACGCCCACGCCCAGCAGCCCCACGAGCACTACATCCAGCACCACGAGATGCTCCACTACGCCGCCGCCTTCTTCCGCCGCCCCGACTTCAAGGCCGCCGCCGGCTCGCCCTACGGCGAAGAACCCATGGAGTACAACATCTGGCTGATGGGCCTCGACGGCCTCGCCTGGTATGACTCCGTCCACGTGCCGCCCCGGTCCCATCGCCCGCAGCAGCCCCAGGACTTCCGCGCCAGCGGCCTGCAGTTCCTCGGCCTGGGCGATGGCCTGAATGCCCACAGCGGCCTGTTCGCCTGCGCCGCCGCCCACAACCACGCCCACAGCGACTTCGGCTCGATCGACCTCACCGGCCTGGGCCGCTCTCTGCTGACCGACTCCAGCGTCACCAGTTACGAGGAGGATTCGTACCGTCACGAGCGGGCTCACAACGCGGTCGTCCCGGTTCGCCGTGCCCCCCAGGGCCCTCGCCTGGACCGCCCCGACCACGTCAAGACCCTCTTCGTCCTGCACGCCGACGACATCCAGGCCGCCTGCATGGAGCACGATCTCTACGAGACCCACCGCATCCGCCGCACGCTCTGCCTGGTCAATGCCCAAGCCGCGCGCAACGGCCCGACCCGGCGCGGGGCAGGGGGGCTGCATCCCGACGACGTCCCCGCCTTCTGGCTGGTGATCGACCGCGTCGAGCGCGCCTGGCCCTATCCCGGCGCAACCGAGCCCGAGGATTTCCTCGAGACCTACTTCCACTTCAATGCCCCCCAGAGCGAACTCGGTCGCGACGACAAGACCCTGACCGTCTGGTCGAAGCACAACCCCGCCGGCCTGACGCTGCTTCGCTACCGTCCGACGGACGTGGACTTCCAGGGCAAGCCGCAGAAGGTCCGGCTGGACGATCATCTCAAGGCGTACGAGACGTCCTCCAGCGACGCCAACCTCCAGGTGACCGCCGTCCCGCCCGCCCAGCCCGATCGCTACATCACCGACATGAGGCTGTTCCAGGGCTTCACGGGCGAATATCACGGCCGCGTGAAACGCCCCTCGATGGCCTACCGCTGGCGCGGCTTCCTGCCCTTCGACGCCGCCTACATCCTCATCCCGTTCCGCGGCGTCCGCAACAAGCCCTACGCCAACGTTACAGGCCAGTGGAGCCGCACCGGCGACCTCACCGTCACCGTCCACCTGCCCCAAGGCCCGGTCCGCCTGACCGCCAAGGGCCTGACCGCCGCCAAACCAAAACCCGCCTTCACCGTAAAGACCGCGAAGCCATAACAACACCCGGCCCGCCCCAAAGTCCCGGCCCCAACTGTGGCCGTTGTCGTTGCCGTTGTTGTTGTCATCCACTCCCAACCCCCTTATGCCCCCCCCGGCCTCCCCCATTTAGCCGGCTCGCTTGCGAGCCGCGTGTTGTTGTCGTTGTCGTAGTTCGGAGTCCCGCATTGCAGGCGGCGGCACGACGTAGGCGATCGGCAGGCGGTATCTGTACTGGGGGCGATCCAAGTGGTGTGTGGCGCCAAGGGCAGGGAACGCGGGCGGTCCTGGATTGTCGGCTTGCGGGTGGCCTAAGATAAAGCAGACGCCGGCAACGGCGCCAGCCTGGAGGATAGGACGATGACAAGCGAAATCGAGAGTATCAGCGGCACCCATCCGCAGCACGGGCCGATCGGTGACTACCCCCAGACCAATATGGGCATCCGATCTGAGTTTACCGCCAAGGGCCATACCATCGAGCGAGTGGTTATGCTGGAGCAGGCAAAGGCGATGATGGAGACGGTCAGGGGCCAGATCGGCTGAATGAGGCGGCACGCCAAGTAAATCACGGTGGTCGTAGCGCAGGCCCTGCCCGATGGCGGGGCCTTTCCTTCTCCCCCCCACAGAATGTAGTACCGGTGTAGCACGGGCAATTCTGCTGTTTCGCACAGACAACAGAAGCGGCCATAAGTCCTGGACCTATGGCCGCTCATACTCGGGGCAGGCAGATTCGAACTGCCGACCTCCAGGACCCAGACCAAGCGGCACCCAATTCTAACGATCAGAAAAACCAAGCACTTACAGAACCGCCGCTGGCCGCTTGTACCAACAACGCCGAAGACACGCACGGCGGGACCGTGGAACAGCTGGCGGCACTGCTGACGCGGGGTGGCCAGTGACCGGGGCTACACACTGAATGGTAACCATTCAAGGAGACATCGGGCATTGACTACCATAGGCATGGCCGACAAACAATGTCGACCATGCCGGGGCGATGCCTTGCGAGACTTCATGGGTTACTGTAGGTCACGATTACAAAGAATACTTACGACAAGTGAGATTGCAAACGTGGATGAGAAAACAAGACTGCTGGTGTCCATCCTGGAGGACGTGGATGCAATGTTTCTGCCGGTTCACGATTGGGGCGGTTCCGCTCGGGTGGTTTTCGAGCGCCGGCGGAATTACCCGACAGCCGGGGTATCGTGGGCGTCTAGTGGCCGAAGTGGTCCCTATGAAACCCCAGCCAACACCTTCTCGATCTGAAGGATAGTTGCCGCTCTGCTCTTACCGTCCCATAGCAGCTCAACCTCGTCTTCCACGCTCTTGTGAAGCAGCGCCTTGCCAGCCGGATCGTCCACCGAGACGATACCGTCCACGAGGTCGCTCTGCTTGTCAGTCAGCCTGATCAGGCGGTTGCGGGATGGCTCATCGTTGAACGCAATGATCAGGCTATCGCCGATCTCGGCTGTTACCTCGGATTCCTTGTCCACCGCCACCTCAATCTTGGCCGCAGGCGCAGACACCACCCGATGATGGGTATAAGGCTGCTGCCCCGCGCCTGCACCGATAGGCTTGATCCTCATCTCCTCCAGGACCTCAACAAGTTCCTGCATGCAGCCCTCGGGATCCATGATGAAGCTGGAGTACCAGCATCGCCAAAAACGCCACCCGTCCCGCTCCATTATCCGTTGTCGGCTCCAGTCTTCTAGCCATTTATCAGGGCCGTGGTGACTGTCTCCATCCAGTTCGACGCCCAGACGCTTGTCGTTCTCGCCCTCAACTACCAAGTCGATCCGGAAACTCCCGACTTCGACCTGTGGGGTCACGCGGTATCCCATAGACACCAGTCGCAAGAACACGTCCCTCTCGAAGGGCGATTCGCACAGGTCAACCAGCTGCTCCGTCTCCCTAGCGATTCGCGGCATCGGGTTCCTGAA
>JANYLN010000318.1 GCA_025357795.1 Planctomycetota bacterium
GCCGTCACGTCCCAGTTGTACCAGGTGCCGGTTTGGGGCTGCTGGGGGGCGGTGGCGTCCGGTTGGGCGGGGAAATCGCCGCCTGGCGTGGTCCAGGTGGTGCCGGTGCTGGCGAGGGTCCAGTGCGCCTGGCTGTCCGACCAGGTCATGTCCAACGGGTAGACGCCGTAGGTGCCGGAGCCACCTGCCGCGGGGATCATGTCATACGAGAACAGCGAGAGCGTGGCTGATGTGATGCGCGTGCCGGTTGGGATGGCGCCCAGGTCGAAGCGGAGGAGGCCTCGCTGGATGCTGTCGGTGCCTTGGTTGGCATGGCCTGCGACGACGAGTCCCTCTTGGGCGGTGTGGTTGGCGGGACTGTTGCCGACGATGTACGTGTCGATCTGGCCTGTGTAGCCTGCGAGCCCGACCTGCAGGGTTTTCTCGCCAATCAGAGGTACCCTGACTGGGGCAGAGTTGGAAACCAGCGATGTGTTGTTGGCTGCATCGGCGGCCTTGATGGCGAAGTAGAGCGTGCCGCCGGGCAGGCCGGTGACGGTGAAGGATTGCGCCAGAGCAGGGGCCTTGGGGGCGGGCAGGCCGGTGACGCTGGTGGCGGCGTTCCAGCTGGCGTTATTGTCATCGTAGCGGATCGGGGTGGTGCTGTATCGCAGGCTGTAGCTGGTGCAGGGGGAGGGGCCGCTGCCAGCGGGGCCGTGGTCCGCCGGGGCAGTCCAGGTCAAGGCGACCTGGCCTGGTACCGCGGTGGGCCTGGCCAGCAGGTCGCCGACCCAGTCTGGAGGGGTAAGGTCCGGCGTGGCCGGGGTAGCGGTGGCGAGGTTCGAGAGGGCGGAGGTGTTGCCACTGGAGTCCTTGGATTTGATGGCGAAGTAGTAGGTCGTGCCGTTGGTCAGGCCGGATACGGTAAAGGAGCCGGCCAATCCGGGGGTCCTGGGGGTCGGCAGGCCGACGATCTTGGTGGCGTTGGCCCAGTTGGCATTGGTGATCGGGGAGGTACGGTAGCGCAGGTCGTAGTTGGTGGCGGCGAAGGGGCCGCTGCCGTCGGTACCGTAGTCGGCCGGGGCGGTCCAGGTCAGGTTGATGGTGCCTGACGTGCCGCCAGTCGCGGCGGCCAGATCGGCGATCGTTTGGGGCGGCGTGGTATCTGGCCGGTCGACCAGCATCGTCTCGCTGGCCAGGTAGCCGACCAGGCTGCGGGTCATCTTGGTGGCGTAGGCGTAGTCGATGTAGCCTGGCGTGTCGACCGAGTCGGTCAGCTTGTGATAGTTCGGATTGGGCCATTCCTCGGTGATGTAGGTGTTTTCGATCCCCCAGTAGACGAAACTCCAGTTGTCGGTGTCGACGAGCTGGCTGGTGATGACGGTCGTCAGCCCCTGGCCGTACGACTGGATCGCGGTGGCGAGCCGGTCCTGGATGACGCGGTGGTAGTCGGCCCCGAGGTAAACCTTATTCGAGCCGTTGTTGTACGAGATCATTTCGACGGAGATCACCCCGAGGAGGTTCTCGCTGAAGTGTTCGCCGGCATAGCGCTTGCTGCCTACGCGGGGGTAGACCTCCTCGGCGTCCCAGGCGATGAAGCGGATGGTGGCTTCGAACTGGTAGGGCGCGAGGACGCGGGCGATCTCCATGACGGCTGCGACGGCGCTGGCATTGTCATCGGCGCCAGGGTTGTTCACCGAGTCGTAGTGGGCGCTGATGATGTAGATGTCGTTGGGGCGGACAGTGCCCAGCTTGACCGCCACGACATTGGTGCAGGCGGGCCAGTTCGCGGTTGGGGGGTGGGGATCCAGCGAGGTCTGCAGGCCCAGGGATTGGAAGTAGTTGAAAATGTTGTCGCGGCAGGGGTCATGCTGCGGCCCGGTCATGCCGCGGTTGTCCCCGGTGCGGGTGTAGAGCATGTCGTCCAGGAAGTGGCGGTACTGCGTCTGGCTGACCTGGTTGACGAGATCACCAACCGTTGCGCCGGCGGCGGTCTGGACGCACAGCGCAGTCAATACCGCGCACGGCATAAGGAATCTGCGCCAGAAGAACATGAAGAGCCCCCCTTCATGGGTCGGTGGGTATTGGTCCCCAAGGCGAACGCCTGCCGGCCCCGCGGTATTATAGTCTCCTGATCTGGAGCCAGCCACGTGGGATCTTCGGCCCGGACCGGGCGACATCCTGCCTTGCAGTTGATACACTTGCAGGGTCGAGAATCCGGGTGGCCGGGCGGGCCGGTTGGCGGATGGACACGAGTTGGCAGAATTTTAACATTGGTCGATTATGCCAGAGCCGTCTGATCATTCGCAGGAGTCGGGCCAGCCGCATCGGCGGCGAAAGAGGTACTCGGGCACGCACCCGAAGCAGTTCGAGGAGCGCTACAAGGAACTTGCCTGGGACAAGTATCCCGACATACAGCAGCATGTCCGCGAGCAGGGTCGCACGCCCGCGGGCACGCATGTGTCGATCATGGTGGCCGAGGTTCTGGAGGCTTTGCAGCCACGGGCGGGCGAAATCGTGGCCGATTGCACGTTGGGTTACGGAGGCCATGCGGCGGAGTTCATGAAGCGGATCGGCCCGGCCGGTCGGTTGATCGGGTTTGACCTGGATGCCGGCCAACTCGAGCGGACGCGCCAGCGGTTGGCCGAGTTGGGCGTGCCGATGTCGCTCCATCACAGCAACTACGCCGGCCTGGGCAATGTGCTGGCTGGGGAAGGCATCGAGGGCTACGACGTCATCTTCGCCGACCTGGGCCTTTCCAGCATGCAGATCGACGATCCGTCGCGGGGCTTCAGCTACAAGCAGGACGGCCCGTTGGACATGCGGATGGACGAGCGGATTCGGCGGACGGCGGCGGACCTGGTCGACTCGCTATCGCAGGAGGAATTGTCAGAGCATCTGCTGGAGCTGGCGGACGAGCCGGACCACGAGCGGATCGCCGCGGCGATCGTGAAGCGGCGGCAGTCGCAGCGGATCTCCCGTACGCTGGACCTGGTAGACGTGGTCCTGGCGATCAAGGGTGTTACCCGCCGGGAGTGGAGCCAGCGGCCGGCCGAGCAGCAGCGGGACCTGCACCCGGCGGCGAGGACGTTCCAGGTCCTGCGGATCCTGGTCAATGATGAACTGGGCAGTTTGCGGCAATTGCTGCGGATTGCGCCGTTCTGCCTGAAGGCGGGCGGGCGGATGGGTATTCTGACTTTCCACAGCGGGGAGGATCGGTTGGTCGAGCGGGCCTTTGCGAGCGGCTTGCAGGACGGCACGTTTGCGGCCCTGTCCGAGCAACCAGTTCGGCCAAGCCCGCAGGAGGTGGCCGCGAACCCGCGCGCCCGCCCGGCGCGGCTGCGCTGGGCGAGAAGGCCGTGACCTGAGGCTATGGCAATTATGGATCACATGTGGCCCATCGTGCTGGTGCTGCTGAACACTGTCTGGTTGGTGGCGATCCTGCCGGGTTTGCCGGGCACGTGGCTGATGATCGGCTCGGCGGTGCTGCTGCAATGGTGGCGGCATGAACCGTATTTCAGCGTGGCGACCCTGGTGGCGGTCGCGGTGCTGGCGGGGCTGGGAGAGGTCTTCGAGTTCATCACCGGCATGGTCGGCGCGCAGCGGGCAGGGGGTACGCGCTTCGGGGCGGTCGGGGCGCTGGCGGGCGGGCTCGTCGGGGCGCTGCTGGCGACCTTTCTGATCCCCATTCCCTTGATCGGGACATTGATCGGCGCGTGCCTGGGGGCGGCCGGTGGTACGATCCTGATGGAGGTCCGCGGGGGCATGCCCGCTGACGCGAGCGTCCGCGTGGGCGTTGGGGCGGGGGTTGGCAGACTGGTCGGTACCCTCATCAAGATCATCATCGGCGCGATCATCTGGGTCATCCTCGCTGTGGCGGTCTTTGTTCCTTGATTTCGTCTGTTGCAGGTCCTGTTTGGGGGGCTGGGTGGACGTGCTGTCTCCTGGTTGTCTGCGCCCCAACGTCAGATTGTCAGGTGTTCCCATCGGGCGGGCTTGCATAAGTCCGGCGGCGGGAGAACATATTTATATCGATTCCAGTCTCGGGTCCAGGTGACAGATCAGGAGGCAGCGGATGTCCAGGATCACGTTCCTCTCGGCCGCAGGGTTCAGTGTCCTGATGTGCTCTTTGGCGGGTGCCGTCGTGGCGGACCCGCAGATCATGACCGATCATCCCGTCTATCGCGGCGAACTGGCGTGCTCGACGCTGGATCGCAACATTGCTGACGCCTACCGCGTCTTTGGGGAGCGATTCGGCCATACCCCGGCGACGGACACCGAGAAGCTCATCGCGCTGTGGGCGTGGAAGAGCGAGCACTACATGCACGCCTGCGACAACAAGGTCTACTTCGGCCCGGACAATCCCGATGCCAACATGACCCCCGGCGGGCCGCCCTGGCTTGGCCGGGATGGCTGGATGGACAACAAGGACTGCCAGATGAACCAGTTCTCGTTTTCGTTCGGCCTGTGCTACAGCGTTCATGCGCAGATGACTGCGCTGGTGGGCCGGGCGCTGGGGGATCTGAAGCGGGTCCGCTGCCCGGAGATCACGGGCCACACGCCGTTCGAGGCGTTCGTGGACGGGCGGTGGGTGCTGGCGGACTTCACGCTGGGCGTGATGGTGTTCGACGACGAGGGCAAGCCCGTCGGTCTGGATGAGATTTATGCCCGCGAGGACGCCAGCGACAAGGAGTGGTTTGCCAGCCCCAAGCGCGGGGGGCCGTACAAGTTCAACATGTCACCGTTCGGCGATCGGCTGGACAGCTACAGCAAGATCCGCTGGATGCAGATGAACTTCGGCTATAACGCCATGCCGATCATCTATAGCCTGCGGTCTGGAGAGACGTTCACGCGCTATCTGGACCCGGGGCTGGAGGACGGCCAGACGTGGGTCTTCTGGGGGCGGGATTACTTCGAGCTGGGGGGCAAGCCCAAGCACGGGCCGTACCGCAACGTCACGTTCCTGGACGACTATCCGATTGGCAACGACCGCAGGGGCCGCGGGAAGGCCTACTACGGCAACGGCGTGTTTGAGTATGTTCCGCCGGTGGCTGACGGTCGGTACAAGGCCGGCGCCAAGGAGCCGAAGAACGTCACGTTCAAGGACGGTGTCCTGCGCGGCAAGAAGGCGGACGCCTATGTCGTCTTCGAGCACGTGAGCCCGTACGTGATCGCCGCCCGCAGCATCGAAGGCGGCGGCCGGGAGTGGAATCTGCTCGAAGAGAAATGCTGCGACGGGGCGATCCTTACCGGCGAGGCTGTTGGCGAGGTGCTGGTAACGGTCTCGGTGGACGGCGGGCAGACCTGGCAGAAGGTCGGCCTGGCGGCAGGGGAGTTCAAGATCGATTTTACGGACGTGGTGAAGGGAAGGCATGCGTACCTGATCCGGTTCGGGCTGACGCAGGCGGATGGTCTTACGGGCGTGAAGATCCGCACGGTGACGCAGGTTGGCCGGGGCGTGTTCCCGCGGCTGAAGGACGGCGGCACGACGGTGACCTACCAGGCGTCGGGCGAATCGGTCATCCATGGCGGGCCGTCGCAGCAATTGGCAGAGCAGTTCCGTCGTAAGGACCTCGAGAAGGATGGCTACCGGGTGTACCAGATCAAGGCGGCGGGTGCGATCCGCCGAGCGGCGGGGGTGGCTCGGGTGAACGGGCCGAAGGGGAGCGCCTGGTCGGTGGAGTTCAGCCTCGACGGCGGCAAGACCTGGAAGCCTGGCACGAAGGACCTGCAGGTGGCAGGCGACGGCAATCTCTGGGAAGACGGCCAGGCCGCCTACACATGGGCGGAGATGGATTTCCCGAAGAACCGGGCGAAGGAGGTGCTGATCCGCTTCGGCCAGGGCAGCATCCTGCACTGCCAGGTCTTCGCCACGTATGCGAGCAAGAATACGTCGGCGATGGAAGTCACGTATGGCTGGCAGGAAGGCGATGCGGCCCAAGAGGATACGCATACCATCAAGAAGGGGAAGGCGAGTGATGCGTGGACGGTCCCGACCGGTCAGGGCGTCAAGACCCGCTGGGTCCGTTTCCGCGCCAGGTAGATGCCTTGTGGCAGTCCCGCTTTGCCCGGGCAGTACGGCTGGAAGTTGATGGAGTGAACCGCGGTATCCTTTGTGGCCGTTGCGAACTTCCCCGATGCGTTTGAACCGCTCGCGGAACAGGACCATACCGGCCCCGCAGGCTATGCTTGCGCGGGTCGCCGCCGGGTGCTATACTGCCGGAACGAAAACCTGGCCCTTCGCTACCAGGTTCGTGGCTATCTGTATTCCAGGAGAAACGTATGTCGCGAAGCCTGATCCTTTCCGCTGCCCTTCTGGTTGCTCTCTGTGCCTCCGCGCGAGCCGGTGTGCCGGATCCGCAGATCATGACGGATCACCCGGTGTACCGGGGCGAGCTGAGCTGTTCGACGCTGGACCGCAACATCGCCGACGCGTACCGCGTCTTCAAGGATCGCTACGGCCGGGCGCCGGCGAGCGAGACGGAGAAGCTGGTAGCGATCTGGGCGTGGAAGAGCGAGCATGGCGTTCATTCCGCGGACAACCTGGTGTATGTCGGGCCGGATGACATGGAGGCGGCCAAGCAGGGGCGTACGGCTGGGTGGATGGACAACCGCGACTGCCAGATGAACCAATTCTCGTTCGGCTTTGCCCTGTGCTACAGCATCCATGCGCAGATGAACGCGATCGTCGCGCGGGCCCTGGGCGGGGACCTCAAGCGGGTCCGCTGCCCGCTGGTGCCGGGCCACACGCCGTTCGAGGCATTCGTCGACGGCAAGTGGGCGCTGGCGGACCTTACCAGCGGCATGATGGTCTTCGGCGATGACGGCAAGCCCCTGTGCATCGAGGAGATCGTGCCGCACGCCAAGGCGGATGAGGCGGCGTGGCTGAATGACCCGAAGCGCGGCGGGCCCTACAAGTTCGCGATGGGGCCGTACGGCGACAACTGGGATGTCTACAAGGAAGTCAAAGAATACCAGATGCTCTTCGGCTACAACGCCATGCCGATCGTGTACAGTCTGCGGGCGGGGGAGAGTTTCACTCGCTGCCTGGACCCGGGGCTGGAGGACGGCAAGACCTTTCTGTTCTGGGCGAAGGATTACTACAACCTTGGCGGCAAGCCCGTGCATGGTCCTTACCGCGGCCAGACATTCCTGGATGATTACCCGATCGGCAATAATCGCAAGGGCCGCTTCCAGTCGCACCAGGCCAACGGCGTGTTCGAGTACGTCCCGCCGCTGGCGGACGGGCGGTACAATGACGGCGTGAAGGCGGAGAAGGACAGCGTCGTTGCCGAAGGCGTGCTCAAGGGCAAGAGCGCGGATGCCAGCGTGACCTTCGAGCAGGCAAGCCCGTACATCATCGCGGCGTGGCCTGAGAAGCGCGGCGATCGCGAGTGGGACCTGCTGGCCGAGAAGTGCGTGGACGGCGCGGTTGCCAGCGGTTCGGCGGTCGGCAAGGTGCCGGTGACGGTCAGCGTTGACGGCGGCAAGACCTGGAAGGAAGCGGGGGTCGCCGAAGGCACGTTCAAGGTCGATTTCACGGATATCGTCAAGGGGCGGTTCTCGTACCTGGTCCGGTTTGGTCTGACCACGACGGACGGTCTGAAGGGCCTGAAGCTGCGGACGGTCGTGCAGATCGCCCGGGGCGTGATCCCGCGGCTGAAGGATGGCGGCACGAAGGTCACGTACCAGGCGGGCGGGCAGGGGGTCATCCACGGGGGCCCGTCGCAGTACCAAGCGGATGGGATCCGTCGCAAGGACCTCGAGACCGAGGGATTCCGCGTGATGGAGATCAAGGCGCCGGGCGCGATCCAGTTTGCCAGCGGCATGCTGCGGGGCAGCGGTCCTGGCCGGGGGCCGTGGTCGGTCGCCTTCAGCCTTGATGGCGGCAAGACCTGGAAGGTTGGTCTGAAGGATGTCAATTTAAAGCCCGAGGACAGCCAGTGGGGCGGCGGGCACCATGCCTATGCGTGGGCGGACATGGACTTCGCGGAGAACAAGGACGCCAAGAGCGTGCTGGTCCGCGTGGGCAAGGGAAACCTGTCGCACGCCGAGGCGTACGCGACCTACCAGCAGCCGAGCACTTCGGCGCTGGAAGTGACCTACGCGTGGATCGAAGGCGGTTCCCTCAAGCAGGACGCGCATGCGATCGCTGCGGGCAAGACAACGGACACCTGGACGGTTCCCACGGGCAAGGATGTGAAGACCCGGTGGGTCCGCTTCGCAGCCAAGTAAGATAGCAGCAGGCTCGAGCCGGCTGGGAAGACCCAGCCGGCTCGTGCCGATCCGTATTCTCTACGTTACGCCCAGGACGGGTCCCGGCAGCATGTATGGGGACAGATCACCCGAGGTGTTGCCGCCTGTGTCGTTGGCGGGAGGCGTAGTTCGTCGCTCGGGGGCTGCCTGGCCGTCACCAGTGCCGGTCTCGCCGCCGGACCCTGTCGTACCGCCCGTACCACTATCACTACTGGGGGCGGCTGTCCCGCCTTGCGGAGCGGCCGTACCGTCTGTATCGGTGCCAGGAGCGGCGGTTCCGGCAGCGCCACCACTTGGCGCGGCTGCGCCGGCTCCCGTTTCACCGGCCCCACCACTCGGTGCTGCGGCGCCACTACCACCTGCGGCCCCACCTGTGCCAGGGGCGGCCGTGCCGGTACCGACGCCACCACCACCCGCGCCGCCGGGACGCGGCGTAGTCGGGGTGGGGGCAATCGGGGCCGATCTGGGAGTGGCTGGCGGCGGGGCGGTAGCCGGCTGACGGCCCCAGGCGAAGAACCACCAGATGATGATCATGATGATGATGATGATGATGATCCACCACCACCACATGCAACCCATGGCGTCCCAGCGGCCGCCAGCGTCGCCTCCACGGGCAGGTACGTCGTCTCTGGTCATGACTGTCTCCTAAAGTGCATGGACACCGATCTGCGCCGGTGCCGTGTCGATCCTGGATCACTGCTGCGGCCGCGGTTGCCACCGGGGTAGTATGTACCGCTGCGCCCACGGATCTGGCCCGACACTGCAAGGAAAAGACGTGCTGATATCCAGGCTCCGTGCCGGAAATGAATAGGGGGATAGCCCTTTAGGGCATTTCTTGTTGAATGATAGGCTGTGCGATCAGGATAGGCAACCTCCGGAAGGTCCGGGGGCGTCTTGCGGTTGCGTAAACTACGTTATTACAGAATGATCTGGCGGGCTTCGTCGAGGACCAGCTCGATGAGACGGGGAATGAGCGCGGCGATTTCGGGCGAAAGCTCCAGGCCGCTGCTGATGTCCTTGGGCTGAACGCCGTAGATCACGACCTCGCGCGGGGCGACGCCGAGGTGCTTTGCCGCCAGCAGGGTTTCGACCAGTCCGAACTCGTGCAGCGAGATCGTGCCTTCCGTGCGGTCCATCAGGTCCTTGTCGGTGAAGCGGAAGACAGCCGCGGGTTCGGCATCGGCCTTGATGGCATCGACGACGATCACCTTGCGGCGGTCGGCGACCTCGTCGATCAGGTCGGCTCCGGAGGTCCCGCCGTCGAGGATCTCCACTCCCTCGGGCAGGGGCAGGTCGCGCATTGCTTCGATCACGCGGACACCGATGCCTTCGTCGCGCAGCAGGATGTTACCGATTCCGAGTATGAGCGTGGGTGCCATCGTATTGCGATCTCCAGGGCCGGCCTATCGGGCGACTGTTGTCATCGTAGCCTGCAGGCCGGTCTATTTCACGGGCGCGCTGGACTTACAGCGCTATTCTTGTAGAAAAAGGCCGGCGGGAAGCTCGCTGGACAAGATCACCCCCAGCGACGCCCAAGGCTTCTTCCGGCACTGTGGCTATACGATACGAATCAAGTGAAAACGCTCTAATGAAAACGGTCAGGACCGTCAAGAACATTGTTCCCCATGTATAGAACGCAGGTGTACTGTTTGTGAGATCAAGGAAATCGCACCAGAATGCTATGATTTAGCGGGGATTCCGGCGTCACGCCTGGTGTGGTGCGATTCACATGAAAGCAAGTGCGAGAGGCTCGAAGTCTCGATTCGGTATGTCGAGCAACCCAATCTGTTTGCCGCCAATACACGGGGCTATTCACAAACACTGTCCATGGGATTATGATGTCTGCCGTTATTGGACGTAGCCTGGCGGTTCGCTGACCGCCTTGGGTAGGGAGATCCAACCGTGTATAGCCGCTTGCTGGCGTGGCGCAGGGCATTCGTTGCGTTGTTCCCGATCATTGCCTTCTCGGTTGCTCTGTGTACGCCCGCGCGAGCCGATGTACCCGCGGTCGGCGGGACGGATTCGGTCCGCGTGCCGCAGCCAGCGGCCTCGGTGTATGGGACCGACAGCCGTCAGGCGGTTCAGGACACGACGCATTTTCCGTTTTCCGCCATTGGCCTGGTCGAGGTGCAGGTCGGCTGGGAGTTCTACATCGGTACGGGCGTCATGATCGGCCGGTACATGGCGCTGACCTGCGGCCACGTCGTCAACGGCGACGAGACCAACCATGCCAACAACATTGAGTTTGTCCCTGGCGAGGATGGTGGCCAAGAGCCCTTCGGCCGGGCAAAGGTCATCAAGGTCATCCCCGCGCCGCAGTGGGCCTCCTACCGGGACGATGGCTACGACATCGCCATCCTCGTGCTCGACCGGCCCGTCGGCGACCGGACCGGCTATTTCCAGATCGCCGTGCAGCCCAACGCCTTCTTCGATGCTGCCTCCCTGACTACGGCCGGTTATCCAACCGATTGGGGCGGCTACAATCCGATCACGGTATCGGGCCGCAGCTACGGCATGGATGGCAATGTGATCATCCACGACCTGGACAGCGAGCCGGGCCAGAGCGGTTCGCCGATCTGGTACGGCGGCAATGACTCGACCGCCCGACTGGTCGGCCTGCTGGAGGGCAGTTACCTGACGAGCAGCCCATTCGGCACGGGGACCGAGGGCATCGCCGCCCGGATCGATCAGCAGACCGCCAACTGGATCGATGAGCAGCTGGCGGCCCACAACGACGTCTCACAAGACATCACGGGCGAGGTCACCGATGCCAGCACGACCCGCTCGGGCAGCCTGTGTGGGTTCGGGTCGATGCAGGCGCTGCTGGGCGGCGCCCTGGCGTACACGGCTTGCTTCGTATCGCGCCGGCGCCGCGTCTAGAGCGTTTTCCGATTATCTCTAGCGGGAGCGACAGCATGGTTCTGCAACAGCGCAGGACCAATGGCACCCAGCGCTCATGCCTGACGCTACACATAAACAGAATCCGATCTAGCGTCTGCTGGCGATCGGCCGCGGATGCGTCAGGGGACCGTGCTCTGGGCCGCTGCCGCCGTGTGCACCCCGGCGGGTGCAATCGCCGGCAGATCGACAATGATGCTGGCCTTTGACCAGCCAGGCAAGCTTGCTGTTGCCGTAGCCCGGGCCCTCGTTCCAGCCCTCGTCCGGTCCATGACCCGAGCCGACCCCCACCATGTAGTTCACGCCCAGGGCAAAGCACAGTCTGGCGTTGGGCGAATCCTCGTAGGCCGCCAGTGCCGCTGGGAACGTGTCCCAGAAGCCTTCGTACTGATGGCTGCCGGCGGTTGTCGAGAGTGAGCCGAAGTAGACCATCGGCTGCGTTGTTACAGGCCGAGTAGCGGTGGCCATCGTGGCAGTGGCGGACGCTGGGGCGGAGGCCGGCTGTGTCGATGGTCGCGGCTTGACCTCGTACTTCCACGCGAAGTGGTAGACGAAGTGCTCGATCCGCCAGTCCAGCGACGCGGCGAAATCCCTGCGCTCTTGCGGCGTGAAATCCTGGTAGAGCCAGTCGTACAGCAGGGCGAGAAACTCGGTGCTTTGCGTGCTGTCTTCGGCGCTGTCGCCGCCTGCGTCCTGCGGGCTGAACCGTCCCCCCTTGGGATAGCGGGCCATCGTCAGCGCCCGCTCCTTGACGCCCGCGTACTTCGGATCGTCCGTGACGCGCCAGCAGAACGCGACGGCCACCAGGTCCTGTGCGATGCCCAGGTAGGCTGGCTCGACAGGGTCCTTGTCGGCCGCGGGGAAATCGGACCACCAGTCCGACTGCAGGGCCTCATCGGCCCGCGTCTGGATACGAGAGAAGAAGTTGCGGGTTTCCTCGTCGGAGTGAATGAGCTTGTGCAGTCGTGGCAGGGTCTGGCTGGTCAGCAGGATCCGCGGGTGGGGCTTGTTGGAGAAGTCCGGTTTGGCCAGGCTCGAACGGTCCCAGACGGCTGCGTCCTTGGCGATTGTGAACCGGCGGACCTGGCTCCACTCGAGGCGACCATTCGGATCGCTGCGATCGAGGTAGCCGATCCGCCAGTAGAAGGGTCCTGGGCTGGGCAGAGGGGCGATCGTGTTGTAAAAGTTGAACTCGGTCCGGACGTGGATGACCCGGTGCTCAAAGGCCGGGTCGCTGGCCACCTGGAAGGTGAACAGGTAGTCGCCTCCCTGGCCGGGCTGTGTCGGATGATAACGCCAGCGGAAGCGGGGCGGGTTCAGATCGCATTCCTGGTTGTCGACCGGGGCGAAGTTGACGCTTCTGCTGAAGTGCGACCGCGGATCCTCCGGCAGCAGCGTTTCGGCCCCGAAGCGGACGGGTTGGGTCGCCTGGGCGGCACTGCCAACGGCGAAGGCGGCAACGACGAAAAGAAAAAAGCCGACGGTAGAACGCATTGGGATACCTTTCGTCCAATGGTGCGAACCACGTCGGGGGGCACGCCTGCGCGGTTTGCAGGTATGCGCCGTTGCCGGGGGTCGCAGTGCTGCAACTTTACAATCGTGCGGCTCATCCGTAAATTGCAGGCATAGACGGATATCCGGTGTCAGGGTTGACGAGGTCGAGCGTGGGCAATTCCGGCCCGCAAGATCCAGAGAGGAACCATTGGCCGTGGCGATCAAGGTGGCTGTAATCGGTGCGGGGAGTATCGGGTTTACCCGGAAGCTCTTCCGGGACATCCTGGCGGTTCCCGAATTGCGGGATACGCATTTCGCCTTTCACGACATCAACAAGCGCAACCTCGACATGGTCATGCGGCTGTGCGAGAAGGATATTCGCAGCAACAGCCTTCCCGCGAAGATCACCGCGCATCCCGAGCGGCGCAAGGCCCTGGACAATGCCGACTATGTGATCAACTGCACCCGTATCGGTGGCCTGGAGGCGTTCCAACTCGACATCGATATCCCGCTCAAGTATGGCGTCGACCAGTGCGTGGGTGACACGCTCTGCATCGGCGGGATTATGTACGGCCAGCGGAACATCCCCTGCATCCTCGATTTCTGCCGGGACATTCGCGCTGCCGCCAAGGACGACGTGCTCTTGCTCAACTACGCCAACCCCAACGCGATGAACACCTGGGCGGCGATCGAGCACGGCCGGGTCGATACCGTCGGCCTGTGCCACGGCGTGCAGGGCGGCCACCACCAGATCGCCCAGGTCCTCGGCGCCAAGGACATGAAGGAAGTCGACATCATCTGCGCCGGCATCAACCACCAGACCTGGTATACCCAGATCCTCTACCAGGGCCGCCAGATCGGTGGCGCGGAACTGCTGGCGGCGTTCGAGCGGCACCCAGTCTACAGCAAGACCGAAAAGGTCCGCATCGACGTGCTGCGGCGGTTCGGTTACTACAGCACCGAGTCCAATGGCCACCTGTCCGAATACCTGCCCTGGTACCGCAAGCGGCCCGGGGAGATCCGCCGCTGGATCGACCTGTCCAGTTGGATTCACGGCGAGACGGGCGGATACCTCCGCGTTTGCACCGAGGGCCGCAACTGGTTCAAGACCGACTTCCCGCAGATGATCAAGGCCCAGGACAAGCCAATCGCCCCCGAGACCCGCAGTATCGAGCATGGCAGTTGGATCATCGAGGGACGCGAGACCGGGCGAGTCTACCGTGGCCACTTTAACGTCCGGAACAACGGCTGCATCACGAACCTGCCCGCGGACTGCGTCGTCGAGGTCCCAGGCTACGTCGATCGCAACGGTATGAGCATCCCGCGAATTGGTGATCTGCCGTTGGCCTGCGCAGCGACCCTGTCCGCCAGTGTCAATGTGCAGCGGATGGCAGTCCAGGCGGCGGTGACGGGCGATGTCACTCTGCTCAAGCAGGCCGTCATGCACGACCCGCTCACCGGCGCGGTCTGCAACCCCGACGAGATCTGGCAGATGGTCGACGAGATGCTCGTCGCCCAGGCGAAGTGGCTGCCGCAGTACGCGGGCGAAGTGGCCGCCGCCAGGAAGCGCCTCGCCAAGGGCACTCGCCTCGGCACGAACAAGTGGAAGGGCGCCGCCCGGCTCAAGGTCCGTACCCCGACCGAGATGAGCAAGAAGGTCAAGCCCAAGAAGGCCGCGGGGTAAGAAGCGGGCCACGGACGGGTGGCGTGGTTCTGCACGGTCGCGGGGCCATGGACGGCGCGATGCATAATACCTCGGCTCGGCCGAGACAACGAAACGTTTAAGGAGACGCACAATGGCGAAGACTGCAACCGCAAAGGCTCGGACTGCTCCGGCGACCAACGGCCAGATCCGCACGATGGTCCCGAATTCCCCCGAGGTGAAGGTGGCCATTGTCGGCGTCAGCCGGGGCTGCTTCTCCAAGGAACTGACCGCAACCCGCATGAAGAAGCTCGTGGCCGCCTGCAAGAAGGCCGGCCTCGACGTCGTGCCCTGCAAGACGATCATCGAGAACGAGAACGACGCCATGCAGGCCCTCGCCGAGGCGTACACGGCGGAGGCGAACGCCGCCGTTGTCTATCTCGGCAACTTCGGCCCCGAAGGCCCGCTCTCGATCTTTGCCGAACAGTTCGACGGCCCGGTCATGGCGATCGGTGCGGCCGAGGAGAGCAAAGGCGACCTGTTCGGCGGCCGGGGCGATGCCTACTGCGGCATGCTCAACGCCTCGTACAATTTCAATCTGCGCAACGTGCCGGTCTATATCCCGCAGGTGCCGGTCGGTCTGCCGGAGGACCTGGCCCCTAAGGTCGCCCATTTCGTCAACGTCGCCCGCGTGGCGCTCGGCGTGTCGGACCTGAAGATCTTCACTTTCGGGCCCCGGCCCGAGGATTTCTACGCCTGCAACGCCCCGATCAAGCCGCTGTACGACCTGGGCATCGAGGTGATGGAAAACAGCGAACTCGACCTGTTCCTGTTGTTCAAGCAGGTCGATGAGGATGACAAAGAGGTCAAGGCGGTTGCCAAGGACATGGCCCGCGAACTCGGTGCCGGCAACACCTACCCCAAGCTGCTGCCCAGCCTCGCCCGCTTCGAGGTAGCCCTCCTGCGCTTCGCCGAGGCCAACCTGGGTTCTCGCCAGTACGGCGTCTTCGCGGACAAGTGCTGGCCCTCCTTCGAGAAGGCCTTCGGCTTCACTCCGTGCTACGTCAACAGTCGGCTGGCGGCCCGCGGCATGCCGGTAGCGTGCGAGGTGGACATCTACGGCGCCCTGAGCGAGTACATCTGTCAGCTGGCGAGCAACGCCCCGGCCACGCTGCTGGACATCAACAACACCGTGCCGCGCGACCTGGTCACCCCAGCGGACAACCTGATGGGTGCGAGTCTCGAAGACCTCTTCATGGGCTTCCACTGCGGCAACACGCCCAGTTGCTGCATGAAAAACTGCGCCCTCAAGTACCAGCGGATCATGCACCGCGTGATGGAAGACCCCAACAAGGCTCCCAAGATCAGCCGCGGCACGCTCGAAGGCCAGCTCCGCCCCGGCCAGGCCACATTCTTCCGCCTGCAGGGCGATCCGGACGGCGATCTGCTGAGTTACGCCGCCGAGGGCAACATCCTGGACATCGACCCGCACAGCTTCGGCGGCATCGGCATCTTTGCAATCCCAAACTTTGCCCGGTTCTACCGGCACGTGCTGATCGGCCAGCACTTCCCGCACCATGGTGCGGTCGCCTTCAACAAGTGCGGCAAGGTCCTGTTCGACGCGGTCCAGTTGCTCGGCGCGGATGAGATCAGCGTGCCGCTGCCC
>JANYLN010000049.1 GCA_025357795.1 Planctomycetota bacterium
GGAACGGAACCCAGCATCGCGCGCCACACCCGCGCCGTGTCTTTGTGGCCGTTGTTGTTGTGGTCGTAGCCGTTGTCGTACCTTCTTGGCAACCGGACCACCCAGCGGCCGTCAAGTGGCGCCGGAAGTGGCGCTTTCGCCTCCGGCATCTGCACCCCGCCCAGCTCGCCCATCCAGCCCAGCTTCACGCCGCGCTCGCCTGGCCCAGACCTGTTTGGTGGCGCCGTTGGTGGCAGACCCGCCGGCTCCAGTTTCCCTTGCGGTGGCTCCCCGTTTCACCCGATCCCCAGCGACCCCAAACCCGCATCCGCTTGCCCCCCGGCGCAACACTCAGCACACCCCTCGTCATAGATAAGGGATGGCCGCTATCCAATAACAGTTAAGTGTAGTTATCCCAGTACCTTGGCTCGGACGTAGTCGATCACCTCGGTGCAAGCGCGATTCGCCTCGGTCTGCTGGTGGGCAACCTCTTCGCGGATGCGGACTTGCTCCCCGGCCGCCAGGTCCGGCGAGCTGAGGTTGGCGTAGACGGTCCACGCAGCTGCCTCAGCCGCCGCAAGGGTCATGTGCGCGGCCCCCGCCAGGTCCGTCCACAGGTACCGGCTGGACAGTGGGGCCAACGCAGCCATATCCCGCAGACACGCGGCGCACGTCGCCAGGATCTGGCTCGGAATCGCCAGCGCAGCCGTCAGGGCCAACACCTTCTGCTCCGCCGAGGCAGGGTCGTTCGCTTCGAGACGGGAGGCCTTCCGCCAAAGATCGTAAGCTGCGATGTCTTCAGCAATTAGCCCCGCCAGCAACTTCGCCCCACGCTCCAGCCGGCTCATCGCATGCACGATCGGCTCCGACCCGCTCCCTTGCTTTTGGGCTCGCTTCAGAGCGAAGGTGGCGACCATATGCCCAAGGTTCACACCGATCGAGCCGGTCAACGCCGCCGCGCTGCCGCCCCCCGGCATGGACGAGTTGCTCCCCAGGTCAGCCAGGAACTGCTGCATCGGTAACGAGAGGTAGTCCTTCTCCGTTGCATCGCTCATGTGTGGGTTCCGTTGTCTAAAAAAGTGTAAGGACCGGCCGGGCCACGATTTACCGCGCCTGGCCAAATTCTATCGCCCAGCGCCCGGCGTTGCCTCCCTGGCCGGCTGGGTTTGCGCAGGTTGCGTCTGGGCGGATTCGATAACTGCCGTGTAGCCCTTGACTTGCACCGCCTTGGGGTCGGGGGTGATCACGACGATCACCGGATTGGCCAGGAATTTCCGCCCGACTCGCTGCACGTCATCCATCTGGATCGACTCCATGACCTCGGGCAACTTATCGGAGAAGGCATATCCCAATCCATAAAGCTCGTCCAGAGCAGCCATTGCCGCTCGCTCGCTGTTGGTCTGCCGATCCAGGAGCTGGGTCGTCAGGATGACCCCCTTGGCCCGCTCAAGTTCCTCCGGGTCGAACTTGCCTTCCTGGGCCTTGGTCATCAGGTCCAGCACGATCGAGATCACCTTGCTCACCTGCTCGGGCTGTGTGCCGGCGTAAACCGGGAAGAAGCCACCAGTTAGGCCCGTCCAGTTGATGCCGTGGACCTCGTAGACATACTTGCTCGTGCCCCCACGAAGCGCTTCGTGCAGCCAACCCGACGGCATCTGGTAGCCCGAGACGATAGTGTCGAGCGTGGTCATCGCCCAGCGGTCTTTCACTTCCGCGTAACCTACGGACGGGTAAGCAATTGCCACGCCGGCGACCTGGCGGTCCGGGGACTTGGCCTTGATGAACAGCTTGTCAGGATTGGCGTTGCCGGCGACGGAAAGCCCTGCATCCAGTCCCCCCGGACGACCCGGAACGAGTCGGCCAAAGAGCTGACGCACCTCTTTTTCGACCGCGGCATCATCAATATCGCCGAAAATCGCGAGGATCGACCCCGCCCCGGTCACGCTGCGAGCGTGCCACTGGCGAAGATCGTCCGAGGTAAGTCTGGTGACAGAGCTGATCTGGCCTATCGGGTCCATCGAGTAAGGGTGCTGGCCAAAGTACTTACGGCGGACGTACTGGAGCAGCTCGCTCCGCCAATTCTCATCCATTGCACGGATCTGGTCCAGGATGGGCTGGCGGACCTCCTCAACGGCCTCAGGTTTCAAGGCCGGATCGAGCACGACCTCAGCGAAGACGGGCAGGGCATCAGCGAGGTTCTCAGAGAGGACTTCAGCCTTATAGAAAAAGGTATTGGAGCCCGCCCCGGTCTCGACAGCCGCCCCGATCGAATCGAAGAAGTCCGCGATCTGCTCGCCCGTGCGGGTCTTGGTGCCGCGGAGGCTCGCCTCGGCCATAAGGTTAGTGATGCCATTGTTTTGCGGCGTTTCGGCGAGCACCCCGCCCAAGGCGTAGAACTGGATCGAAACGGTGGGCGTGGCCGGATTCTTCTGCAGCAGAACGCGCAGACCGTTGTCGAGTTTTATCATCCGAATCTCACCAGGCTGGCCGAGCGCCTTGGCGGCGGTGGCTTGTTCCCACTGGGTGAGGTCGGCTTGGCGGGGAGCGACCAGGACGCTGACGAGGTTATCGGACCGCAGGTACTTGTGGGCAACTCGCTGGATATCTTCGGCCGAGACCTTCTGGATCTGTTCGACGTAGCTGGCGGAGAAATGCGGGTCGCCTGTGGACATCAAATCGGTCGCGAGCATCGCACCAAGGGTATCGACCTTTTGGAGGCTCTGGACGTACTCGGCGACCTTCTGGCGCTTCGCCTTGGCGAGTTCCTCCTTGCTGGCCGGCTCGTTGGCGAGTTTGGCGACGGCCTCGATCACGGCCTGGCGGACTTTCAGCAGGTTTGCAGGCAGGCAGCGGACCTGGACCTCAAAAACGCCGCGGGACCACTCGGGGGTCCAGCTGGCACCGCCCAGGGACAGGGCCAGGCGCTGGCGGTAGACCAGGTCACTGGTCAGCCGGGCGCTCGGGCCGGTCGTGAGGATGAAACTGGCCAGGTCGAGGGCGTAGAGGTCCGGGTCGGTCAGCCGAATCGAGGGCCAGCCCATAGTAAGGATGGCGGCGTTGAGTTCCATCTGTTTGGTCGCGCTGCGAGGCGAGACGATCTGCGGGGCCTCGGGCAGGGTCACCAGGTTGAGGGGCCTGCGGGCGAAATCGCTGAAGTACTTGATAACACTGGTCATAGCCTGGTCCAGGTCGATGTCGCCGCAGATGCTGACGATGACGTTGTCGGGAATGTAACGGCTGCGCCAGTAGTTAACCACGTCCTGCTTGGTCAGGGCCTGGATGTTCTGCTTGTAGCCAATGACGGGGAACTGGGCGGGGTGTCCGGCGAATAGGATCTTCATTGTCAGCTGGTGGAGCTGGGTTTCGGGGTCGTCGAGGGAGCGTTCCAGTTCGCGCTGGACAACGCCCAGTTCACGCTGGAACTCGCTGTCGGGGAAACTCGCCCGGGTGATCCAGTCGGAGAGCAGGTCGACGGCGGTATCGAGGTACTTGCCTGCGGTGTTGATGTAATAGCAGGTGTGGTCGTAGGTTGTGTATGCGTTACTGTCCCCGCCGATCTTGAGCAACAGTTCGCGGCTTTTCTCCTCGGAGCGGGTGGTGGTGCTGCCCCCCGCAAGCAGGTGCTCGAAGAGGTGGCTCAGGCCCGTGCCCAGGTAGGGGTCTTCGTAGATACTGCCGGTCCGCACGTACATACGGACGGAAACGATGGGGGCGACCTTATATTGCTTGAGAATCACGCGCATGCCGTTGGAGAGGACGGCGACCCGTTCGTCGGGGCGGTCGACCAGCAGGGCGTTCACGAGCAGCGCCTCGCTGGGCTGGCTGCTCGGGGGCATGAACTTCTGCAGGGAGACGGTGCCCTGCGGCTGGGAGGCGGGGGCGGCCGGCTGGGCAAACGAAGTCGCGACAACGAGCGATGACAGAAGAGCACAGCAGACGACGACGGCAACGACGTTTTGTCTTGGCATCACATCCGCTCCGATTCATGGCTGAAAATTATGACAGTTTCATGCTTGTTCTATTGTAGGGCAGCCGACGACGGCCAAGGTCCGTATAAAAACACCGGCCATGGCATGTGGACGAGGCTGGCAGGGGCGTCGGGTTACTTGTTGGGTTGGCCGAGGGCGCGTTCGAGTTCCTCGAGGTAGGTCAGGGTTCGGTCGAGTTCGTTCTGCAGGTGACGCAGCCGCAGCAGCGTGCTGACCCGGCTGACCAGTTCGACTCGCTTGATCGGCTTGACCAGGTAGTCATCCGAGCCGACCTCGACGCCGCGCTCGATGTCAGCCAGTTCGTCCAGGGCGGTGACCATGATGACCGGGATCAGCTTGGTGGCTGGGTCGGCCTTGAGTTTCCGACAGACTTCGTAGCCGCTCATCCGGGGCATCATGATGTCCAGCAGGACCAGGTCGGGCCGATCGGCGGCAACCTTCTTGAGGGCCTCCTCGCCATCGCCGGCGGTCATGATGGTCACCTGTGGCAGGTCCTCCAGGTAGGCGTGCAGTAGCTCGACCATCTGGGGGTTGTCATCGACGATGAGCACCTTGCTGGACGGAATCGGCTTTTCCTGTTCCGACATATCGGGATCCTCTCGAAGGCGCAGCTGCCATCTCTCTCTATAACAGACTATGGTCGGAGCATTATAGCGATCTTCGAGGGTACGTCAGGTGGTTCAGGCAAAGAGTACACCGCCTTCCAGAACAGACCAAGGCTAGGATCAGCCTCATCAACCGGAAGCAGAGCGCGGGACTGAGCGTTGAAGAATGAGGAACGACAACCGCAGAAGGGACCGACCGCGGGATTTTTCGCTACCACATAGTGTACCGATTTCGGGATATTAATAGGGAGATCCTGAGGCAGAAACCCCTATTTCGATCGGCGGGGCCAGATCCGGGGCGGCGTATGGTTAGGCGATGCCGCGGGAAAGGTGATCGAGGTGAGCCAAACGGGGGAGTTATAGGACGAGCGGACTAGGAGGTACCTGCGTGGTGAGGTTGTGGCCGAACGTAGGTCCGGCAAACAGCGAGGGCGTGGCAGTTGGCGGAAAAGGTTTTCCCGGCCGCTTTTTCAGGATCCCCGGCGTAGCAGTGTCGTACGGAAGCAGGAAAGGTGCGCAGTGCACGTCGCACACTTCTAACATGCCATTCATGCCATACATGAAGCACTGCTGATCCCTCAGGCCTGACTGTCAGCAACTCCAGAAGCGGTGCGGTGGGGGCGAAATTCTTATGTGCCGAGCGAGTCAAGGGGGCTTGCGCCTCTGGCGTTCCGCTGAAGGGACATATATACTTTTCGTCTTAGCTCTGGCTGTATGTTGCCAATGTCACTACCAAAGGTTCCTTTGCGAGGGAAGTAGATCCTATGAAGCGAGTACCGACGTGGATGTTCGCACTGATGGTCGTCGGCGTGCTGGGGGCCGCGACCTGTATGGCGCAGGTTCCAACCCCGGATTCCGCCTCCATCAGCGCAACGACAGGTGTAGCGGTGGCTAATGGCGGCCACAGGACGATCGAGTTGTGGCAGCCGTTGATCGGCGAGAAGTTCAACATTGGCGAGAAGATCGCCTTGTGTGTGAACGTGCTGATCGCCATCGCGGGCCTGATCTATGCCTTGATGCTGGTCGGGCAGATCAAGGGCGCGGATCAGGGCACAAAGAAGATGCAGGAGATTGCCCAGGCGGTCCGGGAAGGGGCGAATGCCTACCTCGGCCGGCAGTTCCGGGTGGTCGGTGTGCTGATCGTGATCGTCACGATCGCCCTGTACTATGCCGCGAAGGCCTCGGGCGCGGAATCGGTGATTTCGTACGGCCGCGCGGTTGCGTTCCTGGCTGGCTCGATTTTCTCGGCGACGGTGGGCTTTGTGGGCATGCGGCTGGCGACCACCGGCAACCTCCGCGTGGCGGCTGCGGCCCGCACGAGCTTCGGCAACGCCCTGCAGCTGGGCTATCGCACCGGCACGATCACGGGCATGTTGACGGATGGCTTGGGCCTGCTGGGCGGTTCGATCATCTTCCTGATTTACGGCGAGCACGCGTACGAGGCCCTGCTGGGCTTTGGCTTCGGCGGCACGTTGCTGGCGCTGTTCATGCGAGTCGGCGGCGGCATTTACACCAAGGCCGCGGACGTTGGCGCGGACTTGGTCGGCAAGGTTGAGGCCGGCATTCCTGAGGACGATCCTCGCAATGCCGCGACGATCGCCGACAACGTCGGTGACAACGTCGGCGACTGCGCCGGTATGGCCGCTGACATTTTCGAGTCGTACGAAGTGACGATGGTGGCGGCGATGATTCTAGGTATCGCCTCGTTCGGTCACAAGGGCGTGATCTTCCCGCTGCTGGTCCGTGCGATCGGTGTGATTGCCTCGATCATCAGTACGTACAGCGTCCGCGCGGGCGACAAGGGCTCGGTTTCCGAGGCTATGAAGAGCGTCAACAGGGGCTTCGTGATCGGTTCGGCCCTGAGCATCCTGGGCTTCCTGGCCCTGGGCGTGGTGTACCTGCACTTCTCGCCGGCATATCTGCTGGCCTACCCGCAGGCAGCGGCGGGCTTCCCGGGGCATGACCCGGCCAATCTGCCGGCCTGGCAGAACCTGGGCGGCATGTTCGGAGCGGGGCTGGACATGCGGCCGGCCTGGACGTGCCTGATCGGTATCTTGCTGGCGGTTTGCCTGAACAAGGTGACCGAGTACTTCACGGGCACCGAGTACAGCCCGGTCAAGAGCTTGGCGAAGAGCTGCCAGACGGGCCATGCAACCAACATCATCCAGGGCTTCGCGGTCGGCTATGAGTCCACCGTGGCGGCCGTGCTGGTGATTGCTGCGGCGATCCTGGCGTCGGTGGTGATCTACGCCGGCACGAACGCGACGTTCGTGGCCTTTGGCGTGGCGATGTGCGGCATCGGCATGCTGACGCTGACGGGCAACACCATTTCGATGGACGTGTTCGGCCCGGTGGCGGACAACGCCAATGGCATCGGCGAGATGGGCTACGACAGGGCGGAGATGGGCGAGGTGCAGTACAAGAATGCTCGCCAGATCCTGTCTGACCTGGATGCGGTGGGCAACACCACCAAGGCCATCACCAAGGGTATCGCTATCGGCTCGGCGGTCATTGCGGCTGTCTCGCTGTTCAACTCATTCATTGTGTCGGTCGGCTCGGGCGGCCAGGGCGAAAGCGCCCTGATCGCTGAGGAAACGTACAGCAAGGTGGCGTCGATGCTGACGATCAGCGATCCGCGGCTGTTCATCGGTATGCTGATCGGCGGCGCGGTGCCGTTCCTGTTCAGTTCGATGACGATTCGCGCGGTCGGTCGCGCGGCGTTCCTGATCGTCAAGGAAGTTCGCATCCAGTTCCGTGACAAGGCGATCTGGGAAGGCACCAAGAAGCCCAACTATGGCCGCGTGGTGGACATCTGCACGGCGGCGGCCCAGAAGGAACTCATCGGGCCGGGACTGTTGGCCCTGCTGGCGCCGGTGCTGGTCGGCTTTACCCTGGGTGTGGTTCCGTTGGCCGGCTTCCTGGGCGGTATGATCGTAACGGGCCAGTTGCTGGCGGTCTTCATGGCCAATGCCGGCGGCGCGTGGGACAACGCCAAGAAGATGATCGAAGACGAGCCGAAGGACATGGTTGCCAATACGGGCAAGGGCAGCGAGAAGCATAAGGCTGCCGTGACCGGCGATACGGTCGGCGATCCGCTGAAGGACACGGCCGGCCCGGCCATCAACCCGCTGATCAAGGTCATGAACATGGTCAGCTTGCTGATCGTTGCTCTGATCCTGCCGTACGACAAGGTCATGGTCGAGGCCCTGCAGAAGCTGGGCGTGAACGTGACGTTCAAGCCGATGGACAAGATGTTCTGGATCATCGTCACGGTTTGCGTGGTGGGCCTGGTGTGGGCTCAGTGGCAGTCCAAGCGTGAGAGCAAAGAGCTGATGGAGATAGAACAGGAAGTCGCCAAGGCCGAGACCGTCGGCGCCAAGTAGGAACGGCAAGAGATTGCCGGACTCACTGAAAAAGACCAAAGGGCTCGTCTGTCGAAAGGCAGACGAGCCCTTTTCCTTTGGGGCAGCGCTGGTCGTTGGTTGTTACGGACGCGGATGCACGCGGACAATAACCACCACGGCCACAGCAGCAGAAAACACGGCGCCCTTGGATTGCGCTGGAGGACAAGCCGGTAAAGCCGGGACTCAGAACGCTGGCGCCGAGGGGGCAATCTTTCCGAGTGGGTGAAGGGCCTCACCTATGGTGTTTCCGGGAGCCTGGTTGGTTATCGGACGCCGGAGCGTTCGTGGGCTCAGCCGGCGGGAATCGGGCCGTCGCGGCCAAGTGTGGCGGGGCGGCAAGTGTTTGGGTTGCCGGCTTTGATTTACGGGCGGGTTTCGAGCATACTATAACGTCGGCTTGGTTCTGCGGTTGACGGTATCGCGGCAAGACGTGCTCGTCCTTCGATTCCGATGCCCGTGGGGTTGACTTGGCCGCTGGTGGCGGCTACCTTCTTCGGCTTACACTGCGCGGTAGCTGTTGATACAGTGTGCTTTCCGACACGTCGACGGCCTGGAAACCGAGGTTGTTTCCACCCGTGCTAAAGAATGGTGACTGTTAGGGTTACGTTTTTCTTCCATAGAGGTGATCGATGTTACCGCAATTTAAGACCAGCCGGTCCCGCAAGCGTCTGCGTCGTTCGCACCACGCGCTGAAGCCGACGAATGTCGCGTTCTGCGCAAAGTGCAGCCAGCCGAAATTACCCCATGCCGCCTGTGACAACTGCGGCTACGTGAACGCCAAGGTGGCGATCCCGGTCAAGGAAGAGGAGTAGGACTCACATGCGCATCGCAGTGGATGCGATGGGCGGTGACCATGCGCCTCGCGAGATCGTTCGCGGCGCGGCCGAGGGGCTCTCATTCCTCGGTCCGCAGGACGAGCTGGTCCTGATCGGGGATGTCAAGGTTATCGAGGCCGAGTTGGCTGCGGTCAACGGTCACTCCAACCGGATCGTTATCGAGCCGGCGAGCCAGGTCATTGGCATGGACGAAGAGCCGGTCGAGGCCCTGCGCAAGAAGAGAGACAGCAGCATCGTCAAGATGGTCGCGCTGCATGCGGCCAGGAAGGTCGATGCGGTCATCAGCGCGGGCAACACGGGGGCATGCGCGGCGGCGGCGCAGCTGGGTCTGCGGACGATTCCCGGCGTGAGCCGGGCGGGCATCGCGATCGTGCTGCCGACGTTTGCGGGTGTGTCCGTGGTGTGCGACGTGGGTGCCAATGTTTCGCCCAAGCCCCATCACCTGTACCAGTACGCGCTGATGGGGTCGGTCTACGCCAAGGCGGTCCTGGGGCTGGATCCCAAGGTGGGCCTTTTGAGCGTCGGCGAAGAGGACGAGAAGGGCAACACCCTGGTCCACAAGGCGCGAGAGCTGATCAAGGCGGATCCGTTCCTGCACTATGCCCGCAATGTCGAAGGACGCGACCTGATCTACGGCAACTGTGCCAACGTGGTCATCTGCGACGGCTTCGTGGGCAACGTGGCGTTGAAGATCATCGAAGGCCTGGTCGAAGGGATCATCGCCAACGTCAGCAAGTCGGTGGCCGGGGCGGTGCCCGAGGTGGCCGAGAAGATCAATGCCGCCCTCAAGAGCGTCTTCAGCAAGCTGGACTACAGCGAGTATGGCGGCGCACCGCTGCTGGGGGTCGATGGGGTGATGATGATCTGCCACGGCCGCAGCGATCATCGCGCAATTGCCAACGCCGTGCGATCGGCCGGGGAGTTCGTCAAGGCGGGCGTGAACAAGGTCATTGCAGGCCACTTGGCCAAAGGGGTTGGCGTTGTTGGACAAGATTGAGCGCCTGCCCGTGAGACTGCTGGGCACCGGCCATGCAGTTCCCTCCCGGGTGATGACCAATAACGATTTTGCGAAGTATCTGGATACGTCGGACGATTGGATCGTTGAGCGGACGGGGATCCGGGAGCGACGCATCGCCACGGATGGCGAGACGACGGCGCCGCTGGCGACGTCGGCCGGCCGGGCCGCTCTGGTCGAGGCCGGCATCGATCCCAAAGAGGTGGACTTGGTCATCTGCGGCACGGTCACGCCGGAGGTTCCGTTTCCGGCGACCGCGTGCTTCGTGCATCGCGATCTGGGTTGTGTGAACGCGGCGGCATTCGATATTTCCGCGGCCTGCAGCGGGTTTCTCTACTCGCTGATCACGGGCTCGAAGTTCCTGCAGGGCGGGACCTGGAAGACGGCCCTGATCATCGGCGTGGACTGCATGAGCCGCGTCAGCGACTACCAGGATCGCGGCAGCTGCATTCTCTTCGGAGACGGCGCGGGGGCCGTGCTGATTCGGCGGGCGAGTCTCTCCGACGGCAAGGGCATCCTGCATCACCGAATGTACGCCGACGGCAAGGGTGTGGAGATGCTGTATGTGCCGGCCGGTGGCACGCGTCGGCCCGCCAACGAGCAGACGGTCGCGGCTCGTGAGCACTACCTGCGGATGAATGGGCGGGAGATCTACAAGTTCGCCGTCAGCCGGATGCAGGAGATCATCGAGCAGACGCTCTGCGAGGCGGGTGTGCGGCCCGAGCAGGTGGATATGGTCATTCCGCACCAGTCGAACCTGCGGATCATCGAGTCGGCCCGGCAGAGGATCGGGTGGCCGAAAGAGAAGATGCTGATCAACATCGAACGGTACGGCAACACCTCGGCGGGCTCGATCGGCATCGGGCTGGACGAGTGCCGCAAGGACGGCCGAGTGAAAGAGGGCAGCCTGATCCTGCTGGTGGCCTTTGGTGCGGGGCTCACCTGGGCGTCGGCCCTGTGGCAGCTGTAGAAGGCTGGATTCCTCGTTTTTTCTTATCGTGTTCGCGAACGGCAATGGTGAGTAGGCATGGCCAAGACTGTGATCCTGTTTCCGGGGCAGGGAGCCCAAAGGGTCGGCATGATGGCCGACGTGGCGGCCGGGAGCCCCGCAGGCAAGGCGATCTTTGATACGGCGAACGCCGTTCTGGGCTTCGACCTGGCTTCGATCTGCTTTGGCGGCCCGGAGGAGAGGCTCAACGCGACGGACGTAGCGCAGCCGGCGCTGTTTGCGGCGAGCGTAGCGATGTGGAAGGCGCTGGAGGCGGCGGGCCTGACGGAGCAGTACAAGCCAGACGGTGCGGCGGGCCTGAGCCTGGGCGAGTATACGGCGCTGTGGCTGGCGGGGTGTTTTTCGTTCGAGGACGGCCTGCGGATCGTGCGGGCCCGGGGCGAGCTGATGCAAGCGGCGGCCGTGGCATCGCCAAGCGGTATGGTCTCGATCATGGGCCTGGATGAGCCGGCTGTGGTCGAGTTGTGCGGTAAGGCGCGGCAGGGGGCTGAGGTGCTCTCGCCGGCGAACTTCAACTGCCCGGGGCAGATTGTGGTGTCGGGCAGCGCGGCGGCGTGCGAGCGGGTGGTTCCGCTGACGGAGGCGGCTGGGGGCAAGGCGATCCCGCTGAAGGTGGCGGGGGCGTTCCATAGCGAGCTGATGCGGCCTGCAGCGGAAAAACTTGCGGTCGTGCTGGCGGGGGTGAAGATACAGGCCCCGACGATGCCAGTGCTCAGTAATGTGACCGGCACGTATCATGAATGCAATCCGGAGCGGATCCGTCAGTTGCTCGTCGAGCAGGTGACGCAGTCGGTCCGCTGGGAGCAGGATATTCGGCAATTGCTGGCTGACAGATACGGGCGGTTTGTCGAGGTCGGCCCGGGCCGGGTGCTGACGGGGCTGCTGAGAAAGATCGAGCGCAAGGCCGAGGCGGTGAATATCAGCGATGCGGCAGCGCTGAAGTAGGACCGGTACTCAGGACTGAGAGCGGCAACAAAAGCAACACGCGGCCCCGCAAGCGGGTCGGCCAGCAGGCGTGGGCGTGGAGGATACGGTGAACGAACTAGCAGGCCAGGTGGCGGTGGTAACAGGCGGTTCGCAGGGCATTGGCAAGGCCATCTGCCTGATGCTGGCTCGGCAGGGGGCTACGGTGGTGGCGTGCGCCCGCAAGGTGGAGAAGCTGCAGGCCGTTGCCGAGGAAGCCGCCAAGCAGTGTCTGAGCGGCAAGGTTCAGCCGTACCCACTGGACGTGACGGATCGCGAAGCCATCGACAAGATGGTCGAGGACGTGATCGCCCAGCACAGCAAGATTGATGTGCTGGTCAACAATGCGGGGATCACGAAAGACGGTCTCATGCTGAACATGGAAGACGAGCAGTTCGAGGCGGTCCTGACGACCAACCTCCGCTCGGCCTTCTGGACGGTCCGGGCCGTAAGCAAGTACATGGTGCGGGCGCGGTTCGGGCGGATCATCAATATTTCGAGCGTCTCGGGCGTGATGGGCAACGCCGGTCAGAGCAATTACGCGGCATCCAAGGCGGGGCTGATCGGATTCACCAAGTCGGTCGCCAAGGAGCTTGCCAAGCGCAATATCACCTGTAACGCGATCGCTCCGGGGTTTGTCATGACGGAGATGACCGACGTACTGCCGGAGAAGGTGAAAGAGATCGTCAAGCCGCTGATTCCGATGAATCGCTTCGGCGAGCCGGACGACATTGCGTCGGCGGCGGCGTTTCTGGCCGGGTCGGGCGCCAAGTATATCACCGGGCAGGTGTTGGTGGTGGACGGCGGGCTGTGTATGTGATGTAATGTCTTTCCGGGCAAGGCCCCGGGGTTGGTGGCCGCGTCTTGCAAGGGGCCCAGCCGGTAAGTATAGTGTCGCGTCTATCGCAGACGCGATGGTTCGACTAGAGAGTTCTATCGCAAGGGCAACAATACTCATGAGTCAGGAGGATACCAACGTGGCGTCCGAAAAGGAGGTCGAGGAAAAGGTCATTTCGATCGTCAGCGAGCAGCTCGGTGTGGACAAGGCTGAGATTTCCCGCGAAACCTCCTTCGTCAACGACCTGAACGCTGACAGCTTGGATACGGTCGAACTGATCATGGAACTCGAAGACGCGTTTGAGATGAGCATTCCCGACGAGGAGGCCGAGAAAATCCAGACGGTTGGACAGGCTGTCAATTACATCGTCCAGCACCTGAACGCCAAGAAGTAGTCGGCGGCGGGCACCGGATGAGGTTCGGCTCTAAAGTTTACAGGATTGTGGAATGACCGGAAGACGTGTGGTCATAACCGGCCTGGGTGTGGTTACGCCCCTGGGCTGCGACGTCAAGATGTTCTGGCAGCGGCTGTTGAGCGGGTGCAGCGGCATTGGCCCGATCACCAGCTTCGACGCCAGCAAGTTTGACGTGCGCTTCGGCGGCGAGTGCCGGGAGTTTGACCCGGAGCAGTACATCGATCGCAAGCAGGTCAAGCGGATCGACCGCTTCGCCCAGTTCGCGATCGCCGGGGCGATCCAGGCGGCCAAGGACAGCGGCCTCGACTTTGCCAAGGAAGTGCCCGACCGCATGGGTGTGATCATCGGGTCGGGCATTGGTGGGCTGCGCGAACTGGAAGAGCAGCACAAGCGCATGCTGGAAAAGGGCCCGGACAAGATCAGTGCCTTTACCATTCCCAAGCTGATGGTCAATGCGGCCAGCGGCAACGTCTCGATTCTGTTCGGGGCGCAGGGGCCGAGCACAGCGGTGGCGACGGCGTGTGCGTCGGCCGCTAATGCGATGGCAGATGCCTTCAAGGCCATCGCCCGTGACGAGGCGGACATCATGTTCACCGGCGGGACCGAGGCGGCTCTGACGGAGCTGGGCGTGGCGGCGTTTGCCGCCATGAAAGCCCTGTCGGAGCGCAACGACGATCCGCAGCGGGCGAGCCGGCCGTTCGACAAAGACCGGGACGGATTCGTCATGGGCGAAGGCGCGGGTATCCTCATCCTCGAGGAACTCGAGCACGCAAAGGCCCGCGGCGCAAACATCTACGCCGAGTTGGTCGGCTATGGTGTCAGTTCGGATGCGTTCCATATCACGCAGCCCGAGACCGAGGGTACTGGCGGCGGCAAAGCGATGCGGATGGCGCTGGCCGATGCGGGCATGGGTCCGGACAACATCGACTACATCAACGCCCACGGCACTAGCACGCCGCTGGGGGACATCGCCGAGACCAAGGCGGTCAAGGCGGTGTACGGTGCGGCGGCCCGGAAGGTCGCCATCAGCAGCACCAAGAGCTGCATCGGCCATCTGCTGGGTGCAAGCGGGGGCGTGGAGATGATCGCGACGATTCTGGCCCTGCGGGACCAAGTTGCTCCGCCGACGATCAATCTGGACACGCCAGATCCAGAGTGCGACCTGGATTACGTGCCAAATCAGCCCCGGCCGATGAAGATCGAGGCGGCGATGAGCAACTCGTTCGGCTTCGGCGGGCACAACGCGTCGCTGATAGTCTGCAAGTACCGGTGAACCAAGTTCGTACAGATAACCGATAATAAGGAAGGGCTTGCCCCGGTGGGTAAGCCCTTTGTTTTAGATTTACAATATCGGATTATCTACCGCGTATGGCTGGAACGCAAGCAGAGATCGATGCCCTGCTGGCTGAGGCGCAGACCCTGGCGGCGACGTCTGAGGCAGGCGGGGATGCTGGGCCGACGAGCCCTGCCCTTGCAGCGGCGACAGTGGTTGCCGGGGCAGGAACCTTGGCGTCGGGCGGTGCTTCGTCCGGGGCGAGGTCGGCGCCGGGCGGGTGGAACCGGCCAGGCAACGAGCGGATGGGGCGGATTCTGCAGATCAAGGTTCCGCTGATGGTGGTGCTGGCGCAGCGGAAGATGCCGGTCCGCGAGATTCTGAGCATGTGCATCGGCTCGATCATCGAGTTCGACAAACCCTTCGACGAAGAACTGGAATTGCTGGTTAATAATCGTTCGATCGCGTTTGGCCACGCGGTCAAGATCGGCGAAAACTTCGGTCTGCGGATCTCGCGGATCGGGGATGTTCGCGCGCGGATCGATGCCCTTCGGTCGGAAGTGGACTGACAGGGCTTGTCACCAGCGGCGAATGAGTGTCATTTTGTCTGCGACTCTGTCGGATTACCTCTTGCGTGCGCTTTATTGGCAACCGTTTGAGGCTTACCGAGTTATGAGGCCGTGTCGGCGAGGGAATGGCGAGCGGGGCCAACTTGGATTGTCGCTCCATTTTTGTGTTGACTCGTCCGCCTGGAATGGTAATGTTGACATAGGAGCAGGGCGTAGTGCCGCGAAGATCCGGGCTGCTCGAAAAACCCCGGAATAGCCCTTAAAGCGAGCGCCCATGCGCGCGGTGTGCCGGTGCGTACGGCACCAAACAGCAATAGGGCAATAGCGGCAAGTCGCCCTGCTTCTCTTTTTTGTTTAACGACGTATGCTACGGAAACGACACGGGTTGCGTTTGCGTTGGCTGCGGTGATTCCTGACATAAGACGACCCGCGACAGATGGCTGCCGCGGGTCGTCTTATATCCAACTTAACGACTGCAGTATTCCAGAATCCGCCATGGTGTTCTAGAATTCCTTTGCGTTGATCCACTTCATCATCTTGCGCAAACGCCGGCCAACGACCTCGAGCGGGTGTGTTTTATCGGCCTGTTCCAGGGCGTTGAACATCGGCTTGCCGACCTGGCACTCGAGGAGCCAATCGCGGGCGAACTGGCCGGTCTGAATTTCCTTGAGGATCTTGACCATTTCCTTGCGGGTCTCGTCGGTGACGATCCGGGGGCCGCGGGTGAGGTCGCCGTACGTGGCGGTGTTGGAGACGCTGTAGCGCATGTAGCTGATGCCGCCCTGGTAGAACAGGTCGACGATGAGCTTCATCTCGTGCATGCACTCGAAGTAGGCCAACTCCTCGGGATAGCCGGCGTTTACGAGCGTTTCGAAGGCGGCCTTGATGAGGGCGGAGACGCCGCCGCAGAGGACGACCTGCTCGCCGAAGAGGTCGGTTTCGGTCTCGTCCTTGAAGGTGGTCTCGATGACGCCGGCGCGGGTGCCGCCGATACCGGTGGCCCAGGCGAGGGCGATCTGGCGGGCCTTACCGGTGGCGTCCTTGTGGATGGCGACGAGGTTGGGGACGCCGCCGCCGCGTTCGAACTCACTGCGGACGAGGTGACCCGGACCTTTCGGAGCGATCAGGACGACATCGACGCCTTCGGGGGCGACGATCTGGCCGAAGTGGATGTTAAAGCCGTGCGTGAAACCCAAGGCTGCGCCGGGCTTTAGATTTGGAGCGATCTCGTTGCGGTAGATCGGTCCCTGCGTTTCGTCGGGCAGGGCGAGGATGACCAGGTCCGCGACTTTGACGGCCTCGGAGATGGGCAGGGGGGCGAAGCCGTGCTGTTTGGCGAGGTCGTAGTTTTTGGAGCCCGGGCGCTGGCCTATGACGACCTTGAGGCCGCTGTCACGCATGTTGAGTGAGTGGGCGTGGCCCTGGCTGCCGTAGCCTAGTACGGCAACGGTTTTGCCCTTGAGGGGGTCGAGGGAGGCGTCTTTTTCGTAATAAATAGTTACCGGCATTGTGTTTGTCTCCAACAGTAAACTGCGTCGAGGTTTGAACCCTGGGCCGTCCAGTGGACGGCCGCACCAACCGCAACAAAGGCCGAGCCTTATGTGCGGCACACGCACCTGGCGCCAGGTTCTGCCTCTGCGGGTACGCACGGCATGGGGGCTGAGGGCGGGGTCGCCGCCGTCAGCGACTTGGCGTTGCAGGCATCCGTACATCTTTGAGGGAGACCAGTATAGTCGGCTTGGGTGCGGCCGCAAAGGCAATCGGTGCGGGAGGTTGCCGAGGCAAGCGGTGTGCGGCATGGACTTTGGCCGCCAGGGACCTAGGATCTGTGTTCGAGCTGGAGTGCGTCGGGTACCGGCCATAAAGATGTTGGGTCAAAGTGGTTGCCGGTTGTTGACCGTGATTGGCGCCGACAGTAGCATCGTGGTTTCTTTGCTGGTCGGGCAGCCGAGGCGTGGTGCCGCGACCCGCAGAGCGGAAATTCCCGTAAATGCTGGATCTGCCTGACGATGGAGCCCAAAATCAATGTCTCCTTCGGAGCCGCCACGTGAGTCGCAGACGCCCTGGTCCCGGTATGCGGGGATGGGATTCGAGTTTGCCGCGGCTATTGGCGCGTTCATGCTGATGGGCTGGTGGGTCGATCGGCACTGGGGAATTGAAGGGCGCAAGGGACTGCTGATCGGGACGTTGATTGGTGTGATCGGTGGGACCTATAACTTCATCCGCGAGGCGGTTGGGGCGTTGCGGGAGAGTGAGCGGCAGGGAAGAAAGAAGCGGCCCTGAACGGCAGACGGGATTCTGGAGCCGGCGGGTCTGCCACCAACGGCGCCACCAAACAGGTCTGGGCCACTCGAGCGCAGCGTGAAGCTGGGCTGGATGCGGGAGCTGGGCGGGAGCCGCGAGAGGGATTCGGACAGGGCGTGGGTGCCACCAACGGCGCCCGTGAAGAGGTCTGTGAAAAGTGAGCCCGGCGTGAAGCTGGGCGGGCTGGGCGAGCTGGGCTGGGTGCGGCTGTGAAGGATGACAACAAAGGTTTGACGGGGCGGATCGAGTCACTTACGCCTCGCGGGATGTGGAAGGCGGGAGTGGGTGTTTCGGCGGCGGCGGTGCTGGCGGTCAGCGGTGCCGCTGTGTTTGTTTTGCAGGGGACGCGGGCGTGGGTCGGCTGGGAGCCCGTGCTGTTGGCGATGGCGATCATCGGATTCATGCCGGTGGTGGGGCTGTGGCCCCTGGGTCGATGTGATCCGTCGGATAGCAAGCGTATTTCCAAAGCTGCGTATAGTGGAACGCCGATTCGAATGGTTACGGCAGGGGTGTTGGGCCTTGTGGTGATCCTGAGCTTGGCGGATCGGCCTGGCCGGATGGCGTTCGGCGTGTGGCTGGGCGGGCTGTACGTGGTGTCCTTATTGGCGGAAACGGTCGTTCTGGCTGTGTGGCTTCACAGCCGAGGCGGCGTTACGAGAGTCTAACGAATATGCAACCGTGGCTGTTTCTAGCTGAGATGAATCCGCTGACGCACGTGGTGCAGCATCCGTGGAAGCAGTTGCACTTCACGATGGGCGGCAAGCCTCTGACTTTCACGGTGATGAGCAACCAGATTCTGATGGAGATCGTCGCGGCGCTGCTGCTGGTGGTGGTATTCGTGCCGATGTTCCGGCGGCTGCGGGCGAGCCAGAGCGATCCGAAGGGGCTGGTGCCTCACGGGGTGCCGAACTTCGTCGAGGCGGTGTGCGAGTTTTTCCGGCAGAACCTGGGCAAGCCGCAACTGGGCGAGTACACGGACCGGCTGATGCCGCTCATTTGGACGGTCTTCTTCTTCATTCTGACGTGCAACCTGCTGGGGTTGCTGCCGATCGCCGCATTTACGGAGCCGTGGCTGAAGGGGACGCCGATCGGCGGGACGCCGACGGCGAACATCTGGATGAACGGCACGCTGGCGTTCTTCGCTCTGATTGCGATCCTGGTGACGGGGTTCGGCGCGCAGGGGTTGGGGTATCTGAAGCACTTCCTGCCGGGGCCGTGGTGGCTGGCGCCGCTGCTGATCCCGGTGGAGATCATGGGGCTGCTGGCGAAGATCGTGGCGCTGGCGGTGCGATTGTTCGCGAACATGCTGGCGGGGCATTTGCTGCTGGCGATCCTGTTGGCGCTGGTACAGATGGCGATCCTGGGCATTGGGCTGGCGGGCGGGCTGGCGATCGGCGCGGCGGTGGTGGTCGGGAGCATCGCGATCAACCTGCTGGAGCTGTTCGTGGCGTTCCTGCAGGCGTTCATCTTCACGTTCCTGGTGATCGTGTTCCTGGGGCAGGCGGTGCATCATGAGGAGCACGGGCATGGACACGAGAAGGACGAGGATCTGGCGGTGGAGGGGATTCAGCCGCCCCCTGCGTGATGGCAACGGAAGATCGTCCTTCGCGTGCTAAGGACGGCAAAGACAGAGCAGACAACTGCCGTGGCTGGAGGAGCGGGATCCGGCCTGTGGCCGAGACGAGGCATCGGCATACGAAGGAGCGCCCTGGTCCCGCGGGCGCAGCGATACAGGAGATAGTTGGATGAGCAGGTTTACAGCGAAGACGTTGCTTGCCCTGATCGTGATGGGCTATGTGCTGATGCTGGCCAGTCCGGCGATGGCACAGACCCCGGCGGCTCCGGCAGAAGGGGCGGCCGCGGCGGCGTCGCACGCGGTGTTTCTGGACAGCGCGGGCGCGAAGGCGTTGGGCGGGGCGATCGGCGCGGGGCTGGTGATCATGGGCGGTGCGAAGGGCATCAGCCAGATCGGCAGTTCGGCGGTCGAGAGCATTGCGCGGCAGCCGGAGGTGGCGGGCCAGGTCAACACCGCGATGATCATCACCGCGGCGATGATTGAAGGTGCCACGCTGTTCGGCGTGATCGTGGCGCTGTTGGCGGTGATCGGGTAGAGACGATACGCAAGGGCGGCCGTCCGGGAGACCGGACGGCTGATCCGCGTGGCCCTTCCGTCGGCCGGAGCGCTGTCGAAACGACAGCGGGATGGCGCCATGGCGATGGCGGGGTTGGGCGGATCGGAACGGCGTGTGTGATCGTTGTTACTCGTTTCGATAACAACGGCAACAACGACCAAGAGCCGCCAACGGCGGCTCTTGGTTGAATACGCACACAAGAGGAAACGACGAGCGGCCACGGATCCCCGGTGGCCAGAACGGCCACCGGCATTGGGTGATGTTTTGACGCCCCGGTGGGGCTAACGGCAGCAGCAACAGAAGCTGAGAATAAGCACGCGAACCTGGAGGCAGCACAGTGACAGGTGTTTCAGCCAGATCTATGAGAGTGTGGATGGTGGTAGCGGCGCTAGCGGTGTGGCCTGCGCTGGCGGCTGGGCAGCATGCCGAGACGCCGGCCCGGGGCGAGGCGGCGCCTGCGGTTCAGACGACGGCGGGACACGGCGCGGCAGGTGAGCAGGGCGGGCACGAGAAGCCGGGGCTGTTTTCCGGGGACACGGGCAACATCATCTGGACGGCGATCATCTTCGCGGGGCTGCTGCTGGTGCTGGGCAAGTACGCGTGGCGGCCGATGCTGGACGCCCTCAACCGCCGGGAGCAGTTCATCCGGCAGACGCTGGAGACGGCGCAGAAGGACCGGGCGGAGGCGGAACGGATGATGGCGGAGTACCGCCAGATGATCGATAAGTCGAAGCAGGAGGCGCAGGCGATCATCGAGCAGGGCCGCCAGGATGCGGAGACGGCGCGGCAGCGGCTGCACCAGCAGGCGCAGGGCGAGGCCGGGCAGATGATCGGCCGGGCGAAGCAGGAGATTCAGCTGGCGAAGCAGTCGGCGCTGCAGGATCTGCAGAACCTGGCGGCGGACCTGTCGGTGAACGTGGCCAGCAAGATCATCCAGCGGAACGTGACGGCGGCGGACCAGCAGCGGCTGGTGGAAGAGTCGTTGAAGCAGTTGGGGAAGGTTGGGTGATCGGGAAAGATGGCATGGTCCTGCAACGGCGCGGGACCATGGCACCGGGCAACAACAACGACAACAACACGCGGCTCGCAAGCGAGTCGGCTAGATGGGTGACGCTGGACATAAACGGAATCCTGATCCGGTTGTTTGTTGGAACGATGGCAGTGGCGATGACAGTCCTGAGTCTTGAGTGACGGCAATCACGCTATGGCGGAACAGACGAGCAAGAGAGTCGTGACGGTCTACGCGGAGGCGCTGTACGAGGCGGCCAGCGGCGGTGACGCCCTGGAGGCTGTGCGGGCCGACGTCGAGTCACTGCAGAAGATGCTGGAGGCGTACCCGAAGTACGGGCGGCTGCTGGCGGACCCGAAGATGGACCTCGACGAGCGGGAGAAGACCGTCCGGCGGACGGTTGAGGGCAAGGTCCATCCGCTGACGCTACACTTCCTGCTGGTGCTGAACCGGCGCTGGCGGCTGGGGAACCTGGCGGCGATTCTGGATGAGTACGTCCGGTTGGACAACACGCGGCGGCTGGGTCGGCGGGACGTCGAAGTGGTCACGGCGGTGCCGCTGGACGAGCAGATGCTGGCCCAGATCAAGCAGGGCATTGCGGCGTGGGGCGGCTTCGAGCCGGTGATCCACGTGAAGCAGGATGCGTCGCTGCTGGGCGGGCTGATGCTGCGGATCGGCGACCAGCAGATCGACGGGTCGGTCAAGGGCCAGTTGGAGCGGTTCCGCGAGCAGCTGAAGAGGGAGTTCCAGGTGAGAGGGAGCGAGGCGACGGTGGCGTGAGATCGCGGCCGGGGTCCGCTGCGAGGGGCCGGCAACGGCGACGACAATGGCCCGGCTGAGGCCGCAGGGCAGTGAGCGGGCCGGGCGAACGAGAATATTGACGCAGAGATGACGGCCAGGACGTTATAGGAGATTGTTATGGCTGGCGGGTTTCGCATTGACGACATCGCATCGGTCATCCGCGAGCAGATTGAGAACTACAAGCCCGAGATGGAAGTAGCGGAGATCGGGCGGATCATCGAGGTCGGCGACGGTATTGCGCGGGTGTACGGGCTGGCGCGGGCGAAGGCGGCGGAGATGATCCACTTCCCGCGGACGGACACGTACGGCGTGGCCCTGAACCTCGAAGAGGACAGCGTGGGCATCGCCATCATGGGCGACTGGCTGGGGCTGGCGGAGGGCGACGAGGCCCGCTGCACGGGGACGCTGCTGTCGGTGCCGGTGGGTGATGCGATGGTGGGGCGGGTGGTCGATCCGCTGGGGCGGCCGCTGGACGGTCGGGGCCCGATCCAGTCGAAGGATCGGCGGGCCCTGGAGAGCAATGCGCCGGGCATCGCGGAGCGGCAGCCTGTGACGGAGCCGCTGCAGACGGGCATCAAGGCGATCGATTCGATGATCCCGATCGGGCGGGGGCAGCGAGAGCTGATCATCGGCGACCGCAAGACAGGCAAGAGCGCGATCGCGGTGGATACGGTCATCAACCAGAAGGGGCAGGGCGTCATCTGCGTGTACGTGGCGATCGGGCAGAAGGAGAGCACGGTCGCCTCGCTGGTGGAAGTGCTGCGCGAGCACGGCGCGATGGATTACACGATCGTGGTAGTGGCGGGTTCGAGCGACCCGGCCCCGGTGCAGTACATCGCCCCGTATGCGGGCTGCGCGATGGCAGAGTACTTCATGTACGAGCGTGGCCAGGGGACATTGTGCATCTACGACGATTTGAGCAAGCATGCGGCGGCGTACCGGCAGTTGTCGCTGCTGTTGCGGCGGCCTCCGGGGCGCGAGGCGTACCCGGGCGACGTGTTTTATCTGCACAGCCGGCTGCTGGAGCGGGCGGCGAAGCTGGCGGAGCGGTACATCCTGGTTGAGAAGAGTGCCAAGGCAGAGACCCAGAAGGGCGTCAACGGGAAAGAGTACATCGGCGTGCCGGGCAAGGAGGAGGCGGAGGCGGATCTGAAGAAGATGGCCAATGCGGCGTCGCTGGAGGTGCGCAAGGTGTCGGGCAGCGGCGGGTCGCTGACGGCGCTGCCGATCGTGGAGACGCTCGAGGGGGAGGTGTCGGCGTATATCCCGACGAACGTGATTTCGATCACGGACGGGCAGATCTACCTGGAGCCGGAGCTGTTCTTCTCGGGCGTGCGGCCGGCGATCAACGTGGGGATCAGCGTCAGCCGAGTGGGTAAGAACGCCCAGAGCAAGGCGATGGCGAAGGTGTCGGGTTCGCTGCGGCTGGACCTGGCGAGTTTTCGCGAGTTGGAGGCGTTCGCGCAGTTGGGCACGGATTTGGACCAGGCGACGTTGCGGCAATTGGAGCGTGGGCGGCGGTTGGTGGAGCTGCTGAAGCAGCCGCAGTACCGGCCCTACAACATTACGGACGAGACGATCAGCATTTTCGTGGGCACGGGCGGGTACATGGACGAGGTGCCGGTGTCGCGGGTGGTGGACTTCGAGCAGAAGATGCTGGAGCATATGCACACGCGGCAGCAGGGCCTGTGGGAGGAGCTGCAGAAGCATGCCGTGATGACGGACGATCTGCGCAATCGGCTGACCGAGGCGGTCAAGCAGTTTAAGAGCCAGTATATGGCGGGGATCGTCCCGGCGGCGCAGGCGCGGTAGCAGAAGGGCGGTCGGTGTTACCTGGGATTCGTCAAACGACCAGGGCAACGGCTACGGCAACCACAGCGACGGCCGCGGATTTGCACGGATGGACACGGATAACAGCAACAACAGCCATAGCCGAGGGCGGCTGTGCTACTTGCAACAACAGCAACAGAAACGGCGACAACAAAAAAGACACGGCGCGGGCGCCAAGCCCGGACTCCGAACGACGGCAGGATTGAGGAGCATCGATGGCCAGGGCAAGAGCCATTGTCAAACGACGCAAGGCGGTCCGCAACATCCGCAAGATCACGCGGACGATGCAGCTGATCGCGACGGCGCGCTTCCAGCAGGCGAACAACCGGGTGGCGGCGGGCCGGCCTTACGTCAGCAAGATCCGGCACCTGGTGGGGCAGCTGAGCCAGGGGGTGGACCTGGATCATCCGCTGCTGAAGGCGAATCCGGAGACGGCGCCCGATCTGCTGCTGGTGCTGACGAGCAGCAGGGGGCTGGCGGGCGGCTACAACTCCAATGTGCTGCGCAAGGCGATCCAGTACATCGACCAGCTGCAAGGCGAAGGCCGCCACGTGCTGGTGCACATGGTGGGCAAGAAGGGCATCACGTACTTCAAGTTCCTGGACCGGCCCGTGGAAGCCGCGCACATGCAGTTCGGCGACAAGCCGACGTACGCGCAGGTGGCGGAGCTGGCGGAGCAGTTCATGCAGCGTTATGCCGCGGGGCAGCTGCGGAGCGTATCGGTGGCGTACATGCACTTCCTGTCGGCTGGGGTGCAGAAGACAGAGGTGGTGCGATTGCTGCCGATGGAACCGCCTCAGCAGCGAGAGGAGGCCGCGGCGGGTGCGCGGCAGTCGGTGGAGTGGGAGTTCTCGCCCGATCCGGCGACGATCCTGGCGGACCTGCTACCTGAGGCGGTGAAGGTGAGCCTGTACCAGAACTTCCTGGAGGCGGTAACCAGCGAGCAGGTGTCGCGGATGGTGGCGATGAAGGCGGCGACGGATGCGGCGGGGGACATGATCAAGCTCCTGTCGCTGCAGTACAACCGGGCGCGGCAGACGCAGATCACGCTGGAGCTGCTGGATATTGTCGGCGGGGCGAATGCGTTGCAGGACAAATAGAACGGCTGTTCATGGTCAATTGTCAAAGGGTAATTGTGAGTACTACGGCCTGCGCGGGAGCGCTTTGACGGCCTGGAATGACGAGGCTGTTGGCTGCTTACAGTTATCCAGTAACAATTGACAACGAACAGGTAAAGACTGATGACATTGGACGAAGACGTTGGACAAAGACGTGTGAGGTCAGAGACATGGCTGACGGCAAGAATATCGGCAAGATCACGGAAGTCATCGGATCGGTTCTCGACGCGGAGTTCAGCGAGAACAAGATGCCGAGCATTTACAACGCTGTTAAGATCCAGATGCCGGCGGCCAAGGGGGCGGCAGGCGGCGGGCGCGAGCTATGGTGCGAGGTTGCGCAGCACTTAGGCGGCGGGCGGGTCCGGGCGGTGGCGCTGGGTTCGACGGACGGCCTGGAGCGCGGGATGGACGTCGAGGACACGGGCGCGTCGATTTCGGTGCCGGTGGGCCATGAGACGCTGGGGCGGGTGTTCAACCTGCTGGGGCAGCCTGTGGACGGCCGAGGGCCGGTGGTTGCCAAACTGAAGCGGCCTATCCATCACGCGCCGCCCGAGTTCGTGGACCTGACGCCCAAGACGGAGCAGTTGGTCACGGGGATCAAGGTGTTCGATCTGTTGGCGCCGTTCGTGCGTGGCGGCAAGATCGGGCTGTTTGGCGGAGCGGGTCTGGGCAAGACGGTTATCGTGCAGGAGTTGATCGCGCGTATCGCTCGCGAGCATCATGGCTACTCGGTGTTCGCCGGGGTGGGCGAGCGGACCCGCGAAGGCAACGACATGTGGCTGGAGATGCAGCACGCGTCGTTCAAGGATACGGACGGCACGGTCAAGAAGGTGCTCGAGCACACGGCGATGATCTTCGGGCAGATGAATGAGCCGCCTGGCGCGCGGTTGCGGGCGGCGCTATCGGCTTTGACGATGGCGGAGTGGTTCCGCGATGACAGCGGGGCGGAGACAATGCTGTTCATCGACAACATTTTCCGGTTCAGCCAGGCGGGGTCGGAGGTGTCGGCGCTGCTTGGTCGCATGCCGTCGGCGGTGGGGTACCAGCCTACGCTGGCGACGGAGATGGGGCAGTTGCAGGAGCGGATCACGTCGACCAAGCAGGGCGCGATCACGTCGGTGCAGGCGGTGTACGTGCCGGCGGATGACCTGACGGACCCGGCGCCGGCGGCGACGTTCGCGCACCTGGATGCGTTCATCGTTCTGGAGCGGAGCATCTCGGAGAAGGGCATTTACCCGGCAGTCGATCCGCTGGCGTCGAGCAGTCGGCTGATGGATCCGCTGTTTGTCGGGGAGCGGCACTATGCGTGTGCCCGGCGGGTGCAGGCGATCCTGCAGCGGTACCGGGACCTGCAGGACATCATCGCGATTCTGGGTGTGGAAGAGCTCTCCGAAGAGGACAAGATGGTGGTGGCGCGGGCCCGCAAGATCGAGCGGTTCCTCTCGCAGCCTTTCTACGTGGCGGAGCAGTTCATCGGCATCCCTGGCAATTACACGAAGATAGAAGATACGATCCGCAGTTTCGAGGAGATCTGCGACGGCAAGTGGGATCATCTGCCGGAGCAGGCGTTCATGTACGTCGGCAGCGTGGAGCAGGCGGCGGAGAAGGCGGAGAAGCTGGCGGCGGTGTGAGAACGGCAGGAGCCAGTGGTCCGATGCCAGGTGTCGGCAAGAGTCCTAACAACGACGGGTGGCATGACCAAGGGATGCGCAGGCGCGGCAAGGAATAGCAGACTATGCCGGACGGCAGACAGTTGAGTTTTTCGATCGTGACGCCCGAGCGGGTGCTGGTGGAGGGCAAGGCGGAGTTTGTCGTCTTGCCGGGGCTCGACGGCGAATTCGGTATTCTATACAACCGCAGCCCGCTGCTGGTGCGGCTGCAGCCTGGGATTGTCCGAGTGCGCAGCGGCGAGCGGGAGGAGTGGTACTTCGTCGGCGGCGGGTTTGGGGATGTGATTGACAACCAGGTGACGATCCTGACGCCACGGGCGCTGAAGGCGGGCGAGGTGAAGGCGGAGGATGCGCAGGTGGCGCGCGAGCGGGCGCGGCGGTTGAGTGCGCCGGATGCGGCGGGGGAACGGAAGTTGCGGGACGCGAATGCGGAGGCGCATGCGCTGGATCGGATGCTGGCGGGGGCTGGACGATAAGGCAACCTGTATATTGCGGTTCTCAAAGACAGCCGGCGTGAGCCGGCTTTTTTGTTATGCGCGGACGGGGGCAGACCGGCCAGGGGGGCTAGAGTATTTCAGATTATCTCTAGCGGGAGCGACAGCATGGTCCTGCAACGGCGCGGGACCATGGCATTGCGCTTCAGTCGTCCCTACGGGACAGTAGAGGCCAACGGCATTGAGTAACGGCAAGAACGCGCGGCTGGCAAGCGAGCCGGCTAAATGGTCCGTCCCCCTTCCTTCCATAGGTCTTCGAGGGCGGGGTTGGCTTTAGAAGCCGAGGTATTGGACTTCTTCCTGAAGGTCGACACCGAAGCGCTGGCGGACGCGGTCCTTGAGCTGGGCGACGAGGGCGAGGAGGTCGGCGGCGGAGGCCGTGCCGTGGGTGTTGACGATGAGGTTGCCGTGGTGGTGGCTGACTTCGACGCCGCCTACGCGTGTGCCTTTGGCGCCGACGGCTTCGAGGAGGTAGCCGGCGGCGACCTTGCCGTAGGTGATCTGGGAGGAGTCGATGCGCGAGAGGAAAGTCGGCAGCAGGTTCTGGGGGTCGAGCTGATCGAGGCGGATGTTCTTGAAGTAACAGCCGGGGCACTTGAGGTCGAGCGAGAACTTTCGCTGGCGCGACTGGATGAGGTCCTGGCTGGTGTTGAGCAGGTGCTGGGGGTCGCCGGGGGCGAGGTCGAGGACGACCTGGGAGATGATCCAATCCTTGTGGCGCTTGAAGGTGCTGTCGCGGTAGCCGAACTGGCATTCGCTGACGGAGAGATGGTTGAAGCGGTCGGTGGAGGCGTTGTAGTAGCGGACCTCGCAGATGTGATCGCGCATCTCCTGGCCGTAGGCGCCGGCGCAGCCGTAGATTGCGCCGCCTATCGTGCCGGGGATGCCGGCCATTTTCTCGAGGCCGGCGAGGCCTATGCGGTCGGCCTGGAGGACGACTTCGCTCAGATGGTCGCCTGCCCCGACGGTGAGGCTGGTGTCGATGGCGGCGAAGGCGTGGATGCGGTTCTGGATGATCAGGCCGGGGTAGCCTGCGTCGGCTGCGACGAGGTTGGAGCCGTCGCCTATGACGCACCAGTAGAGTTGGCAGGCGCGGGCGATGCGGATGGCGGCGGCGAGGTCGGCCTCGGTGTGGGCCTGCAGGAAGAATCTGGCGGGGCCGCCGATTGCCATGCTGGTGACGGTAGCGAGCGGCAGGTTGTTCTGCAGCTGCTGGCCGAAGTGTTCGCGGAGCAGGGTTTCGGGGCTGGCAGCGGGGGCTTGCAGCTCGGGCACGTTCACTCCCTCCAGGCGTTCCTTCGACCAACGGCAAAAACAGAGTGTGCCAGCTGTGCGAGCGAGTTGCCTCATGGCAACGGGGTGAGTGGGTGCGGGTCTGTCCCGCTGGCAGCACGGCGTACAGGGGAGACATCGACGCGGGCGAGGCATGGGCTTGAGGGCAACCGGGTCTGGGGACGCCGTGGCGAGGGCGTGCTGGGTGGAGCATGGCGAGAGGGCGATTTGGCGGCGGGGTGGGGTCGCGGGGCGGATGACGGTGGGGGATGTGCGGCAAGGTGTCAGCGGGTATCGCAATCTCAGGGCTGAGACAGCAAAGAGTACCAAATGGGTACGATTGACTTGAATGCGAGATGCGGGGCTACCTAGTGTTTCGCAAATGCCGAGGTGGATTCGAAGACGCAACAGGGAGGCAGACAAGGACCTTGGCGCTGGTATCTCGATCCTCCCATGCGTCGCATGCCGTTACGCCTTTGAACAGGAGAGGACGCACCATGGCTTACGAGCTTCCGGCCTTGCCGTACCCGTACGACGCGTTGGAGCCGTACATCGACGCCAAGACAATGGAGATCCATCATACCAAGCACCATCGGGCGTATATCACGAACGTCAACAAGGCCCTGGAGGGGCATCCCGAGTTGGCGAAGTTGAGTGTCGAGGACCTTCTCAAGAACGTGCAGAAGGTGCCGCAGGAGATCCGCCAGACGGTGATCAACAATGGGGGCGGGCACGCCAATCACAGTTTGTTCTGGCCTATCATGGGCAAGGGCAAGGGGGGCGAGCCGAAGGGGGATCTGGCGGAGGAGATCAAGAAGACGTTCGGGGATTTCGCGGGGTTCAAGGAGAAGTTGTCGAACGCGGCGTTGACGCGGTTTGGCAGCGGGTGGGGCTGGCTGGTGCTGGATTCGGGCGGGGCCTTGCAGGTGGTGAGCACCGCCAACCAGGACAACCCTCTGTTAAACGGGCAGGTGGCGATCCTGGGCATCGACGTCTGGGAGCACGCGTACTACCTGAAATACCAGAACCGCCGGGCGGATTATATTGCGGCCTGGTGGAGCGTGGTGAACTGGGACAGGGCAGCTAATATCTACGCTTCCGCGAGGGGAAGGTAGCGCACCTGTCAGCGGGGTTGCTGCGGATTCCTTTGGAATCGGACGGCGTGCTTGTTGGGGCGCCGTCCGGTGTTTTTGTTGGGGTGGGGGTGGTAAGATGGGGAGCTGGCGGGCGGCGGCATCGCCCAACAGATCCCGGGAGCCTGTCAACGCGAGGAGAGCGCGACGATGAAGTGGGTGACGCGGTCGCATGTCCACATGGATCGGGTGGCGTGTCCTTGGCTGATTGCGCGGTTCGTCGATTCGCAGGCCGAATTCCTGTTCGTGCCAAGCAACTGCGTCGAGGAGGTGTCTCGACGGGATGGGGCGATCCCGTTTGACGTGCCGGGGGTTGAGCTGGGGCATGGCGAGGGGACGTGTTCGTTCGACGCGATCCTGGGCAAATACGATCTCAAGGACAAAGCGCTTTTGCGGTTGGCGAGGATCGTCAACGCGGCGGATCTGCATAGACTTGACAATGACCCAATTGCGGCAGGGCTGGACGCGATTGCGACGGGGTTCGGCATCCGCTTTCCGGATGACCACGAGAACCTGCGGCAGCAGTTTGTTGTATACGACGCACTCTATGCCTGGTGTTGTTTGGAGGTAGTGAAGAATGGGCAGTAAGGAGGCGCGGCCGGGGCTTTCGGGTGATTCGGCGGAGAAGCCGGCATCGGAGCCGGGAAGCGGCGGCAACGAGGCCTTGAGCCCGGCGGGGTCGGTCGAGGCGCGTCGATCGGGCCTGCAGCAGGCGATCGAGTTTTTCGGTCTGAAGCGGAGCATTGTCGGGCTGCTCAGCATGGTGATTCTCGTTGGCATGGGCGAGCACATGGCGGAGCAGTTCCTGCCATTGTACCTGACGGCCTTGGGGGCGGGGTTCCTGTCGGTGGGCTTCCTGAACGGCATGGACAACCTCCTGGGGGCGCTCTATTCGTTCCCGGGCGGGTACCTGGCGGACCGACTGGGGACCAAGCGGGCGCTGCTGGTGTTCAACCTGCTGGCGATGTTCGGCTTTGCGATCGTGATTCTGGTGCCGAAGTGGCCTGCTGTGTTCATCGGGGCGATTTTCTTCCTGTCGTGGACGGCGATCTCGCTGCCTGCGACGATGAGTCTGGTGGCGAAGGTGCTGCCGAAGAACAAGCGGACGATGGGCGTGACGGTGCATTCGCTCATCCGGCGGATCCCGATGGCGCTGGGGCCGATCGTGGGGGGGGCGTTGATCTACTACTACCGGGACAAGTACATCGCGATGTACGGCTTTGAAGTGGGGAGTCCGATGGGCATCCGCGAGGGGGTGCAGGTGGCTTTCGGCGCGGCGCTGATCCTGGCGGTGGTGGCGGCGATCGCGCAGCAGATCCTGATCGAGAAGGATCCGCCGAAAAAGCCCGGCGAGGCGGAGACCCTCGTGGAGAAGAACCCCCTGAAGATGTGGCGGCAGATGCATCCGTCGCTACGGAACCTGCTGATCAGCGATATTCTGATCCGGTTCTGCGAGCAGATCCCGTACGCGTTCGTGGTGATCTGGGCGGTGGGCACGGCGACGCAGAAGGGGCCGGTCAATACGGTGGAGTTCGGCATTTTGCGGACCATCGAGATGGCGACGGCCATCCTGATTTATATCCCGGTGGCGTACCTGGCGGACAAGGGGCAGAAGAAGCCGTTCGTGGTGATGACGTTCATCTTCTTCACGCTGTTTCCGGTGGTGCTGTACTTCAGCCATACGTTCTGGATGCTGGCGTTCGCGTTTGTGATCCGGGGTCTGAAGGAGTTCGGCGAGCCGACACGCAAGGCTCTGATCATGGACCTGGCGCCGGAGGACCGGAAGGCGGCGATGTTCGGGCTGTACTACCTGATCCGCGACACGATTGTGTCGATCGCGGCGTTTGCGAGCGGCTTCCTGTGGGTGAAGTCGCCTGGATTGAACCTGTTCACGGCGGCGGCATTCGGGGCGATCGGGACGATCTGGTTCGCGTTGAGGGGGCAGGATCTGTCGGGGCCGCGTGAGAAACCGGCCGAGGCGTAGGGGGGCTAGCCCACCTGAAGGTGGAGCCCTGTTCACACCTCCTGTTGCGTGATGATCCTGTAGAGTTCTTCCGACGTGGCCGCGCGATCAATCGCTTCGCGAACCTGCGGGAGCATCATCAGTCTGCTAATGCGGGCCAGGGCCTGGATGTGCGGGCCCGTCTGGTCGGGCGGGATGCCGGTGCTGCGGCGGCCCTCGTGTCCAACCCGTGCCTGACCGCAGGCAAGACAACCATGTGCCGCACCGCCGCAAGATATCAGGCGGAATCGCTGATGAGAGTCCCGACGGCTTCGCCGCGGACCGCCCGAAGCAGGTTGCCCGGCGAGAAGACGTTGAACACCATGATCGGGATCTTTTTCTGCTGCACAGGTCGAATGCGGAGATATCCATTACGCCCAGCCGGCCGTTGAGGGCCTGATCGTAGGTGAGCTTGTCATAGCGCTTGGCGGCGGGGTTCTTCTTGGGATCTTCCGTGTAGACGCCGTCGACCTTGGTAGCCTTAAGCAGGGCGTCAGCCCCAAGCTCCAGAGACCGCAGTGCGGCACAGGTGTCGGTGGTAACGAAGGGACTGCCTGTGCCGCTGACGAGCACCACGATGCGTTTCTTCTCGAGGTGGCGGATACAGCGTCGGCGGATGTAAGGCTCGCAGACCGCGCTGATGTTGATTGCGCTCATGAGGCGGGTGGGTATGCCCTTGGCCTCGATCGTATCCTGCAGGGCCAAGCCGTTGATCACTGTCGCCAGCATGCCCATGTAGTGACCGGTCGCCTCGTGGACAGGGGTGGTCTGGGCAATGGTGTTGCCGCGCATCAGGTTGCCGCCGCCAACGACAATTGCGATCTCCACGCCGGTTGCCGCGGCATCGACGATGCTGGTTGCCAGGCGGTCAATCGCGTCGCCATTCAAACCCACCTGGCCGGGAAGGCCGAGGGCTTCGCCGGAGACCTTCAGGACGATTCGACGATACTTGGGCTGCTGTGCGGTTGTCATGGCTCATTCTTACCCTGCAAGATCGATTGGCAACGGATATCGATGCGTCATCTTCACTGCTTATCGGCAGGACCTGTTGGCACGATGCGGCCAAAAAAAGAGCCGCCCGAGGGCGGCTCTTTTTTGGGTTCTTGTCATCTATTCCGTCTCACCGACAGCCAGGCGGACGAACTTCGTCACGTTGGCGCCGGCCTTTTTGAGGACATCGCCGACGATTGCCTTGCCGGTGGGGTCCTTCACGAACGTCTGCTCGATCAGCACACGCTCGTTGAACCACTTGTTGATCTTGCCGTCAACGATCTTGGCCTTGATCTGCTCGGGCTTCTTCTCGCGTTCGATCTGGGCCAAGGCAATCTCGCGCTCCTTGGCAACGAGGTCCGCCGGGACCTCTTCGCGCCGCACGGCCATCGGCTGCATCGCGGTGATCTGCATGCAGACGTCCGACAGGATCGCCTGGTCAGCACCGGCGGGCTCCGCCGCCAGCAGCACCGCCACCTGGCCGTTGAAATGCTGGTAGGAACCGATCGCCGGACCGGTCAGCCGAACGAACCGGGCGGCCTGGATATTCTCGCGGGTCTTGTTGACCGCATCGGTGATCAGGTCGCGGCCGGTTACCTGGGCGTTGTCGACATGCGGCTGGGCGAGCAGTTCCTCGATGGTCGTAGCCGGATTGTTTGCCATGGTCAGTTGCTTGGCCAAGAGGTCGGCGGTCCGGCGAAACACGTCGTTGTCGGCGACCTGTGCCGTCTCGCAGCGCAGTTCAACCAGCGCGCCGGCGGTGCGGTCCGGGGTGACGAACAGGCCGATACGGCCTTCGGCGGTCTCGCGGCCAACCTTCTTCTCCGCGGCCGCGGCGCCCCGCTTGCGCAGGATTTCAATCGCCTTGTCGGCGTCGCCATTGGTCTCGGTCAGGGCCTGCTTACAGTCCATCATGGGCAAACCGGTCCGCTCCCGGAGTGCTTTGACATCACCGGCAGTAATATTCGCCATGTATGCGTTAACCTCCTGCTGCTTCTTCTGACAAACTCGGCACGGCCCGGTATTTGGCTAGCCGGGCCGTGCCGCGTTGTGTATTCCAGATTAAACCTCGGCCGATCGACCGGGTTATGGGTTCTGCTGTTCCGGCGGAGCCAGTACGGGGGCCTCGGGCTGCGGGGCGGCCGGCTCGGCGGCTACCGCTTCCGGGGCCTGCTGCTCGCCGGCCTCGGGGGCACGACGGATGCGCCGGCGAGGACCGGCTGCGGCAGCAACGGCTTCCTCGGCCGGGGCGGCGGCTTCGCGATCACTTCGGGTGACGACGATGCGACCCCGCTTGCCTTCTTCGACCGCCTCGGCGATCTGGTTCAGCACGATTTCGATCGAGCGAATGGCATCATCATTGCCCGGGATCGGAATATCGGCCATGTCCGGATCGGCGTCCGTGTCCAGCAGGCAGACTGTCGGGATGCCCAGTTTCCTGGCTTCCTTGACGGCGATGTGTTCCTTGCGCGGATCGACGACGAAGATCACGCCGGGCAGGCGCGTCAGATTGCGGATGCCTTCGAGGTTCCGCTGGATCTTCTTCTTCTCACGCAGCAGAGAACTCACTCGCTTCTTGGAGAAGTCCTGGATGCCGCCAGTGGTTTCGAGCTGTTCGAGCTCGACCAGGCGACTCAGGCGGGACCGAATGGTGCGGAAGTTCGTCAGCGTACCACCGAGCCAGCGCTCGGAGACGTAGTGCATGCCGCACTTGTTGGCGAAGTTTTGCACCAACTGCTTGGCCTGCCGCTTGGTACCAACGAACAACACGTCCTGACCGCTTCCAACCACTTGCGTGATGTACTTGCGCGCACGCAGAAGGCCCTTGACGGTTTCGCGGATGTCAATGATGTGAATCATATTCCGCTTACCGAAGATATAAGGGGCCATCTTCGGGTTCCAACGGCTTACACGATGACCAAAGTGAATGCCCGCGGTTACGAGTTCGCGGACCAGTGCCGACGCCACGCTCACCTCCTTGAGATAGGTGACCTTACTTTGACTTCCACAGACGCCACAGCCTGTTAAAATGACGTACCTTACGATTCCGACCGACTTGCGTCAAGGTACCGGGATTGGCCGCAAAGCAACGGAACACCCAAGCAGCGCTTGGGAGATTCGGATGCGGTCTTGCCCTATTGTCGCCTGAATTATACAGTCGGTGCCAATGAGTTGCGAGCCCTTTGTTGTGAATGCCGGTCAGTAATTCGTAGCCTTAAGGCTGGAAAGCACTTATGCGCATTTTCGTCAGTGCCCTCGAGCATAGCGCCGATCTATACCTGGCTGACCTCGTCCGATCGCTCCGCCGCCAGCGGCCGGAGGCAGAAATATTTGGCCTGGCCGGCCCGGCTGCCATAGCGGCGGGTTGCCGCTCGATTCAGGACATGACCGGCAAGGCCGCCATGCTCAATCACGCGGTTGCCCGCGGGCCGGAAGCCCTCATGCTGATCAGCCAGCTCGACCGCGCCTTTTCATACGATCCGCCCGACCTGGCGATCCTGCTGGACTCGCCCACCTTCAACCTGCCACTGGCCCGCCGACTCAAGAGCCGTCAGGTCCCCGTGTACTACTACATTGCCCCGCAGGTCTGGGCGTGGGCGAAGTTCCGCGTCCACAAGGTCCGGAATCGCACCGATGCCGTGGGCTGCATCCTGCCGTTCGAAGAGGAATTCTTCCGCGCCTACGGCGTCAACGCGACCTTCCTGGGCCACCCGCTGCTGGATCGCCTCCGCGCGATCCCGGTCGACCAGGCTGAGTTGCAGACGATCCGCTCGATAGGCCAGCCTCTGGTCGCCCTGATGCCCGGCTCGCGAAGGCACGTGATCGAGAGCGTCCTGGCGGACATGCTCTACTGCGCCAAGCGAATCCGCCGGCAGATGCCCGCCGCACGCTTTGTGATCTCCTGCGCCCGGCCCGACATGCTCGGGCTGATCCAGGAGATCTGCCGCAAGGCCGGCGCGACCGACATCCCGATCCTGCAAAGCCGCAACGCCGAAGTGCTCACCGCCGCCGACCTGGTGCTCGTCGCCTCCGGCACCGCCACCCTCGAGGTCGCCTACTACGGCAAGCCCATGATTGTCTGCTACAAGGGCAACAAGTACGCCTACTGGGCGATCGCCTACTGGCTGATCCGCACGAAGTACCTCTCGCTGGTGAACATCCTGGCGAACCAGCGTCTCGTCCCCGAGTTCATGCCGTACTACACGGATCCTGAGCCGATCGCCCAGGAGGCCCTCGAACTGCTCGCCAACGAGCATCTCCGACAGAAAGTCTCTGGCAAGCTCGCCGAGATCATGGCGACGCTCGACAAGCCTGGCGTCGCCGACCGCGTCGCCCAAATGGCCCTGAATCTTGCCGACAGCCGGGCTCGATCGCGTGTCGGCCCGGTGGGTAGCGTGGCAAGGCTGTGGTAGTCGGCCTCCACAAAGGAAGCTCCGCGTGACACCCAAAGAACGTGTAATCGCCGCATTGAACCACACCGAACCCGACCGCGTGCCGCTCGGCGAAATGGCCTTCGACCACAAACTCATCGAGCATTACACCGGCAAGCCGTCCTATTGGCGCCCCTTCAGCAACGCCAAGGCCCAGATCGCCATCTGGGAAGGCAAGCGGGACAGGGTCGTCGAGTCCTGGAAGGAAGCGATCGTCTTCCTGGCCGAGAAGATGGAGCACGACATCCTGGCGGTGCAGTGGGCCCCGAGCAAGTACAAGCCGATCAAGGCCCCCAGGCCGATCTCGCCGGGCACGTGGGAAGACGCTCGCGGCAATCAGTTCAAGTACTCCGCCCAGACCGAGTCGATCCTGCCCGTGCACAAGTCCGTCGAGCGCGACTACAGCGAATCAGACTTCCCGATCCAGGACATCACCGAACCGGACGACAGCGAGTGGGAACTGATCCGCTTCGTCATCGAGCGATACGGCCAGACGCACTTCATCGTGGCCCGCAGCGATGACGGCTCCTGGGTCTGGCCGGGCGGCATGGAAAACGGCATGATGCTCCTGCTTGAAAAGCCCGAGGTCATCGCCGCTGCCATCCGCGCGGAAACCCACCGGGCCATCCAGACGGACCGCCTCTTCGCCCGCGAGGGATGCCACGGCTTGATGCCCGCGGTCGATTACGCCATGAATGCCGGCCCGCTGTTCGCCCCGAAGTATTTTCGCGACCTGGCGCTGCCTTCGATCAAGCAGCAGACAGCCGCCGCCCATACGCTCGGCCTGTACGTCCTCAAGCACGCCTGCGGCAACAATTGGGCATTCATGGACATGTTCATCGAGGCAGGCTATGACGCCTACCAATCCATCCAGGAATCCGCCACGATGGACATCGGCCGGCTCAAGCAGCAGTATGGCCACACGATCACCCTCTGGGGTGGCGTCCAGGTCGAGACGCTGGTTCGCGGCACGCCGGAGCAGGTCCGCCTGGAGGTCCAGCGGGCAATCCAGCATTGCGCGCGGGCTGGGGGGTTCCTTCTGGGCGCTTCGCACTCGGTGGTCAACGCGACAAAGCCGGAGAACTATGAAGCGCTCCGGGAGGCTTGGCGGGAATATCGCGACTACGGCAGAGGTCAGTAGGCGGCTGGTTCCTGGCACTTCAGGAAGTTCGCCAGCAGCTTCGGCCCCTCGTCGGTGAGGAAACTCTCCGGGTGGTACTGCACCCCCTCGATCGACAAGGTCTTGTGCCGGATGCCCATCAACTCATCTTGGTCGGTCCAGGCTGTCACGATGAAATCCTTGCTCAGGTGGTCCAGCTCGACCACGAGCGAGTGGTACCGGGTAGCCGTGAATGGGTTGCTCACACCCCGGTAGATGCCCTTGCCATCGTGGTAGATCCGGTCGGTCTTGCCGTGCATCAGCCGCTTGGCCCGCACGATATTGGCGCCAAAGACGTGGCCGATGCACTGGTGCCCCAGGCAGACCCCCAGGATAGGCACCTTGCCGGCAAAGTGCTTGATCATTTCGTTGCTGACCCCCGCCTCGTTGGGGGTGCACGGGCCAGGCGAGATAATCAGATGCGTGGGCTTATCGACTTCAACTTGCTCGGGCGTGACCTTGTCGTTGCGATAGACCTTCGTCACGCGATTGGGGTCGAGTTCGCCGATTCGCTGCACGAGGTTGTATGTGAAGGAGTCGTAATTATCAATCAGTACGATCATGTTTGACACCAATGCCTAAGCCATGTTGGCGACAGCCCATCGCCAGGAACTCCCAAGAGGATATGCGGCCAGGGGCACCCCACGCAAGAGGTTGTCGACAGAAGTCTTGCCGCATGGGTTGGCCGATCGACCCGTCCAGGCCGAGGATCTTCCTGGAGTTTTGATGGCGGGGCAGCCTACAAGGCGGTGGATCAACACCTGCGGCGAAGGCTGCGTCAGTGGTTGTGCGCCAAGCATGCGGTACGCTGGCCGAGGACGAAGCGGTTCCGGGACGCGTACATCAACGAGGGGCTGGGGCTGGTGTGATTGCCCCGGCTGACGCGGACCTTCCCGTGGGCGAAAGCATGACTCTCCTGGACGAGAGTCGGATGCGGGAAATCCGCACGGCCGGTTCGATGACCGGGCGATGGAAACGGAGTCATAGTGAGGACATTGAGGCGCCGGCAACCGAAAGGGCCGACTAACACGCTACGCCTTGCCTTCGGCCACCGCGCCACCGCTCGACTTTACCCTCTGGCCAGCCAGCCGGATGTGCGCTCGTGCCGCCTCGATATACACTCCCCAGGCAGGTCCGTAGAATAGGTACGCTGTCTGGGCGCCGACTCTGCATATTGTCAGCCGTTGCATCGGAGAGATCGCCATGAAGCCGCCGACACACTGGAGTACAGCCCGCCTGCACCTGCGGCCGCCCGTGATCGAGGACGCCGACGTCCTCTTCGCCACCTATACGCAGGATCCCGAGGTGACGAAGTACCTGATGTGGCGGCCGCACGACTCGGCCGAGACCACGCGCGACTTCGTCCGCCGCTGCCTCGAACAGTGGCAGGACGGTCCGACGTACTCCTGGGTCATCCTGACACAACTGGATGACCAGCTGGTGGGGATGATCGACCTGGAGATCCATGGGTTCCGGGCCGAGATCGGCTACGTGCTGGCCAAACGGTTCTGGGGCCAGGGCTACATGACCGAGGCGGTGCGCGGGCTCATCGACTGGGCGCTCCCCCAACCGGACATCTACCGCGTCTGGGCAACGTGCGACGTCGAGAACCTGGCGTCGGCTCGCGTGCTGGAAAAGGCCGGCATGCAGCGGGAAGGTCTGCTGCGTCGCTGGATCCTGCATCCGAACGTCAGCGATACACCCCGCGACAGCTGGTGCTATGCCAGCGTCAAGTGAGGGATTGACGTTTCCAGGAATTCCGGGGCACCGGCAGCCTGATGGTGCTCGGCTACTCGCGTAACGCGCGGACTGTGGTATCCTGTTGGGCAAAGGAGGTCAGCGATGGCACTGTGGGACAAGCTCTTTGGCGAACTGGTTGACATTGTCGAGTGGGTCGATGATACCCGCGACACGATGGTCTACCGCTTCCAGCGGTACAACAACCAGATCAAGTATGGCGCCAAGCTGATCGTCCGCGAATCGCAGGTCGCTGCGTTCATCAACGAGGGCACACTGACGGACCTGTTCCTGTTCCCCGGCACCTACACGCTGGAGACCAAGAACCTGCCGCTGCTGTCGACCTTGCAGGGCTGGAAGCACGGCTTCGAGAGCCCCTTCAAGTCCGAGGTCTACTTCGTCAGCATGCGGACCTTCACCGACCGCAAGTGGGGCACGAAGAACCCGATCATGCTCCGGGACCCGGAGTTTGGCCCGGTCCGGCTGCGGGCCTTCGGCTCGTTTGCCATCCAGGTCAAAGACCCCGCCACGTTCCTCAAGCAGGTCGTGGGCACGAGTGGCCGCTTCAGCGTCGAGCAGATCGGCGAGCAGCTGCGCGACATGGTGGTCTCGCGCTTTGCCGACGTGCTGGGCGAGAGCAAGATCCCGATCCTCGACCTGGCCAGCAACTACGACGAGCTCGGCAAGTTCATCACCAGCCGGATCGAGCACGATTTCGACCAATTCGGCCTGAAGGTGGCTGCCCTGTACGTCGAGAACATCTCGCTGCCGCCGGAGGTCGAGGCCGCCCTGGACAAGCGGACCAGCATGGGCATCATCGGCAACCTGCAGGCCTACACGCAGTACCAGGCCGCCACCGCCATGCAGGACGCCGCGAAGAACCCCGGCGGGTCAGCGGGTGCCGGGATCGGAATGGGCATGGGCATGGCGATCGGCCAGCAGATCACGCAGGGTCAGCAGGCGAGTGGACAGCCGCAGGCGGCGCCGCCTCCCCTGCCCCCGCAGGCCGGGCAATACTATGTGGCGGTGCAGGGACAGCAGGCGGGGCCGTTTGACGTGGCGGCGCTGCAGATTAAGGTGCGCGGCGGGGAGCTGACACGGGAATCGCTTGTCTGGCGGCAAGGGATGGGGCAGTGGACGCCGGCAGGGCAGGTCCCCGAAATGGCATCCCTCTTCGCCGCCAGCCCGCCACCCCTGCCGCCGAAGTAGACTGACAGGGCTTCGCGTAACAGAAATAGCTGGGTGCCATAGCCGCGTTGTTTGCGGCCATGCAATCCTTCGGGTGGGCATGCACCGCGTACTCCTTTACGGCCGCTCGATAACCGCGCACAATTGCACGAAATGACTGCCACCGCCCCTACAAACCAGCACCGCCAGTTCCCCTGCAAACAATGCGGGGCGAACCTCCAATACGCGCCCGGCACGCAGACCCTCGTCTGCCCCTACTGCGGCACAGCCAACGACATCCCTGAGTCGCGAGAGGTCGTTGAGGAACTCGACTACCAGGCTTGGCTGGCCAAGGTAGCTGACGAGCATCCGACCGACGAGGTCCTGACGGTCCACTGCAACACCTGCGGGGCAGAGGCTACGCTGCCGCCGAACGTAACAGCCGAACTCTGCCCCTTCTGCGGCAGCCCCATCGTGGCTGAGGCGGTCTCCAATCGCCGCATCAAGCCGCAAGGGTTGCTGCCGTTTCACGTAACGCGCGAGCAGGCGATGGTGGCGTTTCGCACCTGGGTCCGGAGTCTCTGGCTCGCCCCCAGCAGTCTCCGGCTGAACGCGGACGCGGAGGCGGGCATCAAGGGGATCTACATCCCGTGCTGGACCTACGATGCCGACACGCAGAGCGACTACACCGGCCAGCGAGGCGATGACTACTGGACAACCGAGACCTACACGACCGTCGAGAACGGCAAGACCGTCACCCGCACCCGCCAGGTCTGCAAGACCCGCTGGCGATGGGTCAGCGGCACCGTCAACAACCGCTTCAACGACCTGCTCGTGCTGGCAACCACCAGCCTGCCCCGCAAGTATGCCGAGGCCCTGGAACCCTGGGACCTCGGCAGCGTCGCCCCCTACAGCGATGAGTACCTCAGCGGCTTCGTGGCCCAGAGCTATCAGATCGACCTGCCCGGCGGTTTCGAGATCGCCAGGCAGATGATGGTCGCCCCGATCGAGCAGACCGTGAGGGAGGACATCGGCGGCGATCACCAGATGATCGAGAGCGTCCGGACCCGCTACTACAACATCACCTTCAAGCACCTGCTGCTGCCCGTCTGGCTGAGCGCCTATCGCTACAACAACAGAACATTCCGCTTCCTGGTCAACGCTCGCACGGGCGAGGTCCAGGGCGAACGGCCGTACAGCACCCTCAAGATCGTCCTGCTGGTCCTGTTGATCCTGGCCATCGTGTCCGCTGTCCTGCTGGTGCTCAATCTCACCGGCGCACTGCACGGGGTGCAGGGGATCCACGGGCCGAACTACCGGGTAGACTGGTAGAGAAAAAGAGCCTCCGGTACCTGTGGCACCGGAGGCTCGATATTGTCTTTAGAACCTGGCCCTGTATCGCGCGTTCTTACTTCACGAACGTTTGGTAGATCGCCGTGACGGTCCGCTCGAAGTCCTCGTTGCTCACGCCCACGATGATGTTGATCTCGCTGGACCCCTGGTCGATCATCCGGATGTTGACGTTCGCCTGGCCCAGCGCCCCCAGCACCTTCGCCGCGATGCCCGGGGTGTATGCCATGCCCCGCCCGACCGTCGCAATAAGAGCCATCCCCCGGTAGACATTCACCGAGTCAGGCTGGCACTCCGTCTGGATCTCCGAGACGATCTTGTCCACCTTGCCGTTGAGCTGGCTGTCCGCGATCACCACGCTGATCGTGTCGATGCCCGACGGCATGTGCTCGAACGACACGCCGTTGACCTCCAACACCGAGAGCAGTCGCCGGGCAAACCCCAACTCCTGGTTCATGAGGGCCTTTTCGACCACGATAACCGTGAAGTCCTTCTTGCCTGCGATGCCCGTGATCATCCCGCGATGCGTGATAGGCGACGCATCCTTCACGATCATCGTGCCGGCATCCTCCGGCCGGTTCGTGTTGCGGATGTTCACCGGGATGCCCGCCTGGCGGACCGGGAAGATCGCCTCGTCATGCAGCACCGTCGCCCCCATGTACGCCAGTTCCCGCAGCTCACCGTACGTGACCACCTCCATAGTCAGTGCGTCCTTGACGATCCGCGGGTCCGCAATCAGGAGTCCCGACACGTCCGTCCAGTTTTCGTAGATCGATGCCGCCGCCCCCCGCGCCACGATCGCGCCACTGATGTCCGAGCCGCCTCGGCTGAAAGTCTTGACCTCGCCGCCAGGCAGCGACCCGTAAAAGCCCGGGATCACCGCCCGCTCATGCTCCGCCAGCCGCTTGCTGATGACCGTTTGCGTCCGCATCGCGTCGAAGCGGCCATTCTCGTCGAAGAAAATCACCTCCGCCGCGTCAATGAAGTCGTACCCCAGCAGATCCGCCATGATCAGGCCGTTCAGGTACTCGCCCCGGCTGGCGGTGTAATCCGCCGAAGCCCCGGCGGCGATATCATTGTAGATCTTCTGGAGGTGGGGCTTGAGGTCGAATTGTAGTTCCAGGTCGGTGACGATCTGGAGGTAGCGGTCGGCGATGATGTCGAAGACCTCATCGATCGACACCTGCTGCTTGGCCGTAGCATGGCAGAGGTAGAGCAGGTCGGTGATCTTCTTATCGTCACTGGTCCGCTTGCCGGGGGCCGACGGTACGACATAGCGCCGCTCCGGGTCCGCCTCGATAATAGCCTTGACCTTGCAGATCTGGCCCGCATCCGCCAAGGACGTACCACCAAACTTGGCAACCTTGATACCCATGTCACTCCCACCTCTTGCTCGTCAGGGGTAAAACACCGGCTGGAACAAAGGCAAGTAGTATACGCGCCTCCCCCTGCAACGCGAGACCATTTTGGAGCGAATTTGCCGCCTGCTCGCGAATTCCTTCGCCCACCCTCCACAACCCCCGCCGTCGGCCTCTCGCCCAAGGCGTGTACCGCACACCCACTGCCTGTCCCCCTCACACCCCATTACCCACTTCACCCGCCCTTGCTCATCGCCCATCTTGTTGTACTGTATAAGGTCATCCGGACCCGCTGCGAACGGTATTCGCAGCTGACCGATTCCCTCTGTCTCAGGATGACCGATCATGGCGACTTTCGTCCCGACGTACCTGCGTTGCGAGTACCTGGTCAACCCCCTGGCAATCGACACGCCGGCCCCCCGGCTCAGTTGGATCCTCCAGCCGACTCAACCCAGCCTGCGAAGCCTCCGCCAGACCGCCTACCAGGTCCTCGTCGCCACCAGCCCCGACAAACTCGCCTCCAACGCCGGCGATGCCTGGGACTCCGGCAAGGTCCCCTCCGACGCGATGAACCAAATCGAATACACTGGCAAGCAGACCCGCTCAGGCCGCTCCTGCTTCTGGAAGGTCCGCTGCTGGGACCAGGATGACAACGTTTCCGCCTGGAGCCAGCCCGCCACCTGGTCGCAGGGCATGGGCCAGTACGAATGGCAAGGCAAGTGGGTCGGCGCCGCCGAAACCCCCCCCGCCGACCGCCCCGGCCCCTCCCCAATAGTCCGCAAGGCCTTCCGTTTGGACGCCCCCGTTACCCGGGCCATCGCCTACGCCTCCGCCCTAGGCCTCTATGAGCTGCACCTCAACGGCCAGCGCGTAGGCGACCAGGTTCTCTCCCCCGAGTGGACCGACTACAACAAGCGCATCCAGTATCAGGCCTACGACGTGACCGCCCTGCTCCAACCCGGCGACAACGCCCTCGGCGCCATGCTCGCCGAAGGCTGGTACGCAGGCCGTGTCGGCCTGACCCACATCGTCAAGGATGGCCCTGTCCGTCACATCTACGGCGATCGTCCACGCCTGCTGGTCCAGTTGCAGATCGAACTCGCCGACGGCCGCGCCCAGATCCTCACCACCGACAACACCTGGCGCTACACCCTCGAAGGCCCCATCCGCTACGCCGACATCCTCGACGGCCAGGTGTACGACGCCACCCGCGAGATCCCAGGCTGGGATACCCCCGCCTTCGATGACGCTGGCTGGCACCCCGTCGACGTCCTCGACAAGGCCAAGGGCAAACTCGTCGCCCAACCCAACGAGCCCATCCGCATCACCCGCCAGCTCCGCCCCGTCGCCGTCCGCGAAGCAAAGCCCGGCACCTGGGTTTTCGACCTGGGCCAGAACATCGCCGGTGTCTGCCGCCTGAAGGTCCGCGAGCCCGCCGGCACGATCATCCGCCTCCGCCACGCCGAAATGCGCAGCGACGACGGCACGATCTACCGCGAAAACCTCCGCATGCCCAAGGACGGCGGCCCCCTCGGCGCCCGCCAGGAAGACCGCTTCGTCACCAAGGGATCAGGCGACGAAACCTTCGAGCCCGGCTTCACCTACCACGGCTTCCAATACGTCGAGGTTGTAGGCCTGACCACCGCCCCAACCCTCGAGACGCTGACTGGCTGCGCGATGTACTCCGCCGCCCCCGAGGTCGGCACCTTCGACTGCTCGAGCCCCATGCTCAATCAGCTCTTCTCGAACATCTTCTGGACCCAGCGCGACAACCTGCTCGGCATCCCCACCGACTGCCCGCAGCGCGACGAACGCCTCGGCTGGACCGGCGATATGCAGGTCTTCAGCCAGACCGCGATGTTCAACCAGGACATGGCTGCCTTCTTCTCCAAGTGGGTCCCCGACCTCCGCGATGCTCAGGCCGACGACGGCCGGTTCCCGGATGTCGCCCCCCACCCCTACAACCCCAACGAACGTTTCAGCGGCGCGCCGGCCTGGGGTGACGCCGGCACGGTCGTACCCTGGCGGCAATGGATCAACTACGGCGACAAGCGACTCCTCACCGACCACTTCCCCTCCGCCGCCCGCTGGGTCGACTGGATCCGCGAGAACAACCCCGACCTCATCTGGTGCAACAAGCGCCACAATGACTACGGCGACTGGCTCCACGGCGACACCCTCAAGGCCGAGGGCTGGCCCAAGACCGGCGGCGAGGTCCCCAAGGAGATCTTCGCCACCGCCTTTTTCGCCCACTCTGCCGAACTCGTCGCCCGCATGGCCCACGTCCTGGGCCTCAAGTGCGAAGCCTCGAAATACGCCAGCCTCGCCGCCTCCGTCAAGGTCGCCTTCTGCAATCGCTTCGTCTCCCTCGATGGCCACATCTGCGGTGACACACAGGCAGGCTATGCCCTCGCCTTGGCCTTCGACCTGCTGCCGGAGAACCTCCGCCCCGCGGCCGCGAAGTACATGGTCGAAGGCGTTGCCCGCTACAAGGGTCACATGTCCACCGGCTTCAACAGCACCGTCCGCATGATGCTCGAACTCACCCGCTGGGGCTACAACGACCTCGCCTATGACCTGGTTAACTGCACGACCTTCCCCTCCTGGGGCTACATGATCGAAAACGGCGCCACCACGATCTGGGAGCGTTGGGACGGCTACGTGAAGGGGCGCGGCTTCCAGGACGCCGGCATGAACTCCTTCTGCCATTACGCCATCGGCTCCGTAGGCGAGTGGATGTACCGCGTGATCCTGGGCATCAACCCCGATGAGCACGATGTCGCCTACAAGCACGTCGTTATCTGCCCCCTGCCCGGTGGCGACATCACCCACGCCCGTGGCCAGTACGACTCCATCCGCGGCCGGATCGCTACCGCCTGGAAACGTGATGGCGACCGCCTTTGCCTCGACGTCACCATCCCGCCCAACACCACCGCCACGGTCTACATCCCCGCCAGGGATGCCGCCGCCGTCACCGAGAGCAGCCATCCGGCCTCCAGCGCCCCCGGCGTGAGGTTCCTCCGCATGGCCGGCAACTGCGCGGTCTACGAGATCGGCTCCGGCGACTACCGCTTCGTCTCGCAATAACAGGCCGCGTCTGGCACGGCGTCCTCGTCCTGGCCATTGCGACTCCCAGCCCCTGGCAACATCGCGGGGGCTGCTACGTTTTGCCGACGGGACCCTCTGCCCTTACGCCTTCCCAGGCTGTCCAGCCGCCGTCGTTGCCGCCCCCCCCCTGCCGACAGCAGATGCCCCGCCGGCAACAACGGCTGGATCGTCAAACTGCTCGACGAGATGGTCGCCAGACAGGAGGACTCAGCAATGACTGAGTAAGGGTAAGGACAACCCAACCAAACAACCAACGCCGCGGATCTGGGGTCTGCGGCTTTTTTTTTGCGCCCGGCAATATAATTTTCGCGCCGCAAGGGCCCGACACGCCACCCCTGGCACACCCGGCGCGCAAGACCGGCCACCGGCGAACCTTATCTCTACCGCCCCATTTTTGGTCTAGACCATGTGTCCCTTTTTTTCAACAAGGTCGCCTCGCCCCC
>JANYLN010000097.1 GCA_025357795.1 Planctomycetota bacterium
GCAGGTTGTACACGTGCGCGATGCACACCTTGCTGGGCCAGCACGGATCGATACTGCCCCGCTTGCACCCCGCCTTATACAATTCTAAACTTGTGTAATCACTGAAGACCAGGTGCTCGGCCGGCACCCCCAGCGATTCGAAGAATGTCCGGAAGAACGGCGCCAGCGTGTACAGGTTCAGCACCCGCGGGATCCCGATCCGCACGTCCGCCCGCCGCCGCATCGCCTCCAGCCGCCGCCTGGCAGCCTTCGGCAGCAGCGCATCGTGCCACCGCTTCGCCGGGATCGGGTCGTGTACCCGCGGCGCATCCCCCGAAACGAACGCCTCCCTCGCCGCGAACTCCATGACGTTCGGGTTGGCCTTCTTGACCGCCGACAGCCCCTTCTGGATCTGCAGCATGTCCTCGCGGTCTTCCACCGTCCCCCGCTCGCACGTCGCCACGATCAGCCGCTTCTGGCCCGCCTGCAGCGCCAGCCGCGACCCCGCGCCCTCCGGAGTGCCCGCCTCCGCCGACCCCTTCTTGAACCGCGTCGGGCGACCCTCTTCCGCCCCGCTCTTGAGCAGCCGCGTCGACAGGTCCACCGCCTGCTCGTCGTCGCTGGCGCCCACCTTCACGTCGATGAACGTCCGGATGCAGTTGTTCTTGCAGAAGCCGCACCGCGTCCGCTCATCCCGCGTCACCCGGTACTCGATCCGCTGCACGTTATCCAGGCCGATGAACGTCGTCCGCTTGCCCTGCTCGCTCCAGAGCCGGTGCGCCTCCAGCGCGCAGCCGATCGCCCCGCTCTCGCCGCAGTGCCGGTGTACGATAATCTCCGGCTCGATCCCCGTCCCCTTGAACCGCGTCCGGATGAAATCGACCTGCGCCTTGACCGCCGCCAGGTTGTGCTGCGTCCCCCCCTGCAGCACGAACGTCCGCCCCAACTTCGCCAGGTTCGGCATCTGCGCTACGTACAGCCAGATGTTCTTCGGCAGCACCGCCGCCAGCCCCGCCATGATCTCCGGCGCCTGCCACCCCTTCCGCTGGAAATCGACGATGTCCGCCTGCAAGAACACCGCGCAGCCGTACCCGAACTCCGGCATCGACTCCGCCGCGAACGCCATCTCCGCGTACTGCTCCACCTCGTACCCGAAACTCATCGCCGTGCTCTGCAGGAAGTACCCGTTGCCCGCCGAGCACTGCGTGTTCAGCTTGAAATCCTTGACCTGCCCGGTCTTCAGGAAGATCAGCTTGATGTCCTGCCCGCCGACGTCGCAGATGATGTCCGCCCCCGGATAGTAGTGCAGACACGCCTGCGTGTGCGATACCGTCTCCACCAGCGCGACGTCCGCCCCGATCACTTCCTTGAGAATGTCCTTCGCGTACCCCGTCGTGCCGACCCCGACGATCTCCAGCCGCGCCCCCTGCCCCTCCACCTGGCTCCGCAGCTTGCCGATGATCTCGACCGTGTCCTCGATCGGGTTGCCCTTGGACAGTTGGTACGCCTTGGCGATCACCTGGCGCTCAGAATCCAGCAGAATGCCCTTGGTGCTCGTCGAGCCGCCATCGACCCCGATCAACGCCTGCACCACCTGCCCCGCCTGGAACTTCGCCGGCTGCCACGGCTCCCGCCGGTACTCCTGCAGGAACGCCTCCAGCTCCTCGCGAGTCTTCCACAGCCCCTGCACGCGCGACCGCTGCTTGTCCTGCGCCCGCCCCACGTGGATATACCACTCCAGGTGCTCGTGCCCCTGGTACGTCCCCAGGTTCGCGTTCTCCTCGATCTCGAGATTGCCGAACTCCACCGCCCCGATCGCCCCGAAGTACTGCGCGTTGGGCGGCACGATGATCAGGTCTTCGACTTTCGCCCCCGCGGGCAGATCGACGTTCCGCTCCGCCCACATCCGAGGCAGGTGATGCCGCCAGCACTCGACCATCCCCCGGATGAACGTGTTCGGCCCGCCCAGCAGCAGCGTCTTGGGCATCAGAGTATGGCCACGCGTCAGTACCGACAGGTTCTGCAGCACGATCGACTCGAACAGCGAGGCCATCAGCTCCTCGCGGTGTACCCCCTGCTTCTGCAGGCCGTTGATATCCGTCTCCGCGAACACCCCGCACTTGCCCGCCACCGGGTGGATCCGCAGCCCGTTATAGGCCAGGTCCGGCACCTTCTCCGTCGGGATCTGCAGCTTCGAAACGATCTTGTCGATGACCGCGCCGGTCCCGCCCGCGCACTTGTCATTCATGGAGGGCAGCTTCTTCAGCCGCCCCGTCTCCGGGTCGTCCTTGAAGACGATGATCTTCGCATCCTGCCCGCCCAGTTCGACGACACTCCGCACATCCGGAAACAGCCGTTCCACCGCCAGGCTCACCGCGTTCACTTCCTGCACGTGCTTCGCGCCGAGAAAGCCCGCCAGGTTCGCCCCGCCCGAGCCGGTGATGAACACCCGCATCGCCTCGCAGGGCACCCCCGCAAACTCCGCCTCGATCCGCTTCAAAAACTCCAGCACCATCTCAGGCTGTCGCGCCCCATGTCGCTGGTAGTCCTGCCACAGGATCTTCCCCGATCCAGGTTCGATCACCACCGCCTTAACCGTCGTGGACCCGACATCGACCCCGACCATCAACCCCTGCGGATGAGTCTCGGTCCCCCGGAACTCCTTCCGCTTGTGTGACGTCCCCCCGCCGAACGCCGCGAACCCTTGGTCCGCCCGCGCATCCAGCCGGCTCTGCGTCCCGCCAATCCGCCGCGCACTCTTCTGTGCCGGCCCCTGAGGCTCCGCCTGTCTATTTTCTATGGGTCCAACCCTCATACGCCCACCCTTCGCTATTCCTATCGTTGCCGTTTCCCTTTTGCAGCGATTCTTGCCGTTGCCATTCTTGGGCTACGACTCTGCGATCTCTTCTCGGCTGGCGAAGAACTCCGCAGGCCATACCTCAGGTTGTTTCCTCTTGTGTGCCTCTGCAACCGCGTGCCGCCAACGGCCTCAAGGGCCCGCGGGTCCTTGAGGCCGTTGGCGGCTCTTGGTCGTTTGTTGCTGTTGTTGTTCTTGCCGTTTTTGTGCCCTTTGCGCCCTTTGTGGCTCTCTTGCCGTTGCTGTGGTTGTTGCTGTTGTTGTTTGTAATACAGCCGCCCTCGGCTGTGGCCGTTGCCGTTGTTATCCGTGCGAATCCGTCTGCGTAATCTGCGGATTCAGTTGTTGTCGTTGTCGCCGTCCTCGCCCTTACCCTTCAGCCGTCTTCATCCTCTCCGCCACGTACAACACGAAATTCGCCGCCCGCCCCGCCACGCCCTCCCGCATCGGCACCCTCTGCAGCGGCTTGCGCAGTTCCGGATGTGCCGCCACGTGCGCCCGGATCGTCTCCATCTCCAGCCCCGTCCGCCTTAGAGCCTCCACGAACTCCGTCTTGCACCGGATCTTCGCCTCGCACAGGGCCATCTGCACCCGGCTGTACGCGTTCACGTCGCCGTCGGGGCTCGTCTCGATCGGCAGAAAGATCGCCTCCGGGTAGTGCGCGATCACCGCCGCCTGCGTCCCGTCCGACTGCGTGCTCGGCATGCACCCGAACGGCTTGACGCTCAGTACCATGTGCGCCAGCCGCTTCTTCGAGTAGTAGATCGTCTTGCCGACCTCGAGATGCCCCTCGCCCCCCGCCGACCGCGGGTTGATGTACGGCCTCGCTAACTCCCGCAACTCGTCCTGGTTCGCCAGCGCAGGCAGAAAATCGTTCAGCGCCCCCCGCAGCCGGTCGTACTCCCGATGGATCATCCACCGGCTCAGCCGCAGCAGCACCATGCTCTTGTAGTAGTTCCTGTACGCTACGACCTTCTGCCGCCAGTCCGCCCGCTCCCGGATCGCCATGTCCGCGGGCAGCCCCCGCCGGTCGTTCTTGCCCTGCATCGCCTGGTGCAGCATGTACGTGATCCAGCCCGCCACCGGCTCGACGATCGCCTCCGCGTTCTCGTGCTCCAGAAACTCGAAGATCCGGAAGTTCCCGTCGCCGTCGGTCGTCTGCGCCCAGAACTCCCCCGTGATCTTCACCTTCGGCTTGACCCGCGTGTAGTCGACCTCGACCCTCTCGCTCAGCAGCGCCGCGCACCGCCGCAGCGCCCCCGTGTACCAGTCGCTGCGCAACTGCTCCAGGAACTTCGCGACGTCCGCCGCATTGTACCCCGCCGTAATCAGCGACAGCGCCCACGACCGCCAGTCGGACCGGATCTCGTACGACTTGTCCCGCATCGCCTGCCGGCAGATCTCCAGGCACTCGACCATCACCTCGTCCGTCGCCCCCGGCACCACCTCATAAGGCCGGATCTGGCTCGCCAACGAATTCAGGCAGTCGCCCACGAAAAACGAGTTCAGCAGCGACAGGAAGAACGGCACGTTGAACTCGATCGCGCAGCCTTCCCTGCTCTGCTTCAGCCCCGCCCCCTGCTGGAACACCAGCACCCGGAACCCCGCAAAACCCGCGTTCTCCAGCCCGAGCCGATATTCCGACTCGTACATCCCGAACCGGCAAGGCCCGCACGACCCCGCCGTCATGTACGCGTACCGCTCCGCGATCTCCTCCGCCGACAGCCCCTGCTCTTCCTGGATCTGCTTGAGATAGTTGATCAGCGCCCCGACCGTGAAGTAGTTCGGATTGCACTGCCCCGGGTTGCAGTACTCCTTGCCCGTCTGGCAATCCGACTTCGACGGCGTAGGCAGCCGCTGGACCTGGTAGCCCAGCCCCTCCATCCCCGCCTGGATCAGCGTCTCGTGCGGCCGCGTCAGACCCCCGAACAGGATCGTCACCTGCCCGCGCGCAGCCCGGTTCACAGGCCGCTCTGCCGGTCGGCGGTACTGCTCCACCGCCTCACCGGCCAGCCCGTGATCCTGCAACTGCTTCCGGCGGAATCGCTCCACCTGCTCGTAGTCGCGCAGATTGCCCATAAGAACTATCAATTAATGATGCTATGCCACTTCCCTGGAAGCTCACCGGGCACCGACAGCCATCGCCCCTCAAAACAACCCGAACGGCCGCCGCGTCTCCGACCGTTCGACAAAACCCTGTCATTCCGGCAATGGCTGTTATGTTTGCCCCGGGACCGCCGGGTGCTCACGCCTCGCACCCCAACGATCTCCAGAAAAGCGCCCTGGAAGGCGGCGTTTCGCTAGCATGGAATACTCTAGCCTTGTTTCTCCATATCTTCCATGCTCACCAACCTCTGTGTACCGGCCCGCGAGTACTGCTCAAGCGTCGTGTGCTCGGGAATGCTGTCGGGAATGCTGCCTTGCTTTGCAGTCGCCGCATCCCAGGTCATAATATTACTGGTACGACAATACTCCCTGTCCGGCTGCATTGGTGCAGAGGAAGTTGCGTAGTATAGCACCACCCCCTGCCGCTGAATAGTTTCGGATACCCGCCGTACCAATGAGGGCTCCGCCATGCTCGCCCGCCAATCTTGGTTGTCCGCCACTATATTCTTCTGTCTTCTATCCACAATCATCAGCTTACTGCCGGCCCAGTACCAGCCCGGTACCGCCCGCGGGCCGTCAAGTGGCGCTTTCGCCCCCGGCATCTGCACCCAGCCCAGCCCCCCCATCCAGCCCAGCTTCACGCCACGAGGTTCTGCCGCCAACCTCTTCACGGGCGCCGTTGGTGGCACCCAACTCGTATCCGAATTACCGCGACC
>JANYLN010000258.1 GCA_025357795.1 Planctomycetota bacterium
CCCAGCTCGCCCATCCAGCCCAGCTTCACGCTGCCACCGCGTGGCCCAGACCTGTTTAGTGGCGCCGTTGGTGGCACCCACACCATATCCGAATTACTACTGCCAGGTCCGTCCAGTGTTGGCCCGCAGTCGGCCCGACACCGCCTCGCGGCCGTCAAGTGACGCCGGAAGTGGCGTTTTGCCCATTTCCCGAGACGGTTCGCTGGAGATAACCGGATTTGCAGGGAAAAATAGCGTGCGGGGCAGCAATCCTTTTCGCTATAATCGCACCACCAGATCCGGAGAGGGAAAGACCATGAAACTCACGGCACGCACAGGGGTTATGTTGTCTTTTTCGCTGGTACTGGTCCTGGCGAGCACCTCCGCCACGCACGGTGTCATCCTCTACTGGTCCGCCGAACGGGCCACCTTCGAGCCACACTCCTGCCTCTACGCCGACAGCGGCTGGCAATACCAAGGCCTATGGAGCTACTACCAGGGCACGCCCATCGCCTCGCAGTACTTCATCACCGCCAAGCATGTCGGCGGAAGTGTCGGCAGCATCTTCACTTACAATGGCCAGTCCTACACGACGACCGCCGCCTACGCCTCGCCCACCAACGACCTGCAGATCTGGAAGATCAGCGGCACGTTCAGCACCTACGCCCCGCTCTACACCAAGTCCACAGAGGTCGCCAAGACCATGACCGTCTTCGGCCGGGGCACCGCCCGCGGCCCAGAGGTAACCGTCGCTGGCCAGACCAAGGGCTATACCTGGGGCGCATTCGATCACGTCCGCAGCTGGGGGTCCAATAATATCGGCGGTGTGGTCAACGGCGGCACGGGACTCGGCCAACTGCTCACCTTCGGCTTCGACGCCACCGGCGATTACTACGAAGGCAGCCTTTCACAAGGCGACAGCGGCGGCGGCGTATTCATCAAAGACGGCACCACTTGGAAACTCGCCGGCATCAACTACGGCACCGACGGCCGGTACAGCTACACCGGCGGGACCGATGCCGGCTTCACTGCCTCGATTTACGACCAGGGCGGTCTGTACGTAGGTTCCGCCAACAACTGGACTTACGTAGCCAACCAGACAGGGAACATCCCCGGCGCATCGTACGCCACCCGCATCTCTTCTAATACCAGTTGGATATATTCGATCATCGGCCAGCCGACCGCCGTGCCCGAGCCGGCCAGCCTCGCCCTGCTCCTGCTGGGAGCCGCCTCGCTCATGCGTCGCCGGCAGGGATAGCCGATGTCAGGTTGACCTATGCGTCCCCCGAACGGGACCGATACCTCAGCGGACCAATGAGTTGCATCCAGGGAAACAGTACAAACGCGAGGGGCCATGCGGGGGTATTCGGATACTTGGTGGGTGCCACCAACGGCGCCACCAAACAGGTCTGGGCCACGCGAGCGCAGCGTGAAGCTGGGCTGGATGGGCGAGCTGGGCGGGAGCGGCGGAGGGGAATTCAGACAACGTGTGGGTGCCACCAACGGCGCCACTAAACAGGTCTAGGCCAGTCGGTGGCAGCGTGAATCTGGGCGGGATGGGCGAGCTGGGCTGGGTGCAGATGGCGCGGAGGCGAAAGCGCCTTTTCCGGCGCCGCTTGACGGCTGCGGGGCGGTACTGGCCCCATCGCAGCCGTCTGGCAACGACTCGTATCTTCTCGGGTGGGCGGATCAATCGTAGGGGATTCCGCCGGGGCGGCCGTGGGCCTTGAGCCAGTTGATCATCTCCGAGAGGCTGCCGGAGGCGAGGCAGACGCTGGTGTCGGCGGCGCCGTAGTAGAAGTGGATCGTGTCGCCATCGTCGGCGATGGTGTGGCCACAGGGGAAGACGACACCGCCCACATCGCCGGTCATCTCGTAGGGCTCTTCGGGGCCCATGATGTACTCGTCGCCCCGCAGGACGACCTTGAGGGGGTTGTCCAGATCGAGCAGGGCCAGGCCCACGCGGTAGAGGGCGCCTGAGGCGGTGATCCGCACGCCGTGGTACATGATCAGCCAGCCCTCGGCGGTCTCGATGGGCGGGCCGGCGAGACCGACCTTGAGGGCGTCCCACCAGGCGCCGTGGCGTCGTTCCAGGAGGATGGAATGGTCGCCCCAGTGGCGCAGGTCGGGGCTCCAGCTAGCCCAGATATGGGCCCGGCCTGCGGAGGGCACGGGCCGGTGGATGAGCAGCCAGCGGCCGTTGAAGCGCCGGGGAAAGAGCGCGGAGTCCTTGTCTTCGGGGGGCATGAGCATGCCGCGGCGGTCGAACTCGCGAAAGTCGCGGGTGGTGGACATCGCCACGCCGGGGCCGCCTCGTGAGAAGGTTGTATGGGTGATCACGAAGCGTTCCATCTCATCGACCCAGACGATGCGGGGGTCTTCCAATCCCCAGACACTCTCGGGGTAGTTGATGGGGTCGGGGGCAAGGGTCGGCTCGGGGTCGATCTGCCAGTCATTGACGCCGTCCTTGCTGCGGGCGACGGTCAGGTGGCTGATGCCGCGGCGGTCCTCGCAGCGCACCAGCAGGACGGTGTCTCCGTTGGTCATGCGGATCGCCCCGGGGTTAAAGACAGTGTTGACCGCGTAGGGCCAGTCTTTGGCCGTCAACAGAGGGTTCTTGGGATGCCTCCGCAGCAGCTCCGCATGTCTGAGCGTTTTGGTCGAGCTCATGTGCGCGTGGTCTCCTCTTGCAGAGCCGTGCCCTGCTAGATCACTCGTTTCTGCAATTCTATGGGGCCAACCGACATTTCCATGACACTCAATGTCTCACTGACTTGCAACCGGTGCACGATCAGCAGGGTGGTGAGCCAGGCAAGCGTGGACTCGGCCCCCTGGTTGGCGTTGACGCCGGCCTGGTGCATCCCATCGCGGCAGCCGCCTGTCGAGAAGTCGTACATCGGAACACTCAGATCGTTGCGTCCCAGGAACCACTCCAGGCAGCGGCGGATTTCGATCAGCCAGGAGCGGTCGTGGGTGAGGCGGTAGGCGGCGCTGCAGGCCTCGGCGAGGTCCATCACCTCGATGGGCTGCTGGTCGAACTGGGCCCGCGGGCCGCCGCGGGCGTACCAGCCCTGGTTGCCGATGACGGAGAGGTGGCCTGGCTCGGCGGTCTGGACCTGCAACAACCAGCGGAGGCAATCGAGGGCCATATTGACCATCTCGGCGGAATCGAGCCGGGCACCGGCCAGCAGCAGGCCGTGGGGCACGCGGGCGTTGCCCCAGGTGAGCACGGACTCGAGGAAGACCCAGTCCCGGGTGGCCACCTTGTGGAACTGGGCGAGCAATCGCTGCCCGAGCATCTCGACCATTCGCCTGGCGGCGGAGTCGCCCGGGAAGCGGCGGAGGTAGGCATCGAGCCCGACGACGGTGAAGGCCCAGGAGCGTGGGCTGGTAAAGTACTCCACGGCGGGCAGGGCGTCATTGAAGAGCCGGACCGCCAGACCGAGGGTCGATTCGTACTGGGCCAATTCGGTGGTGATGCCGCAGGCCATGATCGCCCGGGCGTGGCTGTCCTCGCTGCCGACCTCCTCGAGCCATTCGCGGGAGTAGGACATGAAGTTGCGGAAGCGGCGGCGCTGCTCGTTGAAGGCGTGGACGAGAAAGGCGAGGTAGGTCGAGATCAGCGGTCTGATCGACGGGTCCTCGCGCAGGCTCCAGTACCACATCGCGGCGGTCAGCGCGCGGGCATTGTCATCGGTGCAGTAGCCGTGCCGACGATCAGGGATCGCGTAGACGGCGTGCTGGGTCAGGCCGGTCTCATCGGTCATGATCCGCAGATGGCGGAAGTCGACCTCGGGGACGATCTCGCTCCAGCTCATCGGGTCAGCGAGGGAGAGGGGCCGGCGGGCCGAGCGGCCGCGGTCGAGCAGCGCCTCGCGGAGGACGTCGAGGTACTGGCGGGCGACCTGGGGCCAGAGCATGGGCCGGGTGTACTCGTAGGCCTTTTCGCGAAGGGCATTGCGTCGCTGGTCGTTGTCGAGCAGATCGATGACCTGTTCGGCCAGGGCGTCGCTGTCGCGGAAGGGCACGAGGCAGCCGCGGTCATCGGCGAGCATCTCCTGGGCGTGCCAGTAAGGGGTGGAGACGACGGCATTGCCGGAGCCCATGGCATAAGCCAACACGGCGGAGGTGATCTGGGACTCGTTGGAGTACGGCATGACGCAGACGTCGGCGGCGGTAAGGTACCAGCCGAGTTCCTCCTGGCTGGCAAAGCGGCCGCGGAAGGTGACGTGGGCCTCCAGGCCCATCTCACGGACCATGTGATAGAGCCCTTGGCGGTACTCCTCGCCGCGTTCCGCCTTGACGCCAGGGTGGGTCACGCCGAGAACGACGTAGATCGCGTCGGGGTGGCGGCGGATGACGGCGGGCATGGCGCGGATCATGTACTCGACACCCTTGTTGGGCGAGAGCAGGCCGAAGGAGAGGATCACCTTGCGCCCGGTCAGGCCGATGTCATCCTTGTGAAACTCCGGGTCGATGAAGGGAATGTCGGGAATACCGTGGGGGATGCAGGAGATCCGCTGCGGGCTGATGTCATAGATTGCCGTGAGCATGTCCTGCGCGCGTTTGGCCATGACGACGAACCGGTCGGCGACCTGGCTGATCTGGGCGATGACGGTGCGCTCGTCGGGGTTGGGCCACTCGAGCACGGTGTGCAGCGTGACGACCACGGGCATGTGCAGTTCGCGCAGCAAGCGGAGCACGTGCGAGCCGGCGGGGCCGCCGTAGATCCCGAACTCGTGCTGCAGGAAGACACCGTCGGCCTCGTGCATGTTGAGGAATTCGGCGGCGTGGCGGTACTCGCGGGGCAGGTTCATGGAGATCTCGAAGCGGACGCGCTCGCCGTAGTGGTAGACCTGACGGTTATCGTTGAGGGCCACGGCGTAGACGTTACAGCCGGGGCCAGTCTGTCCGGCGATGGCCTCACAGAGGTTCTCGGTGAACACGCCGATACCGCAATGGCGTGGCAGGTATGTGCCGACCAGAGCAAGCGACTTAAGCGGGTAGTGGCGTTGAGCCTGGCTCATAAAGTACTCGATGGCGCCAACAATGGGACCTCGGGGAGCGGACCGTTGTAACCCCCTGGCGTGCGGGCGCATTGAGAACCCCCGACGGCGCGTACGCTACGTCTTCGGTGCCGCCACACCTGTGGCATCTCTTCATTGTAGACCTTGAGGCGTCGGTTATCGGCCAGGGGGGCGGATTCCGCATTGCTCGATGGGTGAAAGGGTAGTGACACCTGGCCGCTGCGGCCCGGGGAAACATAGGCGAGGCGTCCGCATGTCGCGTTGTTGGTGCAGCCCATGCGGCTTGGTAACATGGGGGGCTGGTTGTTATTCGTTGTTGGCTCTTAGGACAAACTTGCACACGGTGTTAGATGTCAGTGACAACGACAACAACGGCAATGGCCCCGCTGAAGCGGGAACTCGAACAATCCTTCGTCAAACAAAGACACGGCGCAGGCTGAAGCCTGTACTCCGAACTAAGACAAGGACACGGCACGGGCGCGACTCCAGCCATGACGGTGTGGACGGATGAGCAAGGGAGCCATCGAGGAGATTGTGAATCAAAGCCCTGATAGCAAGCAGACCTCCACACCGGCGGTGGCATCGCGTCCGGGTGCGCTGGCGAGTTTCAGTTGGCTTAGCGTTGGGGCGCTGGCCAGCCGGGTGCTGCAGTTCGGCGTGATCGTGTACCTGACGCGGATCCTGGGGGACGCGGGCTTCGGGCGGTTCTCGTTCGCGCAAGCGTTCCTGTGGTATGGCATCATCCTGGCGGAGTTCCGGCTCTGGGTGGTCGGGACGCGCGAGGTCGCTCGCGAGCCGGGGTCACTGACGGCGCTGGCGTCGAACATCCTGGCGATCCGGCTGGGACTGTTCGTTGTCGAGATGCTCTGCCTGGTGTTGCTGCTGACGATATTCAGGGGGGACACGGAGCTGTACTGGCTGTTCGTGTTCTCGTTCCTGTCGGTACTGGCGTACTCGATCAACACGGACTGGGTCTTCCGAGGCATGCAGCGGATGGAATACATCGCGCTGTGGGAGGCCCTGCCGCGGGTGATCTGGCTGGCGGGGGTGCTGGTGTTCGTACACAGCCGGGCGGATCTGTTACGAGTCCCGCTGCTGAAGGTCGCGGGGGAGTTCATCACGGTGGCGGCGCTGTTTGCGGCGACGTGGCGGCAGTATCCGCAGGGCCGGCCTAGCCTGGGGGCGGTTCGGTGGGAGCAGGTGCGTGCGCTACTGAAGGAAGGGCTGCCGCTGGTGGCGGCGGGGCTGCTGGTGCAGGTGTACTTCGGCTTCGATGTGATCCTGATCACGTTGCTCCGGGGGGAGGCCTCGGCGGGGCAATACCGGGCGGTCTACATGGTGGTGCCGCTGCTGCTGACGGGGGCGTTTCTTCTGGAGGCGACGTACCAGCCTATCCTGGCGAGGTGTTTTGCGACGGACCGGGCGGGCTTCGAGCGGCACCTGCGGAGGCTGGCGGGGGCGGCGATGGCGTTCGGGGTGAGCCTGCCTGTGATCATGGTGACGGTGGCGGTGCCGATGGTGCGGATCCTGTTTGGAGCGGGGTATTCGCCTGAGGCGGGTCCCTTGGCGATCCTGATGGGGTTGCTACCGTTTGCGTACCTGGCGACGGCGTACAGCACGGCGCTGGTGGCGGCAGGCCAGCAGAAGCGAATGATGGTGGGCTCGGCGGGCGGGGCGGTGGTGAATGTGGTTGCCAACCTGGTTCTCATACCGCTATTGGGGATGTATGGGGCGGCGCTGGCGGCGGTAGTGTCGTTCGCGGTGATGGCGGGGCTGCAGTGGTGGTTCGTCAACAGCCGGGTGTGCCGGATCGAGCCAGCGCCGTTTGGGGCGATGGTGGAGATGGTTCGCGAGGTGCCGGGGGTGGTGAGAAGGATTCGGGGGTGAGGGGCTACTACTACACAAACAGCAACAACAACGGCAACGACGGCCACAGATGAACACGGATTCACACGGATAACAACAGCAACGGCCACAGCCGAGGTGGCTGTGCTACAAACAATAACAGAAACTGCAACAACCACGGCAACGGCAAGATAGCCACAGAGGGCACAAAAACGGCAACAAACGACCAAGAGCCGTTGGCGGCAACTGGTTGAATCGGCACACAAGAGGAAACAACTCGAAGAATCTGTCGACGGGGGAGTGGTTCGCCAGACCAGAAGAACGAGCCGGAACAGGCGTACGAGAGACGGTGGGCGGCCAACAAAGACACGGGGCGGCCTGAAGGCCGGATTCCGAACAAAGACCCACCTAAAGGTGGAACTCATTCACACTCCGGCTGATGGTGTCCGGTCCGATCCGGCAAATGCTCATAGAACGCCGAGAACCGGGCAATTGCCGCATGGCGCATCGGACAATACCAGACGGAGTGTGTATCAGGACAGTTCCTACCCTACTGAAGCCGGGACTTCGAACGCCGCTGGACGCCGGTAAGCCGAACAAAGGCCCCGCGCGTTTCCGCGCGGTTGTCAGTCCTCCAGGACTTTGTCGGGGAGGGCCTTGGCGTCGAGGTTCTGGGTCTTGATGAACTCGCGGATCAACTGGCTGAGCTTGGCGCGATAGCCTGGCAGGTCCATCCGCTGCTCGGGGGCGATCATGTAATCGATATCGACGCGGCGGTCGGCGAAGTGGTCCTTCACGTCGTCCATGATGTGAAGATAGGGCTTGCCGTCAACCGTGCGGTTCTTGGGGAACATCGACTTTTCCCAAGTGGCTTTGAGGTTGGCATAGGTCGTATCGAGGTCGCTGACAAGGCGGTCGATGGTGTCGTGGGCCTTGACCAGGAGGCCGACGGCCTGGGCCTTGTCGCGTTCGGCGAGGGCGGAGGCCTTGAGCAGGTCCTGTTCGACCTGGGCCAGGCCGAGCATCATTTCGATGTGGTGGCGTTGCAGTTCCGCCAGGGCCAGCAGGACCTCCAGGTTGTAGCGGTTCTGCTGGACCTTGGGCAAGTACGACTGCAAGGTGAAACGGAGTTTCTCGTTGCGCTCGGCCTCGGCGCGGGCGCGCTCGATGCGCTGGCTGTAGCGGGTCTTCCAGACGGGGGTTTCGGTGTCCATCTTGAGGTCCGGCAGGGTGGGCAGTTCGGGCATCCGCAGAATTTCGTCGCGACGGACGATCTTCCGTTTGCCCTGCGAGCTGCCATAGGAGGGCCCGCGTTCCTTGCTGGGCACTTCCTCCCACGAGCCCTCGTACAGCCGGGCGCCGGACTGCAGATCGCGGTAGGCATCGATCAGGCCGTCGCAGCCCGGGCCGTAGTAGATCTCAAAAAATTCTGTAACGGTCTGGGGGAGGGTCGCCCCGGCGGGGTGCCAGCCGTAGGCGCTGACGGTCACCCAGCCCAGCCAGAACACCTCGTTGTGCAGGCCGGAATCGTCCCAGCCGGCCGCGAAGGTGCCGATGGGGTTGACCTTGGTGGCGCGGCTGCTAACCGGACTGTCGTAGGCGTCTTTGAGGCGGCCCGGCTGGAGATCGCCCTTCTGGTCCTTGTAATCGAAGAAATTGGGGAAGAGCCACTCAGCGCCCTGCATGCTCACGTACACGAGCGTGCGCAGGCCCAGCTTCTTTTCGGCAACGACGTAGTCCTGGTTGGCGACGACGCCGTCGATGATGTCGGGGGGGAGTTTCTCGACGTGCCCGGGCAGGACCGGCATTTCCACCCAGACGAAGATGCGGCGGTTGTACCTGGCGGCGAAGTCGCGGGCCTTGTTGACGAACTCGACGAACCAGAGGCTGCGGTTTTCAGGGTTGTAGGGCCGGACCTTCTGGTCCTGGGCGTCGATGCCGGCGTAGTAGACCTCGTCGGTGCTGACGTGCAGGTAGTCGACGCCCCTGGTGGCGTCGATCACGTCCTTGTACATGTCGAAGATGAGGTCGTAGGTGGCGGGGTCACTGAATTTGGCCATGTAGTTGCTGCCGTCGCTGCGGAGGTTCTTGAACTCGTCGTGCTTGAGGACGAAGCCCATGTGGGCGGGGGCCTGGATATTGGGCACGATCTGGATGTAGCGGGCCAGGCCGTAGTTGACCAGGTCCTGCAACTGCTGCGGGGTGAAGGCAGCGGGCTGGCCTATCACGGGGTGCGACGGATAGGCGAACTTGTCCTCGAGTTCGAAGCAAATCATGTTGATCTTGAAGCAGGCGGACCAGTCGAGGTAGCGTTTGAGGGTCTCGATGCGGTCCTGGTGGTGCTTGGTGTCCCAGTGGCAGATGCGCAGTTCGTACTGCGGCCAATCGCGGATGGTGCCTGCGGGCAGCAGCCAATGGCCCAGGTGATCGCGTTTGACCAGTTGCACGAGGGTCTGCACGCCGTAGAACAGGCCCTGGGGGGTGTTGCCGGTGATCTCGATGCCACTGTCGGCGATCTTCAACAGGTAGGCCTGCTTGGCGCGGGGCTCGTCGAGCTTCGGATCGATTGTGCCGGACTTGACCGCCAGGCGGATGGTCTTGCCCCCCGGCTCGGCTACGGCGAGGTCCAGGCCGGTCTTTTCGCGCAGGCCCTGGGTGAGGGTCGCGACGGCGATATCGTCGGTCTTGAGGTCCGCGCGCACGATCTTCCAGGATGCATCGATCGGGATGTCGTTCGCTTGCAGTTCGACCTGCTGCGGGGTGGGCAGGACCGTGTAGCCTCGAGCCCGCAGGGGAGTCACCACGCCGGACGCCTGTGTCTGTGTCATGATCGTCACCGCCATGCATACCGTAAGGACCGAAGTGCTCAACGCCCCGAACCGCTGACTCATATGCCACCTGTCCATTTGAAAGGGTATCGCGCGGCCTGCGACGCCGCCTGCGCAGCCGAATGTACAGCGGCCAAAGGGGATAGGCAACGGCAGCGAGGCGCAGGGTTTGGGAATGAGGATTGAAGAGTGTGTCAGATATCGGGGATAAGATTTTCCGGAGGCAGTTATGAATATGGAAATACTCGGAATCCATCATGTCACCGCCATCGCAGGCGATCCGCAGACGAACATCGATTTCTATGCCGGCGTGCTGGGGCTGCGGCTGGTGAAGGTAACGGTCAACTACGACGATCCCAGGAGTTATCGCCTGTACTACGGGGATGAACGGGGCCATCCCGGGAGCATCATGACCTTCTTCGCGTGGCCGGGCGCGGCGTCGGGGCGGATCGGGCCGCCGCAGGTGAGCGTGACCGCGTTTTCGGTGCCGGGCGGGTCGCTGGAGTACTGGGCGCAGCGGCTGGACAGCCTGGGCACGATGGTCCGCGAGCCGATCGATCGGTTCGGCGGGAGGGTGCTGGGCTTTGCCGATCCGGATGGCCTGGAACTGGAACTGATTGAGGCGAGCGAGGACCCGCGCCTGCCGTGGCAAGACGGCCCGGTGCCGGTGCGGCATGCGATCCGGGGCTTTTACGGGGTGACGCTGGCGGAGGAGGGGTACCAGTATATCGCGAAGGTGCTGACGGAGACGCTGGGGTTTGCGCCGGTGCAGGATCAGGATGCGCGGTTCCGCTACCGGGTTGGGCCCGGTGGGCCGGGCGCGATCGTGGATGTGTTGTGCGTGCCGGACAGTCCGCCTGGGCGGATGGGTACGGGCGTGGTCCACCACATCGCCCGGCGAACACCCGACGACTCGCAGCAGATCGGCTGGCAGGAACGGATTGCCGGGGCCGGGCTGAACGTCACGCCGGTGCGGAACCGAATGTATTTCCACTCGATCTACTTTCGCGAGCCGGGCGGCGTGCTGTTTGAGATCGCGACGGATCCACCGGGCTTTACCACGGATGAGCCGGCCGAGCGGCTCGGCTCGCAGTTGCGACTGCCGCCGTGGCTGGAGCCAGTGCGGACGGAGTTATTGCAGGCCCTGCCGCCGCTGGACCTGCCGACGATTCACCAAGGGGTTGTACCATGAACCATGAGGACTTGGGTTTCGTGTACCGGTTTGAGTCGACGGGCCAGCCGGACCCGCCGGTGACGTTGCTGCTGCTGCATGGGATGGGGGGCAGCGAGTACGACATGCTGGCGTTGGGGCGGTCGCTGCACCCGCAGGCGGTGCTGGTGAGTCCGCGGGGCAAGGTGCTCGAGGGCGAGAAGGTTCGCTGGTTTCGGCGGATTGCCGAAGGGATCTTCGATTTGGAGGACCTGCAGCGGCGAACGCACGAGCTGGCCGATTTCGTCGAGGTCGCCACGGCGGCGCACAAGTTGGACCCGCACCGCGTCGTGGCTGTGGGGTACTCCAACGGCGCGAATATCGCGGCGAGCCTGCTGCTGCTGCGGCCGGAGACGTTGGCGGGGGCGATCCTGCTGCGTCCGATGGTGCCGATCCGGCCGGACCCGCTGCCGGACCTTCAGCGCAAGGGGGTACTGATCGAAGCGGGCCGCAACGACCCGATGGCGGGGGCGGGACAGACGGCGCAGTTGGCGGGGTTGTTGCAGATGGCGGGGGCGCCGGTGACGGTGTACTGGCACGAGGCCGGCCATGCTTTGACCGAAATGGATGCCACGGTGGGCCGGTACTGGCTCTTCACGGGCTATGCAATAGCCGCGGGTAATGCCGCGCAGCCCCAGGGCCGTTGAAGCAGGTGAGAACGGGGATAGCGTTCGATCGGGCTCGTGCCGCGATTCCGCTGGCGGCTGCACGGGACGCAGGAGGAGACGTTGCGGGGATTTGCTGACAGAAACGTCGGATCGGCTTGCACTGCAATTGGAGGGTCGGTACGCTCTGATTGGAGCGTTATGGGAGTCTTGCCGTATGGCTGCCAAGCAGTCGCAGAGCCACAAGAAGGTCACTCTGAAGATCCCGGCGGAGTTGTACGAGAACCTGGCCAAGATCGTCGAAGGCACGGGGTTCAGCAGCGTGACGGAGTTCGCGGTCTGGGTGCTGCGCGACGTCGCGGCCGGCGGCAAGCTGCAAGCCGATCCGCCGGGCCTGTCGCAGCGAGAGATCGAGCTCATCCGCCAGCGGCTGCAGGCGCTGGGATACATCGAGTAGGGCCGTTCTTCTCCTAATGTATGTGGGGCCAGGAACCGGCGTCGGCGAAAACGGCCCGATGGAGCGGCGAGTGGGAGGTGCGCGCAGAGCAGGACCGAACTACCCGACGACCAGTACGTGGACAAGCGGGCGAAGGTGTTGTGCTGACGGGCCAGGTCAGCCGGGCCGGGAAGTCGAGGCGACGATGTTCGGCGGGGGCATCTGGCCGTAGGCTGACTCGCTGGCTGGCTGCGGGCCCGGGGTTATGTCGCCCTGCTGCTGCCAGACCGGCTGGCCGGGGGTGAGCTGGTTCCGCGGGATCTGTTGCTGCGGGGCGGTGGCGTTTTGCGGGGCGGTCTTGTTCCCCCATTTGGCGGGGTTGAAGATGTCCCAGAAGCTCTTGCCGTTGGTGGGCTTGGAGGCCCGTGGCTGCTGAGGCTTCTTCTTGAACCAGCCTTCGAAGAGGGGTTTTTGGGGCGGCTTGGGGGGCTTGCTCTGCTGGGCGACGAAGGCCTTGGCGCCGTCGGGGATGGCGGGCCGCACGGAGATGATCCGGCCCTGGTCGAGGGGCCTGTCGGCGGCAGCGCAGCCGGCCGCGATGCTGACCACAGCGATCATGACGAAACAGATCATGCGATTCACTGCATCACCTCCTGGCCAAGTCAATGGCGGCGGGCATTGTCGTGGATGGCAGCGGGGAAGTAAACAGCATGGGCGAAGGGCACGGTCTGCGGCATCAGGGGATTCGCTCGAGGATGACCAGGTCGGTCTGGAGGACCTTGGTTGAGAGCATCTGCTTGATCTGGTTGCTTGTCCCAGGTACCGGCTCGAGGGACATCCGGCAGGGGACCTTGTGGAACGGGCGATCCGGGTGGTCGTCGTTGTAGTTCTGCTGCTCATAGAGCAATAGTCCGTCCTCGACGCGGGCACTGTAGACCTCGACGCGCCAGGCCGGATCCGGATGGCGGACAGTGAGCAGCCCGCTGCCATCGGACCGCCGTTTGACGGTCACGAGGACCTCGCCGTCCTGGCCCCAGCGGCCTTCGAAATTCCCCAGGGCGGGGTTGGCGGGGATGGCTGTAGTGGTGCTGCGGCTGGACGCCTTGGATTGCGGCGTTGCGGAGCGTTTGCAGCCTGCGAGCAACAGCACCGCCACCATAATGGCGACAGGCCATCGACTGCCTGCGAGGGGTAACATATTCCGATAACCTGCCATGCCGTCTGACTCCCGCCAATGCGCAGCGCCCGAGCGCCACCAGCCTCCCTGGGAGTTCATCGGATCAGTCGCCCCTGCGGCACGAGTCCGGCAGGGCGTGGGTAGACCCGGCGGGTGTTGGCTGCGCCATGCGACATCGACAATCGTCTTTAGAGCCACCTGGGTACGTCATTGCGGGCGAGGTGGTTCCGGCTGGATTTCGCATCGGCAGCGCGGATATGGGTTGACGAACCGGCGGGAAATTGCAAGAATGTTCGTCTCGACGGACTTGAATGATTGGAATAGGGGTAATGAACGTGTACGCGATTATCGAAACTGGCGGCAAGCAGTACCGGGTTCAGCCCGGGGACACTCTCGATATCGAGCTGTTGGAACTGGCCGAAGGCCAGGACGAGGTTGAGTTCGACCGCGTCCTGCTGGTCGGCGACGGCGAGAATCTTCATGTGGGCGCCCCGCTGGTCAACGGTGCGAAGGTGACGGCCAAGAGCAAGGGCGAGCTGCGAGGCCCGAAGCTCATCATCTGCAAGTACAAGCGCCGCAAGGGCTACCACCTGAAGAAGGGTCACCGCCAGGACTTTCTGCGAGTCCAGATCGATCAGATCGTACTGGCGTAAGAATCCGTGAATACCTGATAAGGCCAGTTGTGCTGGCCTAATGCTTTGGGACAAGCCGAATGGCTCTCACGAACCGTTCGGCTTGTTCGTATTTGCCTATCGTGGCAGCTGGCAAGGGCTTTTAGCCCCTGCCGGGCGGCATTGAGGCAAACACCACGCCACCGCTGAGGATCACGATGTTGACCTGCCGGGCGGCGGACAACCGGCCGTCCGAGACCGTCAACCGAAAGACCAGCGTGTCGGACACGCTGACCGAAGGCGCGGTGAACATGGCGATGTCGTGGGCAGCACCGACCAGGGAGACCGGGATGCCGGAGATCTGTTCCCACTGGTAGGTCAACGGGTCGCCGTCGGGGTCGTAGCTAGCCGTGCCGCTGAGGGTGACGGGGTTGCCGGAGGTCGTCGAAGTCACGCTGGCGGCCATCGCGACGGGGGCCTGGTTCGTGCTGCTGGGCGGGTAGGCGACGGTGTACTGGAGCGACTCGCCTTCATTGAAGTCCGTGCCGAGCGTGTAGGTATTCTGGACGCTCCAGATTTGGGTGCCGCTGGTGTCGGCGATCTGGGCACTGACGACCACGCGATCCGCCTCATCCCAGCCGAGCGACAGGTCCGTGTTGATATCCGAACCCGAGATCGATGCCAGGAGCGCCTCGGAATGATGCACGAGGATGTCGCCAATGTAGTAGTCGACCTGGACGCTGGCCTGGTAGGCAGAGTCGTTGAAGAGGTCGACGCGGACGGTGGCGGCGACCGGCAGGCGGTCGGGGACTTTCTGCTGGACCTGCAGAACGATGGTGTCCGAGGGATCAGCCGGGGAGCAACCCGCCAAAACCAGGACGCTCGCCAGTGCGAGCAGAACGAGGCCGCTGCGTACCAGGATTCCGCGTCCGTCGGCGACCGGATTGTGCATATGCATGGCTGTCCCCTGCCAGTCCAAGGTTCGAATGGAGGCGCGCCCGCCATGGCGCCGGATTCGGATAATACTGTACAGCACCGGGGCGGGCATGTCGACAATGGCCTTGCGTCGGGGGCGTGTCGGAAACGGCTGGCCCCGGGGAGCGTTGACGCCGTCAGCGGGGTACACTACGCTTCTGCCCCTGGCAGCCGCCTGGAGCGCAACGGGCAAGGGCCCAATGGGAACGAGAGGCCATGAACATCCGAATCCATCACGTGGCGCTGGTCTGCAAGCAGGTCGAGCGGACGGAGGAGTTCTACTGCCGGCACCTGGGCTTTCGCCGGGTGCGGACGTGCCGGGCCGGGCAGCCGGACCAGTTCGTGATGATCCGCCAGGGGGAGTTCTGCCTGGAGCTGTTCCCGGGCGGGCAGGACGGAGAGGCGCCGAAGGTCGGCTTCAAGCACCTGTGCTTCGACGTGGACGACGTCGATGGGTGGTACGGCCGGCTCAAGGATGTGGCGGAGGTCACCAGCGAACCGCGCAACAGCGCGATCAGCCCGTGGCTGCGGCTGGCCTTCTTTAAGGACCCCGACGGGAATATCATCGAGTTGAACCAAGGTTGGAAAGATACGGAATAGCAGAGGACGGAGATCTCAGGCCATGACGCAACTGCAGGCCGCTCGCAAGCGGATCATCACAGCCCAGATGCGGCGCGTAGCGGAGCGCGAGCGTGTCACACCTGAGTACATCATGGACCAGGTGGCCAAGGGCTACCTGGTGATCCCCGCCAACGTGCAGCACCTGGCGGGGGCGGGGGCGGCGCGGTCACAGCTGGACCCGATCGGCATCGGCCGGGCGGTCAGCACGAAGGTGAACGCGAACATCGGGGCGTCGCCGGTGGCGTCGGACAAGCTGTTGGAG
>JANYLN010000139.1 GCA_025357795.1 Planctomycetota bacterium
AGCTATTTATAATCTTGGTAAAAAAAATGGTACCTGGGTTGTTTGGGATGATGCAGGCAAAAAACGTTTTGAAATGCATTACAGCATGAATGAAAAAACCGGCACCTGGTACAACTGGGACGTGACGGCCCGCGTGCAGTCCTGGCTGGACGGCAGCCCTGCCAACTTCGGCTGGCTCCTCAAACTGACCGATGAAACCGCCCTGATCCAGGAAACGTTCTACCAGTCCGAAGGAAGCACCCCTACCCTTCGGCCGAAGCTCGTAATCAGCGACCTCGCCCCGCCGATCACGGGGGACATCGACGGCGACGGTGTCGTCGACGTGATAGACCTGTTGATCCTGACGGAAACCTGGGACAAGAACCTCGGGCAGCGAGCATACGACCCTCGATGTGACTTCAACACCGACGGCACCATCGACATCGTCGACCTGCTTACCTTCAGCGCCGATTGGCCGAAATAGTATACGCCCTGCCGCGCCACGTCGGACAGGCTGGCGCAGCGGCCGGACGACTACCTGTTCTCCCCCGGCGGGTTCGACTTGCCAGCCCCCCCGGCCGCCATCCCGGAACAGCCGGGCCCAACCTGACAAAACCCCGGTCCGCCGACAGCGCCAAGACACTGGCCCGGTAAGATTTTCGTGAGATTGCGGTTGCACAACACAACAAGTGTGGTACGCTTGTCGGAACTTATCGGTACAGGAGAGACCAGATTTGATCACCTACAATACTAGAATCTACATTCGACCGCACCGGAAACGGTGAGTGGGTGGTCGTCCCCGACGACAACGTCTAACCAGACTGATCCACCCGCTCGCCGTCAAAAGTGAGCGGGCTTTTTCTTTCCCAAGTCTTACCGAAAGCCCGCCGATCATCCGCGGGCTTTTTTGTTTTCATAGCACTTTCACGGAAGGCAACGGGTACCTCTATGCGTCAAAAATGGAAAATGCTCCGGAACTTCATGCAGGGTCAGCGACTGCGCTACGGCGGGGCCATCTTCGTCATGCTGATTGCCACGCTCCTGAGCTACGGCATCCCGCTCGTGAGCCGCACCACCATCGACTATGTCATCGCCGGCATGCCCCTGCACGCCCCGGACTTCCTCGTCCGCCTGATCGAACACCTCGGCGGCCGCTCCGTCCTCGGCCGCAACCTCTGGCTCGCCACCCTCTGCATCATCGGGTTCAGCGCCTCGGCCGGCTTTTTCAACTACCTGCGCGGCCGCCGAGGCCACCGCCCGCCGGATGCGCGACCGCCTCTACGATCACCTGCAGCACCTGCCCTGTCCTTACCACGATAAGGCCGAGACGGGCGATCTCGTCCAGCGCTGCACCAGCGACGTCGAAACCGTCCGCGGCTTCCTCTCCGTCCAGATCGTCGAGAAAGGAGAACATCCGCTACGGCCGCCTCAGCGCGACCGACGATGAGATCACCGAGGCGGCCACACTCGTCAACGCCCACGAATTCATCTCCGCCAGGGACAAGGCCTACGATGGTGAGGTCGGCCAAGGCGGCAACCGCCTCTCCGTGGGCCAGAAGCAGTTGATCTCCTTTGCCCGCGCAGTGCTGGCAAACCCCCAGATCTTCGTGATGGACGAGGCCACCAGTTCCGTCGACACCGAAACCGAAAAACTCATCCAGCACGGCGTCGAAATGGTCCTCAAGGGCCGCACCAGCTTCGTGATCGCCCACCGGCTCAGCACCATCCGCTCGGCCGACCGCATCCTCGTCATCGACAAGGGACGCGTGGCCAAGCAGGGCAACCACCACGAGCTGATCCGCCTCCGCGGCCGGTACTTCGAACTGTACTCTAACCAGTTCACCCACGAGCAGGAAGAGCAGCTCCTGGGCACCCTCAAGACCCTTGAATAACAGCCCATGCCTGGGCCCGCCATGACTGGTTGCGCCCAGGCACGGTCCACCTGTGCCATCGGCGGGATGACTGCCCCAACCCCGCGCCGCTCCCCCTGCCTGCTCGCCCACCCCAACGATCCCCTACGCCGGCAAGACCTTGCGCCCGCCGGCCTCTCGGACCCAGCCACCTCCAGCCCTCGTCACCCCCCGCGCCGCTCGGCTGGCGGTCGGTCGGATCTCCTAACGCTTCCCTCGTGCGATCCTCGCGGGAATACAATTAAGCACAAGTCTCCTAGACACTTGAAAGGGGGTCTCTATGAGAACAACTCGGTTGATCCTGCCCGCAGTGGTGCTCCTGGCCGTAGCAGGTCTCGCATGGGGCCAGACCATGTACGGCAACACCAACGCGGCACCGCGGTACGCCGGCGCGAAGATCGTGACGGAACTCACGGGCGATCAGGTCGTCGGCTCTGTTGCCATCAGGGCCTTCGGCAAGGTCTACTTCGACGTCCGTAGCGATGGCACCCTGCACTACAAGGTCCAGACCACCGGCACCGACAACATCACCGGCGTGTACATCAACCAGGGTGGCAATGGCCAGGTCGGTCCCGTCGTGGCCAGGCTCTTCACCCCTGACCAGCCCACCGGCCTGATCAGAGGAACCATCGTCGAAGGCACGCTCACCGATGCCGACCTGGTCGGCCCGCTGGCGGGACAAGGTGTCGGCGCCTTGGTCGATTGGCTGATGGACAACGACAAGGTCCACGTCAACATCACGACGACGGACCATCCGCAGGGTGAACTCCGCGGCAACATCCCGTACCCGTACCACTGACAGCCGCGCCGCCAGCCTCTCGTCCGTACGAACGACACCGCGTCCGTTCGATTGACAAACGGGGCAGGTGCCTCCTGTGGAGGCGCCTGCCCTTTGGCCGTTCCTCAGCCCGCCGTCCTCAGTCCCGCCGTCAAGCCCCCACAGGCTGCAACTTGCGCCCGGGCCTGCTCCAGCATCGCAGGATCTGCTTCGCTTGTCAGCGCCAGCAGATCCTGTGCCGCCCAAGGCATGCAATGCGAAAGGATCTCACTCCGCCGCGGGACTCGCCGGCACCACCGCCAGCAACTCCCCGCGCTGCGGCAACCGACTGGCCGCAAAAATGCTCACCGCCGCCGCCGCCGCCCCAATCGCGAATGTCCACCTGTAATCGAAGCACTTCCAAACGTACCCGCCCACCAGCGGCATCGCCACCGCCGCCACGTGGTTCATCGCCACGCCCATACTCAGCGTCGGCGTGTGCTCGCTGGGCGGGGCAATGTGCCGCACGTACGTCGTCAGGGCCATCGCCATCACAAAGAAGATGTTGTCCAGCACGAACACGCCCCACAGCACGTACTTGTTCGGGATGAACGCGTACCCGCAGAAGAAAACCACCAGCGTCGCGTAATAGAACATCAGCACAGGCCGCTCGCCGATCCGGTCGATGATCCGCCCGACCCGCGGCGAGGCCCACCAGCTAGCCACCTGCACGCCGACCCACAGCGCCAGCATCACCCGCAGCGGCGTGTGGTACTTCGACACCAGCAGGTACCCCGCAAAGGCGATCGCAATCTGCTTGCGCCACCCCTCCAGGAAACTCAGCATGTAGTAGCGCCAGTACGCCTTGCGCAGCACGAACCGCGGCCCCGGCGTCTTGATGTCCCGCGGCACCGCCAGGCACGCGATGGCCCCCAGCACGCACACCGCCCCCGCCGCCACGTACATAGGCCGCATCGGCACCTTCAGGAACGTCAGCGCAAATGCCCCGCTCAGCCCGATCGCCGAGCCGATCGCCCCAGCCGCCTGCAACTGCCCCAGCCGCCGCCCCGTATGCCCCGGCTCCGCCAGCGAGAGCATCATCGAGTTCGGCAGCGGCATCCAGATGTGCAGCCCCTGCGACCAGATCACGCTCACCAGCACCAGCCAGAAGAACGTGTCCGCACCCGTCTCGGGCCGCGGAATCCCCGCATAGCACGCCAGCCCCGCCCCGAACAGCACCAGCATCAACGCGCCGATCAGCGGCTCCGCCAGCCCCGCGATCAGGGCCAGCAGCCCCAGCGCCCAGATCCCGCAACTCTCGCGAAACGCCTCCAGCACACCCTTCTGCGCCGGCGTGACACCCAGTTCCTGCACCAGGAAGTTGTCGTTCAGGCCGATCTGCAGCATGATCGTAAAGCTGGCCGCCGCCACCGCCAGCCCCAGGAAGAGCATCCCCCGCCGGCGCCGCGCATCCAGCCTGCCAGCGACCTCCCCCGACACCTCTACCACAGACGACGTACTGTTCATCACGCACATCCTACGTCATCAGGCCCAGGCAACGGTCCACCCGCGCCAGCGTCCTGTCCCGCCCCAATATCAGCAGGGTATCATAGATCGCCGGGCTGACCGTCGTGCCCGTCACCGCCACCCGGACAGGCTGGGCGACCTTGCCCATGCCCAGGTCCTTGCCCTTGCAGAACTCATCCAGCATCTTCTCCAGCGCCTCGCGTGTCCACTCCGTCGCCGCCAGCACGGGTCGCAGCTCGCGCAGCACCGCGTACCCCGCGTTCTCGCCCTTGACCAGCACCTTGGCGACCGCGTCCGCGTCGTATGCAAACGCATCGTCCGCCTGGAACAGCACGTTGCACTTGGCGACGATATCCTGAAACGTCCGCACGCCGGGATTGCTCCTGGCCAGCAGCCGCACGACCGTCTCGTCCTGCCACGGGATCGCCGTCTCGTTGACTGACAGGAAGTCCTTCAGGGCCGCCGTCAGCCGATCCTCGCTCGCCGCCGCAATCGCATCCGTGTTGAACGCCAACAGCTTCGTGCGATCGAACTTCGCGTTGGCCTTGTTGATACGGCTGGGGCCAAACAGCTGGACCATCTCCTCCAGCGTCATCTTCTCGCGGTCCTGCCCCGGACTCCAACCCAATAGCGCGATGAGGTTCAGCAGCGCCTCGGGCAGGTACCCTGCCTTGCGGAACGAGTCCACATCGACATCGCCGTCGCGCTTCGACAGCTTCCGCCCCTGCATATCCAAAATCAGCGGCAGGTGGCAGTACCCCGGCTCCGCAAATCCCATCGCCTCGCGCAGCAGCACATGCCGCCACGTCTGCCCCAGGAACTCCTGCCCGCGCATAATGTACGTGATGCCCATGAGCGCATCGTCAATCACGTTCGCCAGGTGGTACGTCGCATAGCCGTCCTGCTTGAGGATGACGAAGTCATCCTGCTCCGCCGCCGGCATCACCTGCTTGCCGAACACATCGTCCCGGAAGCTCACGTCCCGCCCCAGGCAGCGGAACCGCACCACCACGGGCCGCCCCGCCTCTCGCGCCTTCCGCGCATCCTCCTCGGTAGGCAACTGCGCCGGTGTCTTGTAGCGGAACGTCCGCTTCTCCGCCTCCGCCTGCTTCCTCGCCGCGTCGAGTTCCTCTACGGTCTCAAACGCGTAGTACGCCTTGCCCTCTGCCAGCAGCTTCTTCGCATACTCCCGGTACATCTCCAGCCGCTGCGATTGCCGGTAAGGCCCCGCAGGCCCCCCGACATCAATCCCCTCCTCCCAGCGGATCCCCAGCCAGCGGAGCGAATCGACAATCTTCTGCACGACCTCTTCCTGGTGCCGCTCCCGGTCGGTGTCTTCGATGCGCAGCAGGAAGGTCCCGCCCTGGTTGCGAGCCCACAGGTAACTGAACAACGCCGTTCTCGCCCCGCCCACATGCAGATGCCCCGTAGGCGAGGGGGCAAATCGTGTCTTGATCATGCTTGCATTCCGTCGTATATCAGGCCGTCTATCATCCGAAATCCGGTGTCGGTCCAGTATATGTGTACCCCCGGCCCGCTGCAAATAAGCAGCGCGTCTCATCGCGTCCTCCCTACACCTCCGCCAGTTCCGTATACCTCTATCCCTGGATCTGCTCTTTCCACGCGCAAGTCACTGCGGCAGCTCGATCCAATAGTTCTGGATCAACAGCCGCCGCCCATTCTCCTCCCACCAGCATTCCTGCTCCAGAACACCGCCGTTCTTGACGATCACCCGCGCCGACGCCGGATTATCCTTCTTGCACGTCAGCATCACCCGCGTCAGCCCCAACTGCCGCGCCTTCTCCAGTACCATCGCCACCATCGCCGTCGCATACCCCTTGCCCTGCTCGCCGGGTCGCACGTCGTAGCCGATGTGCCCGCCATGCCGCGCGAGAATCTCGTTCAACCTGTGCCTCAACCGGCACGTCCCCCGCAGTCGCCCTCCCCCAAACAGCCACCAGTTGGCCTGCGGCACCCGAGTCCCTCCCAGGTTCCGCCCCGCCGCATCATCCCGGCACCTGCGCAGGAACCCCTCGAAGTCCCGGATCACCTCCTCGCGATGGTCCTGGTGGTTGAATGCCCCAGCCGCCCGGAACTCCTCGATGTAGCCCAGGTACTCCTCCCGCATCCCCTCCGCGGGCTCCAGCAGCCGCCACTCTCCCTCACCCATGATCGCCGTCTCCTACCCGCCCGTCACCAGCCCCAGCACCTCCGCCACGCTCGAGACCCGTAGCTACAAATAATGAATAACGCCGTCACACCTTCCGGATCTCGCACGCCATCACCGTCTGCCCCAGCACCGTCTCGCCCAGCATCGCCCACGCGTACTGCCCCTCGCGCAGCGGCCCCGGGTTGATCACCTGGCACAGGCCGATCGTGTCGATCCCGCGCCCCTCGTGGGTGTGCCCGGTAAAGCACAGCAGAGGCTGGCGGTCCCGGATGAACTGCCGCACGCTCTTGCTGCCCACATGCTCGCCGCTGATGATCGTGTCCGCCTTCGTGTCATGCGGAGGCTGATGGCACACCAGCACCGTCGCCATGCCCATGGGCAGCCGCGAGTACGTCGCCTCCAGCTCCGATGCGAACTGCTTCTCGCTGATCTCGTTCGGCGTAATCCCCGGGCAAGGCAGCGACCCGCCCACCCCGAAAAACCCCACGCCGTCGATGATCATCCGCCGGCCCTCCAGGCTCACCCCGCGCTCCGCCAGATACCCGCTGACCTCGGGGTAGTCGCAATTGCCCGGGATCGCCAGGATCCGCGGGTTGAACTTCGCCACCGCATCGATCACCTTCGCCGCCTCTTTCTCCTTGCCGAAGTGCGTGATGTCCCCCACCAGCAGCACCGCATGGGCCTGGCTGATCTCCGGCCCAATTTTCTTGATGATCTTTGTGTCGCCATGAATGTCCGACAGTCCGACAATGTCAATCCGTATCACGATTTCACTCCCGCCATTCCTGGCACACCGGCACCCAGCCAGCTAGTTGTTGCCCCAACCGTTCCTCAGCACTCAGCACTGCCGTTTCCGCACCGACTCCGCATCCGCTGTCAACCCCTCCCGTTCCGCCATCGCCGCCACATCCGCGCCATCCTCCGCCGCCAAAGGCCCATCGTACCGAATGATACTGGACATCCTGCGAAAGTCATTACAGCTCTGCCCTTCGCCGTGTCATTCATGCCCCTCGACCTCGAAACCAAGCCCCCCTCTCTCCCTCCCTCCTGCAGCGCAATGAAAAGCGCCCTTGCGTGCCTGTCCGACACGCAAGGGCGCTGGAACATCCATCGCAAGACGTCTCGATGCCTAGAACGCGAACACCAGCTCCGCCCGGCAGAACAACGCCGCATCGTCCCGGTCCGGCGAGTAGTAGCCGTCCGGCTTGAAGTACTCCGCCTGCAGGTGCCCGCTCAGGAAGCGGTTGAACTTGTACCGCGCCACCGCTGTGACCACCTGGCCCCGGAAGCAGCCGCCGCCAAAGTCCGCAGGCCGGCTGAACTCAAACGTGTTCCGGTCCGCGAACAGCAGGTGGTACCGCACCTGCGTCTGCAGCTTCTTGGTCGGATCCGCCTGCCAGCCATACCAGATCCGATGCAGGTTGTTGATCTCGGCAGGCCGCGTCTCGCTGGCGTACACATACGTCATCAACTCGCTCCACTGCGGCCAGCGACCCCACAGCGGATTGAACGCCTCGTTAGTCCCCTTGCTCCCGGCCCGGTCCCCCGAGAGGAACTCATACCCCGTCGCCAGCTGGTTGTTCCAGCTGTCCTTGAACAGGTAGTTCAACTCAGCCTTCGCGCCGCCCGCCCAGACTTCCTTCAGCTTGTTGTTGCCGAACTGCAGCGCCCCTTCGCCCTTGGCCAGCCAGTGCTCGCCAAAGGTCCGGACAACCCGCGCGCCAGGCGTATACAGGTCGCCGTCGTCGCCGTTGGCCGCAAACGCGTCGTTGTGCTTGTAGATGAAGTAGCCGTCGATCTCCGTTTCCTTGATCGACTTGTTCGCCACCCACAGGATCGCACCCTTCTCGTCCTGCTCGATCACGTTGTCAATCGCATCTTCCGGCGGCCAGTACTTGTTCGACTTCGCATAGTTCTGGACGTAGATGACGTCCGCCGTAGTGTTGATGTCCTTCATGGCCACCGTCGTGCGGATCGCGTCGAAGAAGATCGTTCGCGAACCATCCAGCGGCGTGCCGTCCAGCACCAGCCAACCATCGCCCAGGATGATGTCCTGCCGGCCGACCGTCATCGTCACCGGCAGACCGAACGGCTGCTTCAGCTTGAAGTTCAGGTTGTCGAAGACGACGTTGTTCTCCTGGAATCCATCCAGGTTGTCCGGCTTCCACCAGTAGCGACTCTCCCACGTGAGCCGCATGTTGATGTCGAGTTCCTTCACCGGCGAGACCGTGCCCCACAGCCGGCTGCGGTACCGCTGGTAGGTCCGCTCGCGGTTGGGAGCCTTCTCCCGCAGACCCGCGTTGTTCAGGTACTCCTGACGCCACCGTTCATCGAAGCCCCAGTTAAACCACGGCACGGGCTGCTTGACCTGGTCTACCCAGCCCTTCGCCGCCGGCACCGGCTGCGTGCTCACCGCGATCGGCGTCTCCTTCACCGGCTCCGTGGGTGCCACTTCCTCCACCGGCTGTGAAGCCGGCGCCTCGGACACCCCTGTCGTCTGCTGCGTGCCCGTCGTGGCGTCGCCGGCCTGCTGCGCCCAGGCCCCGCCTGACGCGCCGATGCACACCCCCACAACAGCCACTGCCACACTCAGCGGCCCTGCCCAACTCTTGCCCATGCCGACACCCTTTCCTTGGAATACACTTCGCCCGGACACATTATCGGTATCACACGGGCGATGACTCAGATTGCAGATCCAGCCGGTCGACTGAACTTTCGCGGACTATCCTCACAGGATTCAACAGATTCGTACATCCAGGACACCGCCATCCAGCTCGCCAGCGCCAGCTACAACGAACCGGTGACTGCGATCCTGCAGAAAAAAGCATGATAAGACTCTCTGGAATGCCCCACATAGCAGCTGGCAATTACGAAGTCAAACCCATTCCTATGAAATTGCATAACGCCCCCGCACATTCCCCCCGACTCCGATCAGACATTCCCCCGAATTCCCACTGCCAGCATTAGCAAATAACGTCCTATAACGTGGCCGGACCGGCAGCATTCAACTAAAACTACATGACCACCTGCCACCCGCCGCGCCGCCAGCGGCCCAGCCCTCATCCCTGCTTCGCACTCACCGGCCCCTTGCGGTACGACAGCCCCTGGAACGTCGCCACCAAGCCTCCATCCTCGTCCAGCACCCGCACCAGGCACGACCCCAACTTGCCGTCGACCGCCACCTCCTCCGCCTCGGCGTACAGCACCGCTCCCTTCGGAGCCCGGAGGTAGTTGATGCTCGCATTGATCGCCACCGATGCAAAGCCATGCGAATTGCACGCCGCCGCAAAAGCATAATCCGCCAGCGTGAACATCGCCCCGCCATGCACCATACCCAGCCCGTTGCAATGCCGCGGCGTGACCGCCATCTTCACCTTCGCCCGCCCAGGCCCATGCTCCAGGATCTCAATCCCCACCAGCTTCGCGAACTCGTCCTTGCAGATCACCGCATTCATGCTGTCCATTGCGAATCCTTACTCCCGTAGCTGTTACCTGACTGCTGCGACTGTTGCCCGGCTTGCCCCGTCACTTTGTCGCCGTGTCATCTCCCCCCTCTGGCCCCGCCTCCTTCCGCTGCGCGGGCATCCGCACCACCTCCACCTCCCCGAACTTCGCCAGCTGCTCCTTCACCTTCTCCGCCGGCGCCACCACCACCAGGATCACCCGATCGTCCTTGACATACCGCTTCATGACCGCCTGGACCTGCTCCACCGTCACCGCCGCGATCTTCGCCGGGTACGCGTCGTAGTAATCGCCGGGCCACCCGTTCAGCATCACCTCCGCCCGGTACCCTGCCAGTTGACTGATCGTCTGCGTCCCCAGCACCATCCCGCCGATCACCCGGCTCTTCGCCTCGCGCAGCTCCTGCTCCCTTACGGCCGTGCCGCACATCTCGCCCAGCACCTTGAAGACCGCCTCGACCGCCTCGCCCGTCGTGGCCAGCGATGTGTCCGTCCCCGCCCCGAAATTCCCCGCCTGCCTGCCAGGCTGGAACCCGCCCCACACCCCATACGCCAACCCCTTCTCCGCCCGCACGTATCGCCCCAGCCGCGAGTCGATCCCGCTCGACAGAATCTTGCTGGCGACCGCACCCGCATACTGCTCCTCGCTGCGGTTCGTATACGCCCGCAGCCCCATCCGGATCGTCCCCTGCTCGCCCGCAGGCCGGTCCACCAGGATGATCTTGCGGACCTCCCCCTCCTTCGGCAGCGTATAGTCCGCCTGCGGCAGATTCGCCGGCTCCCAACCCTTCAGCAACTGCCCCGCCAGCGACTGCCCCCGCTCGACCGTCACATCCCCGCTCAGGATCAGGAACGCTCCGTTCGGCCGGTAGACCTGCTTGTAGTACCCCTTCACATCCTCCAGCGTCAGCCCCGTCACGCTCTCCGGCGTCTCCTGCCGGCCAAGCGGCCCCCGCCCGAACAACGCCTCCTGCAAGTCGTTGTTGGCGACGTTCCTGGGCTGCTCCTGCGACACCTTCAGCCCACTGACCGTCTGCGCCTTGAGCTGCTGGAATTCCTTCTGCGGCAGCGCAGGCTCCAGCAGCACCTCCCGACTCCGCCGCATCGCATGCTCCACCTGCTCGCTCGTGCACGACCCCGCCAGCTGCGTGTAGTCCCCGTGATCCTGTACGCTGATGTCGATGCCCCGACTCTCCAGGTCCTCGCTCAACGGCCCGTACGACAGCCCTCCTGCCCCTCGCGTCATCAGCGACGCGACCAGCTCGCCCAGCCCCTCCTTGCCCGCCGCCTCACAGTGCGACCCGCATCGCATCGTCAGGTTCCAGTTCACCAAAGGCAGCCGATGATCCTCCATCACGATCACCCGCACCCCCTCGACCGTCGCCTCCACCCCCTTCGGATACGTCGCCTCGATCACCGAGTCGCCCACAGGCGGCGTCGCCTCGTACCCCTTGGGAAACTCCACCACCCGCGCCCGGATAGGCTGACTCGACGGCGTCACCTGCGTGTCCGGCGCCTCCTTCTTCCCCTTGAGCAGATTGGCCGCCATCGCCAGCAGGCTCGGCTTGACGTGCAGCGTGACGGAATTCTCAGGCCGGATGTACCGCCTCGCCGCCGCCTGCACATCCTCCCGCGTCACCGCCTCCAGCCGTGCCATCGCCGTGTTCACCCGCCCGGCATCCCCCGCCTTGATCGCCTCTTCCGCCAGTTGCTGCGACAACTGCACCGCCGTCTGCCGCCCCCGGATCAGCCCCACGCGATGCACCGCCTTCGCCTTGGCGAGTTCCTCCTCCGTCACCCCCTTCTCACAAATATCCGCCAGCAAGCCCCGGATCCTCTTCTCAACATCCTCCGCGCTCTTGCCCTTGAGCACCATCCCCCCTGCTGCCAGCCCGCCGTGGTCTTCCATCACCAGGTGATACGCCTCCACCCCCACGCACAACGGATTCTCCCCCGCCACCAGCGCTCGGTACAGGCGGCTGGACTCCCCCTGCCCCAGGATCGTCGCCAGCACCGCCAGCGCATAGTCGTCCTTCGCCCCGTAGCCAGGCGTGCCATACGCCGTCGCCACCAGGTCCAGCGGCACCGCGTACGTCACCTCCCCGCGCTTCGCCTGCGTCCACTTCGGCTCCGCCGCGATCTCCCGCACGATCTTCTCGCCCCGCGGGATCCACCCGAAGTACCCCCGCACCAGTTTCTTCGCCGCCGCAACGTCGATGTCCCCCGTGATCAGCAGCACCGCGTTGTTCGGCACGTAGTAGCGGTTGAAGAACGCCTGCAGATCCTCCGACTTCGCCGCCGCCAGCTGCTCCATGTTGCCGATTGGCGTCCAGCGGTACGGATGCTTCTCAAATGCCAGCTTGAAGAAATCGTCCTCGACCTTGCCGTAAGGCTGGTTCTGCCGGATCCGCCACTCCTCCGCCACGACCTTCCGCTCCGTCTGAAAGATCGCATCGCTGACCTTGAAGCTCGCCATGCGGTCCGCCTCCAGATACAGCGCCAGTTCCAGCTGGTTCGCCGGCACCGTGTTCACGTATTGTGTCGTATCAAACTCGGTGAACGCGTTCGACGACCCACCCACGATCCCGATCAACTTCATGTGCTCTTCGGGCTTCACATGCGCCGAGCCGCGGAACATCATGTGCTCGAACAGGTGCGCAAAGCCTTGCCGGTCGGGCCGCTCGTCTCGGCTGCCGACGTGATACGCCACCCGCACGTGCACCACCGGCGCCTGGTGTAGCGGCGCATAGATCACCCGCAAGCCGTTCTCCAGCGTCTCCTCGACAAACTCAATCTTCGCAGGCTGCGCCATCCCCGCCTTCTGCGTCGCGGGAACCCCCGCCGCCCCTGCCGATACCATTCCCGCCAGGACCAGCACCACGCACCACAGCCGCCAAAGTCTCATGAGGATCTCCTTGCTCGCCGCCGTCACCATAGATGCTCACCATCCTAAGCCGATGCTGCCCATTTACAACATCCCCGCACCCTTCTTGCCGTCCCCTGCTCCTCCTCGTACACTACGTTGCGTATATAGCCTGGAAGGACTCCGCTGCCAGGGCTAAAGCGGATTCCGTGCGCGTAGCGTCACCCATTTAGCCCGCTCGCTTGCGAGCCGCGTGTTGTTGCCGTTGCCGTAATTGTTGTTGCTGTTGTTGTCTGTAGCTGTGGCCGTTGGTGTCTGTAGCTGTGCCGGGTGCCACGCTCGCGATGTTGGCGGGCGTGCTCTTCGTCCGCAAGTTCCGTCGACGAGCCCCCCCAGCCGCGGGGCCGTTGCCTTCCTTTGCAGTTCCACCTTCCGCCTTCGTTCGAGTTCCCGCTTCAGCGGGGCCTTTGTTCGCAGTACCCGCCGTGTCCTCTCCTGTACGACTGTTCTGCCATTTCTTGCAAATGCTCTTGCCGTTGTGGCTGTCGCTGTTGCTATTGTTGTTACCTCACCCGTTGACAGTCACCCGCCACCCGTCCAATACTTACCTGCAACCCGGCCGCCCGCGCTGGTCATCGTGCCCAGCCGGAAGAGCCGACCGCCCACGGGTTTTGGCAGAACCCCCCTTTGGGTACGCACAACGGATGGAACCGCAGCCGACATCCCAGCAGGCCCTCGCCGCCTGTGATCGCGTCATCGCGATGATCCAGCGCTCGCTGACCATGGAAGCCGCCGGCCACCCCCCCGACGACACCATCCGCGTCCCCCTGGTCCGCTACGCCCTCGCCCAGGTCCGCCAACGCATCGCCCCGGCCCTCACGCCAGGCTGGCTCGAGGCCGACCCCGTCCACGTCGTTATGTTCGGCGGCACCAACAGCGGCAAATCCACCGTCCTCAACATCCTGCTGGGCCGCCCCGCCGCCGGCATGAGCTACCGCACCCGCTTCAGCCAGCACCCCGAAGCCTACCGCGCTGCCTGCCTGGGCGACCGCTTCCTCGACGACTTCCCCACCCGCTTCGCAGGCTACCAGCGCTTCCTCAACGAACACCCGCCCCGCCGCGACGACGCCGAACTCCGCGCCCAGGGCTACCGCTACGCCCTCGCCGTCCACGACCCCGCCCGCCTCCCGGGCCCGCCCCTCGCCCCTGCCGTCGCCCCAACCGCTGTCTTCTGGGATATCCCTGACTTCTCCACCGAACAGGCCACGCTCTACATGCCCGCCGTGCTCGACACCGTCGCCCTGGCCGACCTGATCGTCATGACCGTCACCAAGGAAAACTACGCCGACCATCGCGGCGGCCTCCTCCGCGGCCTGGTCTGCGCCGCCGGCGTCCCCCTGCGCGTCGTGGCTAACAAACTCGAGGACGGCAGCCGCCTGCTCGACGACATCCGCCTCAAACTCGCCGATACCGTCGATGAAACCTGCCGCGTCCCCGACGACTGCCTCCACCCCCTGCCCCACGTGAAGGATACGGACGAACAGGGCCGCCTCCGCCTCCTGCTGTCCGACCGCGAATCAATTGCCCTCCGCGCCGCCATCGCTGCCGACGTCGCCCTCGGCCTTCGCCTCAAGAAACACGCCCTCCGCGGCGCGATCCACTTCCTGGACCGTCGCCTCGACGACCTGCTCGCCCCGCTCAAAGCCGAGGTCTCCGTTACAGAATACTGGCACCGGCTCGTCGAGCGCACTGCCCGCAGCGAGTTCTACGACCGCTACCGCCGCGACTACCTCGATGGCGAGCAATACGTCGACTTCAACCAGACCCTCGTCAAACTGCTCGACCTGCTGGAAGTGCCCGGCATAGGCCCGATCATCTCCGCCGTCAGCAAGGGCCTCCGCAGGATCTCCACGGCGATCATCGGCACCGCCGCCACCGCGCTACGAAGCTTCTTCCGCGCAGGCAAGCCCGCCGCCGAGATCCGCGCCCCCGAGCGCGACGTCGTCGTCGCCTGCTTTGAACACTGGCTCGAAAACCTAAAGAACGAGGCCCAGGTCCAGGCCGACCGCGCCGACCACCCCGCCTGGTCCCGCATCGCCCTCCAACTGGGCAGCTACGACTTCATCCTGAACTTCACGCAGGAACTCGGCGCCGCCTACATCCAGTACCGCGAGCGGATGGACCTGATTACAGACCAGCGGGCCCGCGCCCTCTACGACATCATCCGCCAGAACCCGCGCCTGCTGCACTCCCTGCGAGGCCTCAAACTCGCCCTCGACGCCGGCACTACCGGTCTGATCGTCGCCTCGCACGGCCTGAACTGGACCGACGCCGTCATCGCCCCGCTGGTCATCCCCCTCCAGAGGCTCCTGCTCGAATACGGTGTGGAAAAATACCTCGACGTCCAGAAGGCCCGCCTCAAAGCCGACCAGTTCGACGCCTTCGGCGAGATGATCGAGACGAACATGGTCACCCCCGTCCGCCGCCTCTTCGTCGGCGCTGTCTCCCCCGAGGAAATGGAAACCGCCCGCCGCGACTTCGACATCCTCAAAGCCGCGATCCTCGAGATGGCGGAGGAATCATGAACCAGATAACCGCAACCCAGATCGAACAATCCCTCCAGCGGCTCCTCGCCGTTGCCGAGCACCCCCGCGCCCTGGCGATCCGCCCCGACGACCGTGCTACCCTGCACCAGGCTGTCCAGCGCGTCCACGCCCAACTGCTAGGCCAGGCCGACGCCGTCCTGACCATCGCCCTGGCAGGATGCACCGGCTCCGGCAAGAGCACCCTCATCAACGCCCTCGCCGGCTCCCCCATCGCCAACACCTCCGACCGCCGCCCCTGCACCACCCAGACCCGCGTCTACCATCACCGGCAGGTCCCCGCGGGCGGCCTGCCCCACGACCTCGCCGACCAGGCCACCTTCGTCGCCCACGACCGCCCCGAACTCCGCCAGAAGGTCATCGTCGACACCCCCGACCTCGACACCTTCCACACCGAGCACCGCGCCGCCACCCGCGCCCTGCTCAAGGCTGCCGGCCTGGTCATCTACGTCTTCAGCCCGGAACGATACGTCGAGGAGCGCGCCTGGTCCGTCATCCGCGAGGAGCAGCGCTTCAGCGCCTGCCTCGCCGTACTCAACAAGTCCGACACCATCGCCCCCGACGCCCTCCAGCGCATCGCCGCCGAGATCCGTCAACGCTTCACCGAAATGGG
>JANYLN010000191.1 GCA_025357795.1 Planctomycetota bacterium
GTTGATCGCCGCCCCGCCGCCGTCGCCATGGTCACTCCCATCAATGCCGAGAACAGAAGGGTCCTGACTGATATGCTGTGCACCAAAATCACGTTTGCTACTCCAGAATCCGCGCCCGGCTCACATCAGGTTACACGCTGCATCAGCCGCCGCCATTGGCGGCCCGCCTACTTCACCGACACTTCCAGCCCCTCGCCATCGACGATCATGTTCACGCTCGCACGCATGTGTTGCGGATGGCGGACGTGCTCAAGGTAGAACTTCAGTTTTTCCGCGCAGTTGACGCTGTTGTGCGCCAGCACGACCCCGCCCGTCGGGATCTTCTCGTAGCAGGCTTCGAGGATGTCCAGGTACACGCCCTTGCCGCGCCCGCCCGCGCCGTCGGCGTCCAGGTAGAGCAGGTGAATCGGCCCAGCGAACTCGCGAACCACCTTCACCGCGTCATCCGCCACAATCCGCGCCACGCCGCTCGGGTCGATCTTCCGTACGTTTCCCTCGGCCCGTGCCGCCTCGTCCGGTTTGATCTCCACACCGATCAGGTTGTCAGCCGTGTAGCACGCCCCCGGCCCCACAGCCGCCCCCGCGTTGCTGATGAAGGTGTTCCCGCAGAACACCCCCGCGGCGATCATGTTCGCGGGCCGAACGATCGCGTTGATCGCCCAGATCAGCCGCTGCATCCGCGGTGTGATAGCCGTCCAGGGGATCTCGAACCGCTCCTGCACCGCCTGGCGAAAGGCCAGCATCTTCGCCCGATCGTACGACGTGTGAGGCAGGATGCCCGCCTGCTGCAGCACCGCCAGCGCCTCATTGATCACAGCGATTTCGCTCTCGAGCGGTTCCAGCGGCTTGTGCGGCTCGCGAACATCCATCTTGTAGCGGTCCCAATCAGCGGCACGATAGGTGTACATCATGGATATTCTCCTGCCTGCAGGGATCGGGTCAGTCCTTCCCAACCGGATCTGCATCCTATAGTGGTCTCGCTGATTCGCAAGCCGCCTCGCCGAATCGCCGTCGCCTGGGCTTCACATGACCTCTCGAAGTCGGTACATTTACAGAAACCTGGAACGAAGGTGGAGTTGACGTGTTTGGTGAAGGAGCTCGCAGCCGTGATAGAGATACTCTGCATCCTGGCTGTATTTGTCTTCGTGGGAGAGTTGCCGATGCCTGGTGATGCCAATCCCGACGTGGCGGCCGTCGTCAAGATCTCTGGCAAGGCCCCCGCACTGCCCAAGCCTGCAGGCAAGGTCGTCCGCGTGAGTACACCCGCCGAACTGCACCACGCCGTTACATCGGTCAGCGACGGCACGAGCATCCTGATTGCCGACGGCGTTTACCCAGTCGGCGATCTCGAGCTGCGCAGCGGCGCTGTCAACGTTACCATCCGTAGCCAGAGCGGCAATCGCGAAAAGGTCATCATCGACTGCCAGGACAAGTTCGTCCGCGGCATCATCCTGCGCGGTGCGCGCGACGTCACAATCGCCGACCTGACGATCCGTAACACGAAGTACGGCGTCTTCTTCTTCGGCGACAGCGACGTCGAAGGCCTGACGATTCGCAACGTGAAGTTCCACAACATCTGGGTCCGCGGCATCAAGGGCACGCACCCCTGCCGCATAGGCGACAGCCCCAGCAACCTCTACTCCCGCCAGCAGGCCGAGAAGATCCGGCCCCGTAGCGGCCGGGTCCAGTATTGCCTGTTCACCAACGACCACAAGAAGACCGACACCAACGACGGCTTCAACGGCGACTACATTGCCGGCATGGACATGATGATGCTCAAGCACTGGACGATCGCCGACAACGTCTTCGTCGGCATCCGGGGCGCAGGCGGCGGCGGCCGGGGCGCGATCTTCATCTGGGTCGAGAGTGAGGACGTCACGGCCGAGCGGAACGTTATCATCTGCTGCGACCGCGGCATCTGCTTCGGCAATCCCTCGTCCGTGCCGCCGCACATGACGCGCGGCATCGCGCGCAACAACTTCATCGTGGGCGGTACGATCCAGGCCCTCGAATTCCACCAGGCGGTCGACTCCATCGCCTGCCACAACACTCTGTACGCCTCGGACCTGGCCAACGAGTGGCACGTCCAGATCGGCACCGGCTGCCGCAACATCCGGTTTTACAATAATCTCGTACATGGCCAGACGCGTTTTCAGGAAGACGGTATCGACCAGAAGGGCAACATCATCGGCGACTTGTCCGGCTGGTTCGCCAACCCCGCGATCGGCGACCTGCACCTGACGCCCAAGGCCGCCGCCGCCCGCGGCAAGGCTGCCTCGCTGCCCGAAGCACCGGACGACTTCGACGGCAAGAAGCGCAAAGCCCAGCCGGATGTGGGGGCGGATGAGGTCGGTCCCTGACGCCAGTCCTGACAAGCCGTTAGAGCCTGCGGGCCCTGCCGGCGGTCGGAGGCAGGGCTCGGGCCTGTGGCGTTCTCTCAAGATTGGCGACGCAAGGATCAGGACGTCGGCCGGGCGATGTAGCCAGCCTTCTCGCCGCCGCGGAAGCCCGCCCCTTCGTAGAAGCGGTGCACCGCCGGGTCTTTCCGGCCCGTCAGCAGCATCACCTTGTAGCAGTTCGCCTGGCAAGCCGTCTGGGTGGCTACGCCTACGCCAGCGGGGCCGAGTTGTTCGGCTATGACCTGCTGGGCGACCGGCTGGCCAGTCCGGCGGGGTACGCCGATCACCGGACCCGGCAAGCCCGCCAAAAGCACCTGGCCGAGTGGCGGTCGAGATGACGGGGCATTGACGGCTCCCTCGTCGCCCGCCCAACTGGCGTCGCTCATGCCCGACCCGCTATCATGCCGACGTACAGGAACAGCCGACAAGGTTTGTCATGGAGTACGGCCAGTGTCCAGCACGAGTGTACTGAACATACGGATCGGCCCCCGGGGCATCGGCCCCGACCAGCCCGTCTATGCCATCGCCGAGGCCGGCGTCAACCACAACGGCTCGACCGAGGAGGCCCTGCGCCTGGTCGATGCCGCCCGCGCCGCCGGCGCGGATGCCGTCAAGTTTCAGGCATTCAGCGCCGATCGCCTGGCCAGCCGGCACGCCCCCCAGGCGGCCTACCAGAAGGATGCTGCCGCGGCGGCGTCCCAGGTCGAGATGCTCCGCAAGCTGGAACTGACGCCGGCCGCCTTCGCCCGCATCCGCCGGCACTGCGACGACGTCGGCATCGAGTTTCTGGCGACACCCTTCGGCGTCGAAGACCTGAAGGTCCTGCTGGACCTGGGCGTCCGCGCGATCAAGATTGCCTCGCCGGACATCATCAACCGCCCGCTGCTCGAGGCAGCCGCTGCCTCGCGCCTGCCGATCCTGCTGTCCACCGGCGCCAGCGAACAGGTCGAGATCGACGCCGCGTACGACTCGCTGGTCCGCCAGTGGCACGTCCCCCTGGTCTTGCTGCACTGCGTCAGCAGTTATCCCACGAAAGTAGAACAAGCCAACCTCCGCCGGATCGCCTCCCTGCACGAGCGCTATCGCTGCCCCGTAGGTTACAGCGACCACACGACCGAGCCGCTGACCGCCTCGCTGGCCGTCGCAGCCGGGGCCCATTTGCTCGAAAAGCACTTCACGCTCGACCGCAACCAGCCCGGCCCGGATCACGCCTTCAGCCTCGCACCTGCGGAACTGGCCGAGTACGTCCGCCTGGCCCATCAGGCCCAGGCGATTCTCGGTGATGGCCGGCTCGACCTCTCCGACGTCGAGCGAGAGGTCCGCACGGTCTCCCGCAACAGCGTCACCGCGGGCCCGGACATCCCCGCCGGCACGATCCTCACGCGCGACATGGTCGTCGTGAAGCGACCCGGCACCGGCATCAGCCCCTGGCGGATTGCCGAGGTGATCGGCCGCCGGACCTCGCGCGACCTTCCTGCCGATACACCCATAACCTGGGACATGCTCGGCTAATCCGACCGGAGACCTCCGATGCTTCGCCGCAACGTCTGCATTGTGACCGGCACCCGCGCCGACTATAGCGCCCTGCGACCCGTGAGTGGCGCCGTTAGTGGCGCGCAAGGGCTTCGGCTGCAGGTCTGCATCACCGGCATGCACCTGCTCAAGCCCTTCGGCATGACCGCCCGCATCGTCGAGCAGGACGGCTGGGAAACAACCTTCCGCGTCCCGATGCAGACCAGCCTCGACAGCCCCGCCGAGCAGGCCCTGGGCCTCGGTCGCGGTGTGGCCGGCATGACCAGGGCCTTTCAGAATCGGGGCACCGAAGTGGTCGTCGTCCTGGGCGACCGGATCGAAGCCCTCGCCGGGGCACTGGCCGGTACGTTATCGGGTCTTGCGGTGGTCCATCTGCACGGCGGCGAGGTCGCCACGGGCCAGCAGGACGATGCCATCCGTCACGCCATCAGTAAGTTGGCCCATCTGCACCTGGTCGCCACGACCGATTCGCAAAAACGCCTGGTCCGCATGGGAGAACAGAAGTGGCGGATCCAGTGCGTAGGCGCACCCGCGCTGGACGTTCTCTACCAGACGGCTGTTCCCGACCTTGCTTGGGTCGAATCGCTGCTGGGCATGCCCGCCCCCGACGGTTTCGTCATTGTCGCCCAGCACCCGGTCAGCCCGGACGCCCACATCGAAAAGCGGCACATGCGGCAAACCCTTCAAGCGGTTGCAGATGCCGGCCTGCCCGCCCTGATCATCTGGCCCAATAGCGACCCGGGCCACACCGGCATCATCGAGGCCATCGAGTCTCCCCCCGCCAACCTGGCCGCCCGGGCCGTTCGCTCGCTCCCGCACACCGATTTCCTACAAGCCTTGCTCGCCGCCCGCGCAATCGTCGGCAATAGCTCCTCCGGCATCATCGAAGCCCCGGCCGCCGGTACGTCCAGCGCCAATGTCGGACCGCGTCAGGCCGGGCGACTCCAGGATCGTGTCACGACCCTGAACTGCCCGTACGGCCGGAAAGCGGTCGCTGCGTCCCTGGCCCGTGCTCTGCGTTTGAAAAAGCGGCTCTCTCCGCATCGCCCGACCCCGTACGGCGACGGCGCCGCCGCCCGTCGTATCGCCGCCGCGTTGCGCAAGATGAAAATCAACGAGCGTTTGCTCCGCAAGCAAAATTGCTATTAGAGTTAGCCAGGTAGACTGTGGCCAGCCTGTCGTCGCGTGCCAGTGCCGGGCCATAGGTTTAAGCGGAATCGTGCAGCGGATGTCGATAATAGGGTTGGAATAGACCTAAAGAAGGGTCCGGGAGCGGTCGAAGAAACATCAGGTCGCCTGCGGCTTCCGCGGGCGGATGGCATCGTGCGGGCTTTGGGTGGTCTCCCACGGCGCCGGCTTCAGGATCACAACCGCCCAGAGGCGCGGGAAAATATGTCGAACAGCCCGACGACACTCGATGGACAGCAGATCGTAACCAAGGCACTGGCGAAGATAGGGGACATCGCCACGCTGCCGGAGGTGACACTGCGGATTATCAGGATCGTCGAGGACCCCAAGAGCACGGCCCGCGATCTGCACGCGATCATCAAGTATGACCCGCCGCTGTCGGCCAAAATCCTCAAGGTCGTCAACTCTGCGTTTTACGGCCTGCCCGGGCAGATCGCCAGCGTCGATCGTGCGATCGTGCTGCTGGGTTTGCGAGCCGTCAAGAACATTGCCATCGCTACGTCCGTCACCCGGCTGTTCAAGGGGGTTCGGCCCGTCACCGGTTTCGATCCCAAGGAACTCTGGCGGCACTGCATGGCCGTCGGTGTGGCGAGTCGGCTGATCATCCAGAAGAAGGACAAGGCCCGCGCCGAGGAGGCATTCCTCGCCGGGCTGATCCACGATATCGGGATTATCGTCGCGTTCCAGGCCTTCGCGGACCGCTTCGAGGACCTGCTCACCCGGGTCCGCGACGAGAACACGCCCTGGTGCCAGGCCGAGGCCGAGATCTTCGGGGTCGACCACCAGATGCTCGGCATGGGGCTGGCGGCCAAGTGGAGGTTCCCGATGGCGCTGCGCGGCGCGATCGGCTACCACCATTGCCCGGACCGCGTCTCCGAGGAAAACCGCCTGATCGCCTATGCGGTGTACCTGGCGGACATCATCGCCTGTGTGGACCGCAAGGGATTCTGCCTGACTGTCCGCGATGACCAGGCCCTGGTCACGCCGCAACTGCTGGACACGCTCAGTTTGACCGAGGCTGATCTGGCCAATCTCCGTGCGGACCTGGATGACTCCCTGGCCATAGCCGAAGAGAGCCTGGGTGGCTAGCGGCATCCGCTCCATACCTTGCCTTCCCGGGTCGCACCTCGCACATTCCAATCCGGATCACGCCACAATCCCCGCCAGAACAGTCATAGGACTCACCCTTTGCTCGAAGCACATCGCACTGACCTGCGCCGTGCCACGGCCGGGTCGGCAGAGCAGGGGGGAGAGCGTCTCCTTGCCAATCCCCCGCCCCCAGGCTATCTTCAGAAACAACTTGCCCGGA
>JANYLN010000234.1 GCA_025357795.1 Planctomycetota bacterium
GTGGGGAAGACCGTTTCCTTCGCGAGACGGTTGAGCGCGTCGATATCCTTGGGGAACGGGCGATCGGGATCGCCGCGCAGCCACTTCTTCGTCTCGGAGACCACCGCTTTTGCCTTCTTTGCGGCCATACCGTCATCACTCCTCTTATGCTACGACTCGCCCATCGGCATCGACGCGGCGCTCGACCTGAAGCCGGCCGGCGGACAGGGCAATCACGTCATCCATATCGCCGTACGCCAGCAGACCCGGGACGATCAGCCCCAGCGAGGTCGTGTTGAGGTCGGCGTCGAAGAAGTCGCGGAAGCTCGCCGGCAGATATCGCACGGTCGCCTGCGGAAGCAGGTCGGGTCTGACCAGGGCACAGGCGAATGCCAGGGGTACCGCCCATTCGTCTGCGGCCGAGAGGCATTTGACCTTGCCGCGGTTGTCCTCGAGGAAATCGAGGATCTGCCGGACTCGCAGGCCCATGAGGCTTCGTCCAAAGACGAGCATTGTGCGGGCGGCATCGGCCTGACCCGAGCGGTAGAGGTAGCTCTGTCCGTGGTACCAATCCATCGGTCTTTCCGGGGCCCAGTCCAGCAGGCCCAGTTCGCCCGCTTGTGCAGTGGTGTCGCTGGTTACGGGCACCGTATCGCCCGTCTGGCCGGCGAAGGCGTACGGCACGGGGCAGCGGTGCCAATCGGCGATCCGCAGGACCTGAGGCAAGTTCTCTCGCGTCAGGCCGGCCGGCTTGGGGGCGAGCTGCTTGATCTGCTGGGCGAGGGTCACCTGGAGGCGGTCGCGCTGCACGAGGCCCGTCTGACCGGTGAAGGTATCGTTGTCCGGCAGCAGGCGGATGTGGTTCCAGGCGAGGTGATCCCCGGCGGGGAGGTCGTACTGGCGGGCGATGAAGTTGTAGACGGCCTCGGCCATCGGGTGGGTATAGCCGTGCTCGTCAGCGACGCCAAAGAGTTCCGTAGTGCCGGCGGGTGCACCTGCGATATCGTAGATCTGCCGCAAGCGTTTGTAAGACTGCGCGGTCTCCTCGAAGGCTGTCTCGGTCACGAGCATGGCGGGGCGCGGTACGGTGCAGGCGACCAGGTCGATCGCGGCCACGCCGCGGATGCCGGCATCCCAGCAGTTCTGCTCGGCGTCGCCGCCTCCGATGCCGTCCTCGCCGCGGACGATGCAGACGGGGATGCAGAAGGCGAAGTCGCCGAGGTAGGCCGCCGCGTAGCGGGAAATCGTACCGCCGCCGGATACGCCCGTGATGCCGATGTTCTCGCGCTTCGCGAACGGGAAGGTTGCCAGGAAGTCGCGCATTCTCGCGGCCTCGGTGATGTACCAGCGGACGGGCTGGATGCCAGCGAGCGTGGAGAGGTCGCCCGTGCGGTCGTGTTCGCTGGTGGGGGTCTTGCCAGGGATCGATTCGTTACGGACGCGGTTCCAATACTCGCGACGCTCCCCGTTGCCGCTGTGGTCGTAGACCAGCGCGGGGATGCCGTTGCAGGCGAAGTACGCGCAGGGGTTCTGGTAGTCCTTGCTCGCCTTGCCTTCGGCCGAGTGGCCCTCGGGCATGACGATGGCGACGCCCTTGGTGTTGGGCTTGTCGGGGACATAGAGGTTGATCGGGTCGAAGGTGCCGGGGAAAACCTCGAGCAGCCACTTTTCAACGCGGAAACCGTCGCGCCGGATCGTGCCGCAGTGGATCCGCTTCGGTTCGTGCGCCATTGGCACGAGCGGGCCGACGCTGGCGCGGTACCACTCCTGCGTGTCTTTTGCCCAGGCGAGGACGTCCTGCGGGGTTTTGAGGGAGGCGAGTCTTGCTGCCCGTCGGGCCAGTGATTCGGTCATGATCGATGAGAGCCACGCACTGTACTGCTCGGCAGCGGTCTGCTTGACCATGGGAACCTTCTCCAAAATAGGCGTTGGACTGGTGATCATACCGCCAGCGCGCCTGCCAGCAAGGGAGTGGCCGGCGAGTCTGTGTGCAATTGCGACGTGGCGGCCTTGGTCCGTCGTTCCATGGGCCATCGTCATGTAGATGTCCATCCACGAGCGCGTCCACTTCATCCGCGGCCTGGAAAACACGGGGATGGACATCTACATGACGATGGCCCATGGAACGACGGACCAGGCCGCAACGTCGCAATTGCACACAGACTCGCCGGAAGCTCCCTTGCTGGCAGGCGCGCTGGCGGTATGATCACCAGTCCAACGCTCATTTTGGAGAAGGTTCC
>JANYLN010000310.1 GCA_025357795.1 Planctomycetota bacterium
GCTCGGGTTCCTGGCCGGCGGGCGGTCTTCCACCGCCACAGTGTCACGCGGCCCACGTCCAGAAGATTGGCAACGGTCGTCCGGGATTGGCCCGCTCGCAGCATCCGGACTGCCAGCCGTCGCCGTGTTTCCAGCGCTGCGGCATTACCTTTGGGTCTCATGCCCAAACATAGCACTGACGGCAGTTTGTTGCATTTTCAATGCAAAGATCAATAGAGACTCTCATCACCCTCAATTTCCAGACCTTCGAAGACGTCTCACGCGGATACGCGCGCAAGTAAGCCAGATAGCTGCCCCTACAGCATCCCAAACTTCTCCATCCGATACCGCAGCTGATCCCGCGACAAATTCAGCAGCTTCGCCGCCTTGGTCTGGTTCCCCCGGGCCAACTCCAGCGACTGCGTCACCAGCGCCCGCTCGACCTCCTCCATGTCCACGCCGGTCGCTGGCAAGCGAATTTCAAATCCGCTGCTGGCGGCCCCCGGCCGCGGCCCCTTCAGCAGCGGGAAGTCATCCGCCGTCAGGTACTCGTTGCGAGTCAGCAGCACCGCCCGCTCGATCGCGTTGCGCAGCTCGCGCACGTTGCCCGGCCACGGGTGTGACTCCACCAGCAGTTCCGCATCCTTATCCAGCCCCTTGATGTTCTTCTTGAACTCCCGGTTGAACGAGGCGATGAAGTAGTTCGTCAGCAGCGCGATGTCCCCGGCCCGTTGACGCAGCGCAGGCAGGTAGATCGGAATGATGTTCAGCCGGTAGAACAGGTCCTCGCGGAACTGCTTGTCGCGGATCGCCTGCTCGATGTCGCGATTCGTCGCGGCGATCACCCGCACGTCCACGTGAATGTCCGCCGTGCCGCCCACCCGCCGGAAGGTCTTCTCCTCGAGGAACCGCAGCAGCTTCGCCTGCAGGGCCGCTGGCATGTCCCCCACCTCGTCGAGAAACGCCGTCCCCCCGTCCGCCAGCTCCAAGAGGCCCTTCTTGGTCATCTTCGCATCGGTGAAGGCGCCCTTCTCATGGCCGAACAGCTCGGATTCCAGCAGCGTCTCCGCCAGCGCCGTGCACGTGATGTTCACGAACGGCCTCGCCGCCCGCGCGCTGTTGTAGTGGATCGTCCGTGCCACCAGGTCCTTGCCCGTGCCCGACTCGCCCCGCAGGAACACCGTGCTGGAGGGGCTGCCCGCCACGTCCTTCATCACCTTGAACAGGTCCTGCATCGCGGGGCTCTGGCCGATGATCCGGTCGAAGCCGTACTGCTCCGCCAGCGCCGCCCGCAGCCGCGCGACCTGGCGCTTCAGCGCCGTCTGCTCGAGTCCCTTTTGCACCAGCAGGGCCAGCTCGTCCATGTTGCACGGCTTGCCGATGTAGTCGAACGCGCCGTGCTTCATCGCCTCCACAGCCGTCTCGACCGTACCATACGCCGTGACCATGATCACGACGATGTCCTCGTCGGTCTGGCGGATCTGGCGCAGGATGTCCAGGCCCGTCATGTCGGGCAGCTTGTAATCCAGCAGGACCAGGTCGGCCCCGGAGTCCTGCAGGTGCTTCAGGCCCGACTTGCCGTTCTCGGCCTCGGCGACCTGGTAGCCCTCGCGCTCCAACCGCTGCCGGATCGACCAGCGGATCAGCCGCTCATCTTCTACGATCAGGATTCGTTCGTCAGCCATGCTCGCGCCGTCGTCCTACTTGCCAATACAGAATTTTGAGAACACCCGATTCAGCAGGTCCTCGGTCGTCACCGCGCCGGTGATCTGGCCCAGATGCCCCATCGCCTCGCGCAGGTGCAGCGCGATCAGCTCCGCCGGCCGCTCCCGGCCCGCCGCCGCGATCGCCTCCAGGCCCGCCTGCAGCGCCTGGCTGTGCCGGGCGGTCAGCACGATCCGGCCCTCGCCGGAATTCCCCGGCCCGCCCGCCACCGCAATCGCCTGCCGCAGCGCCTCGCAGCCAGCCCCCGTGGCGGCAGAGATCATATGCACGGGCTTTGCCGGCCGAACCGCCAGCCGCGCCGCAAGGGCCGCCAGCCCCGACGCGTCCAGCAGGTCGCTCTTGTTGGCCACCAGCAAGTGCGGCCGACCGGCCACCACCTGCCCAACCGGACCATGATCAATCTCGTCATGATACAACAGATCCGCCGGCAGCACGAGCAGCACCAGGTCGACCCGGCCCAGCAGATCCCGCCAGGCGTCCTGCGCCATCTGGTCGATGTCATTTTGCGCCTCCCCCAGCCCCGGCCCGTCCAGCAACAGCACCTGCCCCGCCGGCGTATCCATCACCGCCGAGAGCACGTCGCGCGTCGTGCCCGGGATCGGCGAACAGATGGAACGATCGAGCCCCGTCAGCCGATTGAGCAGCCGGCTCTTGCCCGCGTTAGGTGGACCCGCCAGGGCCACCCGCGGCAGGGCCTCCAGCCGCTGCATGTCCAGCGACCGCGCCATCAGATCCTCCAGATCCGCCTGCAGCGCCGCCAACCGCCCCCCCAGCGACTCCGCATCGATAAACTCGATCGGCTCATCGGCAAAGTCGATCCCCGCCTCCACCAGGCTCAGCAGATCCGCCAGCTCCTGGGTCGCGGCACGCGCCCTCTCCGCCAGCGCCCCCCCCGCCAACTGCTGCGCAGCCACGAGCTGCGCATCGGACTTCGCCGCGATCCGCTCCGCGACCGCCTCCGCGGAAAGTAGATCCATCCGGCCCGTCAGAAACGCCCGCGCAGTGAACTCCCCCGCCTCTGCCAGCCGAGCCCCCGCCGCCATGCATGCTCGCAGGGCCATCTCCAGCAACACAGGCGCCCCGGCCACGTGCATCTCGACCAGCGGCTGCCCCGTGTAGCTCCGGGGCGGCAGGAAGAGCACCGCCACCGCCGGCACCGCCAGGTCCGTTCGCAACTGCAGCCGGCCCGGGATCGTCTGCCAGGCCCCCTGTGCGGCAAGCCCCTGACCATCGGCCGGCCAGAACAATCTCGCGCACGTCGCGATCGCCGCCGGACCCGTGAGGCGCAGGATCCCCCGCGCCGAGCGCCCAGCCGGCGTCGAGATCGCCACGATCACATCATCGGTTCGCAGTACCTGCATCGGGGTAATCGTAGCAGCGGATGGGTGGCAGGGCCAACGGGCGGTGACAAGAGCAGTACAAACGCACGATCCCGGCCGCGAGGGTCTGCCTCGCCGCCGGGACCATGAAGACTCTTGGTGCGGAACTACCGTGCTAGCGCTTCGCCGTCGCCGCCTGGTTGATCAGTCGCATCGCATCCCGGGCGATCATCAGTTCCTCGTTCGTCGGCACGACCAGCACCGTCACCTTGCTGTCGTTCGACGAGATCCGCATCTCGCCGTGGACGGTGCGATTGGTCGCCAGATCCAGCGAGATGCCCAGCGGCTCGAGCCCCTCGAGGATCAACTGGCGCATCGCCGCGTCGTTCTCGCCGACCCCGCCGGTAAAGACGATGCCGTCGCAGCGGCCCAGTTCCGCCAGAAACGCCCCGACGTACTTGCGGGCCCGGTGCGCAAAGACCTTGATCGCCAGGGCCGCCCGCTCGTTGCCGGCCGCGGCCGCCGAGGTGACGTCCCGCAGGTCCCGCGACACGCCGCTCACGCCGACCAGGCCGCTCTTTTTCTCCAGCGAATCGCGCACCTGCTGGAAGCTCAGCAGGCCCCGCTCCACCAGGTGGAAAATGATGGCCGGGTCGATGTCGCCGCTGCGCGACCCCATGACCAACCCTTCCAGCGGTGTCAGGCCCATCGTCGTGTCGATCGCCTTGCCGTTCTTGACGCACGCCATGCTGCAGCCGTTGCCCAGATGCAGCGTGATCAGGTTCGCCTGCGGCTTGGCCAGGATCTGCGACGCCCGGCCCGAAACATAGCGATGGCTCGTGCCGTGGAAACCGTACCGGCGGATCCGCCAGTTCTCATACCACTCGTAGGGAACCGCGTACACGTATGCCTGCGGCGGGATCGTTTGGAAGAACGCGGTGTCGAATACCGCCACCTGCGGGATCGCCGGGAACGCCCGCTGGGCGGCCTTGACGCCAGCGAGATTCGCCGGGTTGTGCAGCGGCGCCAGCGGAATCGTCTCCTCGATCGCCTTGAGCACGCCGTCATCCACCAGCGTCGAGTCCTGGAACGCCTCGCCGCCATGCACCACCCGGTGGCCCACGCCCAGCAGCTCCGACGCGCCCTTGAGCACCGGGGCATGCGGATCCGCCAGCAACTGCACGATCCGGCCGATGCCGGTATCGTAGTCGTGGATGTCCTCGTTGCCCTCGTGCTTCCAGTTCGCCGTCTTGTGCTTGATGACCGCCGGCGGCTGGCCGATCCGCTCGATCAGACCGCTGGCGAGTTCCTTCTCATCCATCATGTCGATGAGGCGATACTTGATCGACGAGCTTCCGCTGTTGATTACCAGGACTTTCGTGGCCATCGAACATTTACCTCGTAATAAAAAGCGGCTGACGAATCAGCCGCTTCTCGGAATGTTACACATTCAGAAGGCATCTTGCTGCCGGGGGAACCTTACTGGCCACTACTTTTTCACGGGATCGCTGACAGTCGCCTGGATCGCGGTAATCGCGATCGCATCGAAAATCTCTTCCCACTTGCAGCCGCGGGACAGATCGTTGATCGGCGCCGCCAGGCCCTGCAGCACCGGGCCGACCGCCTTCGCCCGCGCCAGCCGCTCGGTCAGCTTGTAGCCGATGTTGCCGGCATTCAGGTCCGGGAAGATCAGCGTGTTCGCGTGCCCGGCCACCGGGCTCTTGGGCGCCTTCAAGTTGGCGACCTCCGGCACGATCGCCGCATCCAACTGCATCTCGCCGTCGACCTTCATGCTCGGGAACCTGCGGCGGATGATCTCCAGCGCCTGGCGAACCTTGCTCACCAGCGGATGCTCCGCCGAGCCCATCGTGGAGAAACTCAGCAGCGCCACCAGCGGCTCGGCCTCCAGCAGCAACCGGCAGTGGTCAGCCGCCGCGACGGTGATGTCCGCCATCTGCTCCGGCGTCGGGTCGGGCACCACGCCGGCGTCGGCGTAAATCAGCGCGCCGTTCACGCCAAATTCCTTCAGCGGCGTCGCCATCAGGAAGAAACTGCTCACCGTCTTCAGGCCCGGCCGCGGCCCCACGCAGTGCAGTGCCGCCTGGATCAGCTTGGCGGTGGGCGACATGCTGCCCCCGACCATGCCGTCGGCCATGCCCGTGCCGACCATCATCGTGCCAAAAAACAGCGGCTCGCGGACAGCCATCTGCGCCTGGGCCTCGGTGGCGCCCTTGTGCTGGCGACGCTCGTAGTACTTCGTGGCGAACCAGTCCAGCAGCCCGCTGGCCTCCGGATCGACGATCAAACACTTGTCGATATCGGCCCCATGCTCGGCCGCCAAGCGACGCAGCGTATCGGCGTTACCCACCAGGATGATCTTGGCCAAACCGTCGGCTACGGCGGCATCGGCCGCCAGCAGCACACGCGGATCGAAGGCCTCCGGAAGGACGATCGTCTTGGCGGCGGCACGGGCTCGCTCGCGAAGGCGGTTGATCAGTTCAAACGGCGAGGGCGGAAGCTTCTCGCGAATCTTGTCGAGTTCGACTGCCACGGTAACCTCCAACACTTTCTAAGGTCGAATTCTTGCGGTACACGCAGCAAATCTCATGCCATTGCCGTCCTGCATGTTCACAGAACCAGAACGCCAGCAGTAATTCGGCGCAATGCCCTTCCCTTCAAGGCATTACAAATTGTACCGGATAGGCTGCGTGACGTGCAACTGCCGGACGCTGGTCCGGTCCATGGATCAGAGCCCCCCTCTGGCCCGGCATTCCGCACACATACTGGGTCTTATACCGCGCAAAATCCCGCAACGGCCCCACCACTTCCTTGCGGCGGGCCCGCGTTGTTGCCTTGGCCGTTATTGCGGCCGCTGACTGTTAATTGCTGCCCCCTGACTGTCCCGCCGGTCCCCCGTTGGATGTTCCGCCCGCCCCGCCGTACAATCATCTGTTTCGACCCGGCTGGTCCTGCGCAGGCCCTTTTGGCTGCCGATGTTATGGCAGCAGGACCCGGAGAGCGAGCATGGTGCGCCAACATAAGACTATATTTGTCGATATTGATACCCAACACGACTTCATGGACCCGCACGGGGCGCTGTACGTGCCCAGCGCCGAGCAGATCGTCCCGAACCTCAGACGCCTTTTCGCCACCGCCACCGAATACGGCATCCCGGTCGTCAGCACTGCCGACTATCACACCACAGATGATCCCGAATTCTCGGCCTATAACTTTCCGCCCCACTGCGTAGTGGGTACGCCGGGCCAGCAGCGATTGGCCGACACCCTCCTGGCCGACCGCGCCCACCTGGATCCCGAGGAACTCATCGATGACATCGATCGGCTGCTCGAACACCACGCCCAGGTCGTCTTCCGCAAACGGACGCTCGACGTCTGGACCAGCGCCAGCGCCCGCCGCCTGCTCGAACAGGTCCACGCCGATGCCTGGTACGTCTTCGGCGTGGCCACCGATTACTGTGTCAAGTCCGCCGCACTGGGTCTGGCCAAGATCGGCCAGCCGACGTATGTTGTGACGGATGCGGTCAAGGCGATCACGCCCCAGGGTGAACAGGCGGCCCTCAACGAGATGCGGGCCTCCGGCGCCCAGTTCGTCACGACCGATCAGGTGATCCAGGCCCTGCGACAAACGCACGCGCCGACGACACGCTGACCCATGCTGGTCACGCCCCGGCCGCACAGTACCTCGGTAGAGTAGGTGGAACCACAGCGAATGAAGATTGCACTGGCGCAACTGAATTACATCGTTGGCGATATCCCCGGCAACTCCGAGAAGATCATCGTCGCCATGGAGCGCGCGCAGCAGGCGGGCGCGGCCCTGGTGGTCTTCAGTGAACTGGCGGTGGTGGGTTATCCCCCCAAGGACCTGCTCGCCAAGCCCAAGTTCGTCCGCGACAACGAGCAGGCCATCGAGTGGATCGCCCGAAAGGCCCAGGGGATCAGCGCCCTGGTCGGCTTCGTGCGGCAGAACCCCAACCCCCGCGGCCGCAGCCTCTATAACGCCGCCGCCCTCCTGCAGGACGGCCGCATCGCCGCTGAACACTACAAGGTCCTGCTGCCGACCTACGATGTGTTCGACGAACTCCGCTACTTCGAGCCCGCCCCCGCGGTCGCGCCCATCACGGTCGAGGCCGCCGGCCAGAAACTCACGATCGGCGTAACCATCTGCGAGGACCTCTGGAACGACCCGCGCTTCCTCAAACGCAAACTCTATCACCGCAACCCGCTCGCCGAGGTCATCCAGGCTGGCGCCCAACTACTCGTCAACGTCTCCGCCTCCCCCTTCGAGCGCGGCAAGCACGGCTTCCGCGAGAAGCTCTTCGGCACCCAGATCTCCGACTTCGGCGTGCCCCTGGCCTTCGTCAACCAGGTCGGCGGCAACGACGAACTCATCTTCGACGGCGCCAGCACCTTCTTCGCCGCCGACGGCCGCGTGGTCGCCCGCGCCAAGGCCTTCGCCGAGGACCTGCTGCTCGTCGACACCGAAACCCTCAACGGGGGGGCCCGCTGCGAGCCCTATCCCGACGAGGCCGCCAGCGTCTTCCAGACGCTCACGCTCGGCCTGAAGGACTACGTCCACAAGTGCGGCTTCAAGCAGATCGTGCTCGGCCTGTCCGGGGGGATCGACTCCTCGCTCGTGGCGTGCGTCGCCATCGAGGCCCTCGGCAAGGATGCCGTCCACGGCGTGGCCATGCCCTCGCAGTTCAACGCCGAGGCCTCCCTGACCGACGCCCGCGACATGGCGGCCAACCTGGGCATCGACTTCCGCGTCGTCCCCATCGAGCGCATCCGCCAGGTCTTCGACACCGAACTCGCCGATATCTTCGACAACCTGCCCCGCGACGTAACGGAAGAGAACATCCAGGCCCGCATCCGCGGCAACCTGCTGATGGCGCTGTCGAACAAGTACGGCTGGATGCTGCTGACCACCGGCAACAAGAGCGAGATGGCCGTAGGCTATTGCACGCTCTACGGCGACATGTGCGGCGGCCTGGCGGTCATCAGTGACGTGCCCAAGAATATGGTCTACCGGCTCTGCCGCTATTACAATGAATGGAAAGGCCGTCAGATCGTCCCCGAAGGTGTCTTCACCAAGGCCCCCTCCGCGGAACTGCGCCCCAACCAGACCGACCAGGACTCCCTCCCCCCCTACGACCTGCTCGACCAGATCATCCAGCTCTATGTCGAGGAGAACCGCAGCGCCGAGGAGATCGCCGCCGCCGGCCTCGACGCCACCCTCGTCCGCCAGGTCATCGGCATGGTCGACCGCAACGAGTACAAGCGCAAGCAGGCCCCGCCGGGACTCAAGGTCACCGGCAAGGCCTTCGGCTACGGCCGCCGCGTGCCGATCGCCCAACGCTATCGCCAGTAGCGCCGCCCTATATCCTGCGACACCGGAACAAGCCCGCGCATGCCACCGCCACCAAGCCCAGCGTCGCCGGGTCCGGCGTGATCTGCAGGGCGGCAAATACGGGCTTCTGGATCACCAGGCGCCGGTCGAACCGGTTCACGAAGTGCACCGTGACCTCCGACGGGCAAAACGGCAACTGCACCTGGTAAAGAAACTTCTTGGGATAGATGATCTCCCAACTGGTCTCCACGGTTTGGCCTTGCAGGTCGGGGTAACTGAACCACACGCGGCCTTGCGTGTTCACGTCCGGCAGCCGGCCACTAAATGAAAGGATCGTCTCGGCCGTCGGGTTGAATGTGCACGGATATGTTTCCTGCCACTGCTTCTGCGGGCGGATACGGATTCGGACCTGGGGATCATTCGGGTTCCGGCCGTTGCAGACTAGATCCTCCCCCGGCACGATCACCACCGCCGACGCGACGGTCACTGATAACAGTACAATGGCCACCGCTGCCCAGACGACGAAAGTGCGCATACATTCCCCCTTCGGCATGCTGTCCTGCTGGATGCCGCCAGAAGTCCCCCTTGGACGAGCAAGGGTTGAGGCGGCGAAGATGGTACTTACAGAAAGATAGGACGGCCACACGCCGGAGACAAGCGGCGGTGAACATCTTGGCCTGCAAATGGTTCCATACCGGGGCATCGCCGGCAAGCCGACCTGTCCGGCCCTGGGACAATCGCACCGAGCCTGCGTAAGTGCCCGGCAAGTGCCCAATTACGCCATCTGGCGGGAGAGTTTGGTCGGCATCAGGCGCGGCTGGCAACACCGAGCCCGGGACGATCCGATAGGATCAGTCGACCCGCCTGGTAACCAAGCCCCTCGAACGGGTCTTCCGCCAGCAGCAGATGCCCATCCAGATCCAGCCAGTCCGCCAGCGGCGAAAGCTGCGCCAGCGCCGCGATGTACAGCGAACTGCCGATCATGCAGCCCAGCATCACCTTCATGCCCAGGATCTTCGCGGCGTGGATCATCTGCAGCCCCGCGCGGATGCCCCCGCACTTGTCGAGCTTGATGTTGATGCCGTCCACGCAGCCGTTGAGCCGCGCAACGTCCCCGGCCACCACGCAGCTCTCATCGACGACGATCGGCAAGACCCGCGCCTCACGCAGCCGTCGCAGCGTCTCGTTGTCCCCGGGCGGCACCGGCTGCTCCACGTACTCCACCCCGTAGCGGGCGCACATGCGGATATTGTCGAGGGCCTGCTGCGGCTTCCAACCGGCGTTGGCATCGACGCGAATGCGCTTCTCGGGCGCAATGCGCCGCACGGCCTGCAGGATCGCCTCGTCGAACTCCGTACCGAGCTTCACCTTCAGGATCGGGTGCCAGGCCGCCTCCGCCACCTTCTGCTCGATCAGCTCGGGCTTGTCGATCCCGATGGTGAAACTCGTGGGCGGCGCCTTCGCCGGGTCCAGCCCCAGCAGCCGCCAGGTCGGCACCCCCAGCCGTTTGCCCAGCCAGTCGTGCAGCGCGAAGTCCACCGCCGCAACCGTCGCCAACTGGTCGCCGAACCGCTGCAGGAGCAGCTCGAGGATCGACTGCAGGTTGAACGGGTCCTCGCCCAGCAGCGGCTGCATCGCCGCCAGCGTCCGCTCCGCCGAGTCGAGGCTCTGGCCGTAGTAGTTGGTCGGAACGGCCTCCCCCAGCCCCGTAACGCCGTCCTGTGTCAGCTCGACCACCAGGGTCTGCTTCTTGACCGCGGTGCCGCGGGCAATGGTGAACGGCCGGTGCAGACGCAGATCCTGGCGATGCCACGACAGTTGCATAGGCGGACTCCCTTAACAGTGCCGACTCATTCCCAAGGCTGTATAGCATAGCCGCCCGGGCCGCGCGAAGAAAAGCCCCCGGCTTTCATCACCAGGGGCTCTGAACTGTCGTCAATTGTCGTTAGGGGCCGTTATTCTCCCCATTGCCGTTGCCGTTCTTACCGCACGCTCGCCCCGGCTGGCTGTGGCTTCTCCGCCGTTGCGCTCGCCGAAGCGCTGGCCATCCGGATCGACCACGGCTCCTTCGACAGCAGCCGCACCCGCATCAGCAGCAGCGCCGTCTCCACCTGCGGATCGACCTTCAGCCCTTGCACCAGGATGTCCGCCGCGTCAGGTTCCTCGTCTGGCTGCGTCGCCGGGGCCGACGCCGTCGCCGGCACCACCCCGCTCTTGCCCGGCAGTACGTCGCTGTTGCGCCGCAACTCCAACACCCGGCGGGCCTCTTTGGGCGTCAACTTCACCTGCACGTCCGGGGCCACGCCCCATTCCTTGGAATCCTCGTCCCGGTGGATCGAACGGTCCATGAACGGCAGGTAGTACAACGCCGTCGTCAACTTCAGCAGCGCGTCGCTGCTACCCAGCGGCCAGGGGTTCTGCACGCTGCCCTTGCCCCACGTCCGCTCGCCCACCAGCAGCGCCTGGCCCTGGGCGTGCAACGCCCCCGCCATGATCTCCGACGCGCTGGCGCTATAGTCGTTGATCAGGATGATCAGCGGTATATCGGCAAACTCTCCGCCGCTGCGGCTCTTGATCTGCCACGGCTCGCTCGCCCGGCCCTTGGTCGAGACGATGTCCTTGCCCGCCGGCAGGAACATCTCGCACATCTCCACCGCCGTCTTGAGCAGACCGCCGGGGTTGACCCGCAGGTCCACGATGAGCCCCTTCATGCCCGCCTTGCGCAACTGCTCCAGCGCGCTGCGGAACGCATCGGTCGTCGTCTCCGTGAAACTGGTCACCCGCACATAAGCGATCTTCTGGTCTTTGTCGATGAACCAGGTCCAGCCCACGCCGTCGCGCTCCCACCCCTTCACCGTCGGCACCGTGATCTTCTGCCGCTTCATCTTCACGTCGAACGGCCCGCTGCCGTTCGGCCGCTCCATCGTCAGCGTCACGCTCGTGCCCGCCTCGCCCGTGATCCGTCGGACCGCCTGCTCCAGCGTGATGCCCTTGACCGGCTTGCCATCGATGGCCAGGATCGTGTCGCCCGGCTCGACGCCCGCCGTGTACGCGGGCGTGCCCTCCAGCGGCGAGAAGACCTTGATCTTCTCGTTCTCCGTCTGGATCTGGATGCCCACCCCGCTGAACTCGCCTGTCGTATGCTTGCGGAATTCGGCCTGCTCGGCCGGCCAGATCATCGAGCTGTACCGGTCCAGCGCCTCGAACGCGCCGCCGACGTATTCGCTGATGACCACCTCTTCCGGCAGACCGACGGTCATGCGGTTGGCCGCCAGGATCTCCTCCAGGGCGTTGTTGAGCTGGCTGGTACTGACCGCGTCGGCCCGGCTTAGCAGGTCGCCCTGGCGGCGCATCTTCGCGACGAACTGCATCCGCTTCTCGGGATTGTTCAACCCGGGGAAGGGCTTGAACAGGGCGGTCGTCTCAGCCAGAACCGTAAGCCGTTCGACACCATCCGTGCCCATCTTCTTGAGGTCCGGGCTGCTGTAGTAGTACTTGTCGATCCGCCCGAAGGCATCCTGCACCATCGACGGGCTGATCCCGGCCAGCCGGTCCTTCCAGTCAGCGTCGTTGTACGTAGCCTCCAGACTCGCGTGCGCCGCACAGCGAGTCCGCAGGTCCTTATATGTCTGGTTGTCCGGGAAGACCAGGGCCAACTCCGCGTAGATGCGGGTCGCATCCGTCCACTCGCCCCGCTTGCGCAGGTCCTCGCCGTACGCAAAGGCCTTGGCGACGAATTCCTTGAGCCACGGCTCCTGGCGGAACCGCTCCTCGCTCGGGCTCGACCAGAAGGCCGATGCCATACTGTCCATCGCCTTGGACCACTCCGCCTTCGCGGCGTGCGCCTGGGCCTTGGTCACATAGGCCTGGTATTCCTTGCTGTGCAGCCGGTCCCGCAGGTCCGCCAGCTCGTGGTACTTGTCCATCCACGTCGCGACTTGCTCGACGTTCGGCAGGTCCCTCTTGGCCGCAAGGATCTGCTGCAGCGTGCCGTAAGCCGCCTCGAACTTCCCGTCCAGGATCTGTCGGCAACTCTCGCGGTACGCCTGCCAGTTGTCCTTGCCCACCACGGCCGCTGGCTGCGACTGCGACGCTTTTGGCTCGGCAGCAATCGTGTCCGCCGCGGCCAACAACCCGCTGGTCAGTAAAACGACGCCTAGATGTAACAGGCGACTCGAAGTCATGCGAACCCTCATTTTCTGGTGGTATTTACACGCCAGCCGGCAGGTCGTCGCAATCTGGCGAGGGTTTTGCGGTTCGGCAAAAGTCCATATTGGTTTTTCGGCCTAAATACCTCAGGACACGAATTATAGATGCAGAGACACCAACGGTCCAAGCCCGCCAGCCCACGTTTGGCAGATGAAACAAACCGGCCCGATCCGGAATGCCGGATCGGGCCGGGGTCCTGTAATGTCGGGCCGAACAATCCTGCAACCCTCTATTCGAACGTGTACACGTTCGCCTCGCAGGTCGTCCAGGTGTCTTCGAATTCGCGACCATCCCCTAACACCTTGCCCGTCCGCTCGTTCTTGAGCCCCTTGACAGCCGAGGCGAAGACCAACCGGATCTTCGTCGGTTCACTAGAGATATTACCCTGCGTCTCGCCCGCCGCATCGATCTGGGCGCTGCGGAACAGGTTCTTTATGAGACACAACGCCATCTTTCCGCCCGCGACCTTCCAGTACAGGCATTGCGTAATCATCTCCGGCTCTTCGGTTTCCATCCGGATGACCTTCACACGCGGCTTGATTCCCGCCTCCGCCAGCAGCCCCGTAATCAGGTGCGGCCAGTAGGTCATCTTCGGGTTATACCGCTCGTAGGTGTATGACACCGGCGAGAGGTTCAGGTAGACCGCCTTGCCCTTCTTGACCACCACGGCGATATTGTCCACCTTGTCGGTCGCCTCGGCCCCCTCGGTTGCGCCCAAAGCCCGCTCGTACACCACCAGGTCCTTCCAGGTCGGCGCGCCTTCGTAGGCCGTCGTAACCTTCTTCTCGATCGGGTCGCTGCCAAACTGCTCGGCGTCAATCTCGTACAGCACCTTACCGTTGAACAAGCCGTACGACAGGTTGTGCGTCACGCCGAACAACTCGTCCAGCGCCCCGTTGCTGCGCGCTTTGCCGTGCTCGTCGAACACGCCGCACAGGTGGTCGGCGAGGACCGTGCCCCCGGCCTCGGCGAATTCCTGGATCGCCTTCGCCTCTTCATCCGACATCGCCAGCGCGTGACCCAGGATCAGGACCTTGTACTTCTTCAGTTCCCCGGCCGTCACCTGGCTCGGCGTGACGAAGTTGTACGTGAAGCCGCAGTCGTCCAGCAACTTCATCCAGCCATAGCGATTCCAGTGCGCCGTGTCGTTCGCGTTGTTCAGGCTGCTGGCGCGGTTGATCCAGGTCTCCTTGTGCGGGATGATGTCCATGAACCAGCTCACCCGGATCGACGGCTGGCTCAGGTACACCGCGATCCCGTCGGTCGCGTACTCCGCCCCCACCAGCATCTTGCCGAGCTTGTCCCCCTGCGTCTCCTCCAGCATCGGCCGCAACGCCTGGATGTCCTTGCGAGCCTCCGGCCCCGGGAACCACGGGCTGACCTCATCGGTCGCCGGCCAGATGATCTGGCCCCGGTCGCCCTGCGACCAGTAGTACCAGTTGAACCACTTGTTCTTCTCGACGCTCTTGTTGTCGAACCACGTCTGCACCCGCGGGTTCTTCGGCATCAGCGACCGCACGATCGCATCCGTCCCGCCGATGTCATACGCCTCGATCCACTGGATCACCTTGCAGATCTTTTCGTAGTCATAGCCGCCGTACGCCGTCGGGCCGCCGCTGCCGACGTACCCCGCCGGCCGCGTCGGGTCGAGCTTGTTGGTGAACTCGACCAACTCCTGGAGCGTGTCCGCAAAGTTCTGGTCGATGTACTCCCGGCTGTCCACCCAGCCCGAAAGGTTCCACTCGCTCAGCGGCTGCTCGTGGTTCGCCTGGCGGGTGGCCTCGCAGCCGACGATGCTGACCTTGCTGAAACTCTCGTAATCCGTCCCCCACTGCCGATTCAGCGTGTTGATGTCCTTGTAGGTCCGCTTGAGGAACCGCCGGAACCGCTCCAGGCAGTACTTGCTCGTGCACGTGTCGCACGGGCTGCCGAACGACACCGCCGAGATCTCGTCATCGAACGCGTAACCCACCACCTTGGTCTTCTTGGCGGCATCGACGTTCATCTTGATCAGCTTCTTCATCGCATCCATCGTCGCCGGGTCCGACAGGCACTTCGGCCGCGCGACCGGTTCCAACTGCCCCTTGACCTTGTCGCTGTCCGGCGGAACCAGGTGCAGGTAGCCCTTGCCCGCCGCGTGGTCCAGATAGCCCGTAAACCCGGTCTTCTGCAGGAACGCAACCGTCTCCGGACTCACGCCGTCCTTGCCGCCGTCCAAATGCACCGCGTGGATCCCGGCCGACTCCAGCGCACTCTTCAACTCCGGCCCGACCGGCGGCGTCTTGAAACGCCACACGATCACCGTGTAACGGTCCCACGCCTGCTGGAACGCCGCCTGACCGGCAGGCTGTGTGCTGGCAGGTTGCGTCACCGCCGGCCGCATCGCGACCGCCTTGCTGGCCGCAGGCTGCGTCGCCGCCGACTGTGCCGACACCTGCACCGTCCACGCCATCACAATCCCCAATAGCAGTACGAACCAGACCTTTCGCGACATGCATGATCCTCCGAATCTGACCGCGCCGGTACCAGACAAGATTCCACGTAAAGCCTCCCCCAGTGTACCCCCCGCCCCGCCGAAGGCAACCGGGGAAAACCCGGGGCGCCCGCCCGCCACTGGTGATCCGCGATGGCCCGTCCTACAATCCCCTGAAACACGCCGCATCAGGAGATTGCCCCAATGGCCAAGGACATTCGCATCGGCATCATCGGCGCTGGGGGGATCGTCCGCACTCGGCACATGCCCAACCTCCAGCAGATCGACGGAGTCACGGTCGAGGCGATCGCCAACCGCTCCCGCCGCAGTGCCGAGTCCTTCGCCCACGAGTTCGCCGTCCCCAGGATCTGTAACGACTGGCGCCAGATTATCACCGACCCCGACATCGACGTCGTCTGGATCGGCACTTGGCCCTACATGCACGCCGAGATGACCGTCGCCGCCCTGCAGGCCGGCAAACACGTCTTCTGCCAGGCCCGCATGGCCAGCGACCTCACCGAGGCCCGCTGCATGCTCGCCGCCGCAAAGCACCACCCCGACCTCGTCACGATGATCTGCCCGCCCCCGCACGGCCTGGCAGGCGATATCGTCATGCGCCGCCTCTTGCACCAGGACCGCTTCTGCGGCGACGTTCTGCAGGTCAGGCTGACCGCCCTCAGTAGCGCCTGGCTCGACCCAGATGCCCCCCTCTCCTGGCGCAAGGACGAGCATCTCTCAGGCCGCAACATCCTGACCCTTGGCATCTACATCGAAGTGCTCCACCGCTGGCTGGGCCTTCACAGCCACCTCGCCGCCGACTTCGATATCTGGACCCGCCAGCGCCTCGACCCGCAAACCCACCAGCCGCGCAACGTCGTCATCCCCGATGCCGTCCGCATCCTCGCCCGCCTCGCATCCGGCGCCGGTGCGGCATATCACGTTTCAGGATTGTGTGAGAACCCCCCGGACGAAATGCTGGAGATCGGCGGCCCCGCCGGCACAATTGTCTACAACTTCACGAAAGACCAGATCCTCGCCGGCACACGAGGCGACAAGGCCCTCTCGGACGTGCCCCTCCAGCCCCGCCGCCAGTGGACCGTCGAGCGCGACTTCATCGACGCCGTCCGCACAGGCGACCGCCGCCCCATCGAGCCGACCTTCGAGCAAGGCGTCCAGTACATGGAGTTCCTCGAAGCCGTCTGGCGGAGTCATCAGCGCCGTCAAACCGTCGATCTTCCCCTGGAACCCGCGTAGCGTAAGGTGGGCACCGCCTACCGATACCTCTCCGGCCGCCCGATCGCCCGCACCATCTCCACCACCTGCCGCGCAGGCGCGACATCATGCACCCGCACGACATGCACCCCCGCCTGCGCGCACGCCGCCACCGCCGCCAGCGTCCCGTACAGCCGCTGCTCGGCCGGCTCGATGCCCAGCACCTGCCCGATGAACCGCTTGCGGCTCGGCCCTGCCAGCACCGGCAACCCTGTCCCACACAACTCCCCGATCCGCCGGATCACTTCAAGATTGTGAAACGTATTCTTTGCAAACCCGATCCCCGGGTCCACAATCACCCGCGCCGGCTCGATCCCCGCCGCCTGCAGTTCCGCCACGCGCCGCCGGAAGTACTCGATCACCTCGCCGACTACGTCCTCGTACCGCGCCTCCTGCAACATCGTCTTGGGCGTGCCCTTCATGTGCATCAGGATGACCGGCACGCCCCGCCGCGCCAGCAGCTCTGCCAGCGCCGGATCGTGCTGCAGCGCCGATACGTCGTTGATGAGGTCCGCCCCACCATCCAGCGCCGCCTCCGCCACCGCCGCGCTGCGCGTGTCGATCGACAGGATCGCTTGCGGATGCCTCGCCCGCACCCGCTCGATCACCGGCAGAATCCGCCGCAACTGCTCCTCCGCCGCCACCTCCTCCGAACCGGGCCGCGTCGACTCCCCGCCGATATCCAGGAGGTCCGCCCCTTCCGCCAGCATCCGCTCGGCCCGCGCGACGGCCGCCTCCGCCGTCTCGAACGAGCCGCCGTCACTGAAGCTGTCCGGTGTGACGTTGAGAATTCCCATCACGAGCGTCCGGCCCGACAGGTCCAGCACCCCGTGCAGCGTCTGTATCATTCCTGTGTAACGCATCGCAGCCATTCACCCGCTCCCTCTACACCGGCCGCACCTCGCGCCACCGCGGCAGGTACCGTATCGCCACATCGCTCCGCCGGCACAACCGGAAGTAATCCCCCAGTCCGATCCCCGCCGCCTCCGCCAGCGCCGGCTCTTCGAACAGATCCTCCAGCGTCGCCAGCGTCCGCCCATCCCGCCGGTAGAAGAACCGCCCCAACTCCGCGTCCAGGATCGTCACACCCTGCTCCAGCCACGCTCCGCCCCACCAGTGGTTAGGCCACGGCAACTCACAGCCGGGCGGCGTCGGCATCCACACCAGCCCCGTCTGGATGGCCCACCCCTGCAGCACCGCCAGCCGATCGATCAGCTCGATCAGGACCATCGAGTACACATCGCAGAACGCCCCGCCGATCCACAGCACGCTCGCCGGATTCCCCCCCGCACTGGCCCGCCCCCGCGAGCCGCTGCTGATCAGCACCTCCGGCTGGCACAGGATCAACGCACACGCCGCCAGTTGATCCGCCTGCCCGTCCACCCGCTCCGCAATCACCCGCGCCAGCGGCGCCAACGGATCGCCCCCCAGCAGGTCGATCCGCAACCCCTCATCGCTGACCAGGAACCGCCCGCCCTCGCGCCGCAACCGCGGCAGCCTCGCCAGTAGGTAATCGCACATCCTCGAGAAGAAATCCGCTGCCGTCGCCTCGCCCGGCCGCGCCGCCTTCTCGCTTCTGCCCGCTGCGTGCGTGAGCAGGACGCTCCGCTTCCAGCCGAACACGAACGAGGCCCCCGAACAAACCTCCGCCTCACCCCACTTCAGTGTAATCCGCCCTTCCATGATGTCGCGCGGATCGATGCGGTACTCCAGCGCGTATCGGATCAACCCGTACTGGTTCGCCTCCAACCGCGCCGGCGACGGATCGATCGGCTCGACCGACTCCCCCGCCTCGACCCACGCCCGGAATGGCCGGCTCGCGACAAACCGCGCATACCCCCGGTTGGGCCCCCAGTGCGGCCCGCCGAGTTGGATCTCCTGCAGGATCGCCGCCGGGGCCCCCAGGTACAGATCGCCGAAGCACCGCGCATCGTGCGCGGTCCCGAACGTCGGCGACCACTGCGTCAACTGCTCGCACCCGACCGTCCGCCAGCGACTCACGTTTAGCCCGATACACCGCCCCGCCTCAACCCCCGCCAGTCCCAGCGCCGCCCACGGCATCGTCACATCAATGGTCCAGCGGTCCGGCCCCCGCTGCGTCCGCACCACGATCCCCGCTGGCCCCGGCCCCTGCTTGATCGCCAGGTCTCCCGGCACATAGCCGCTCTGCACGCTGTTCCAACTCGCCTCGCTTCGCCCATCCGGCAGAATCGTCAGTTGGCAGAACCGCCAGTGATCGTGCTGCGGATCGATGCAGACCGCCACGTGATCGTTGCGCCACGGTTCCGGCTGCCCCGTTGCCATGCCCTCCAGATGCGGCTCCTCGCAGATCACCCGCACGTACAGGTGCGCCGCATCGTACCCCGCCAGCACCTCCGTCAGCACCGCCCGCGGACTCCTCGGCCAGCCCGGCAGCACCGCCTGCGGATCGACGTCCGTCCCGTCCGGCCAGGTCAGATGCCCCAGCGCGGTCAGCTCGCCCGAAGGGACCCCTGTCGGCTCTAGCAGCACGCCAAACCGGCTCACACGGATCGGCCGCGACCAGTCGTTCCCGGCCCCTATTGGCTCTGTACCGCCATTGGAGTTCGAATGCATGTCCCTGCTCCTGTCGTAAAGGACGCAGCCAAGGCTACCGCCCCCGACCCGACATGACAAGGCTCTTCTGTCCGAGCGATCCGGGCACGGATTTCGCAGCGCGGAAAAAGAAAGAGGCGACCTGCATAGGTCGCCTCTTGGAATTCGTATCCCGGTTGTGTTGTGCTGCGCTAGCTCGGCTGCGGCAGGGCGCCAGGCCCAAAGCCCGTCGATTCCGGTGGCGTGCTCGCCGGTCGCGCCCGCACCGGCGTCGCATGCTCATCGATCAGGTCGCTGATCGTCGGCTTGTGCAGCGGCTCGCCCCGCATGATCCGACGGACCTCGTCGGCATCGAGCGTCTCGTACCGCAGCAGCGCCTGGGCAACGGCCTCGAGCTTACTGCGGTTCTCGGCCAGGATCTTCCGGCTGTCGGTCAGGCCCTCGTCCACCAGCGACTTGATCTCCGTGTCGATCAGGTTCCCGATCTCCGCGCCGTGCTCCCGATTGCCGCCCATCTCCATCCAGCGATTGCGGCCATCTTCGCCGTAGTAGACGAAGCCCACCTTGTCGCTCATGCCCCAGTCGGTCACCATCCGCTTGGCGATCTCGGTCGCCTGCCGGATGTCCGCCCCGGCGCCGCTGGAGATGTCATCGCAGAACATCTCTTCCGCCACACGCCCGCCAAAGCAGATCCGCAGCATCGCCAGGCAGTACTTCCGCGTGTAGAGCGTGCGGTCCTTTTCCGGCAGGCTGAACGTCGCCCCGCCGTACGGCCCACGCGGGATGATGCTCACCTTGTGCAGCGGGTCGGCCTCCGGCACCAGGATCTGCACCACGACGTGACCGGCCTCATGATACGCCGTCGTGACCCGCTCCTTCTCATCGATCGTGCGGCTCTTCTTGGCGCGGCCCCAGCGGACCTTGTCCCGCGCCTCCTCCAGGTCCTCCATCTCGACGCTGTCCTTATTGGCCATCGTCGCGATGATCGCCGCCTCGTTGATGATCGCCGCCAACTCCGCCCCGCTGAACATCGGCGTGCCACGCGCCAGCCGCGACATGTCTATGTTCGGGTGCATCTTGACCTTGCGGGCATGCACCCGCAAAATCTCCAGCCGCCCCTTCACATCAGGCAGCGGCACGTACACCCGCCGGTCGAACCGCCCCGGCCGCGTCAACGCCGGGTCCAGCACGTCTTCGCGGTTCGTCGCCGCGATCACGATCACCTGGTCCGAGGAGTTGAAGCCATCCATCTCCACCAGGATCGCGTTCAAAGTCTGCTCGCGCTCGTCGTGGGCCCCGTTGAAGCCCGTGCCGCGCCTCCGGCCGACGGCGTCGATCTCATCCAGGAAGATGATGCACGGGGAGTTTTCCTTCGCCTGCCGGAACAGGTCGCGCACCCGGCTGGCACCCACGCCCACGAACATCTCCACGAAGTCCGAGCCGCTGATGCTGAAGAACGGCACCTCGGCCTCGCCGGAAATCGCCTTGGCCATCAGCGTCTTGCCGCACCCCGGCTCGCCCACCAGCAGCACGCCACGCGGAATCCGCCCGCCCAGCCGCTGGAACTTGCGCGGATTCTTGAGGAACTCGACGATCTCGCTGACTTCCTCCTTGGCCTCCTCCACCCCCGCCACATCCGCAAAGGTGATGCTCATGTTCTCCTTGGTGCTCATGCGGTGCTTGCTGCGGCCGAAATTGCCCAGCATCCCCGCCCCGCCGCTCGCCATCCGCAATTGGCGGAACAGGAAGAACCACAGGAAGCCGAAGACCAGCAGCCACGGCAGCGTACCCACCAGCAGCTCGTAGAAGACGCTGCGGTTGGTGTCGAAACTCGTCTCGACGGTCCAGTTGCCGTCGGTCCCGACCAGCCCGACCATCTGGTAGAACTGGGTATCATCCAGAAGTCCCGGCCGCACATCGATCTGGAACGGAGCGCCCTTGGTCTGCTCCTTGTCCGGCTTCAGTACGCCGCTGATGGTGTTTCCGCTGATGGTGATCTTCTGGACCCGGCCCTGGCTGACCCAGGTCTTGAGCTGCTCGATGCTGGCGTGGTTGGACGGCTGCATCGATTGCTGCAGCAGCAGGAACAGCAGCATTGCCATGCCGAAGAACATCATCCAGCCGAGCATGCCTCGGGGTATTCGGCTCAGTGGCGGCTTCGGCGACTGCTTGCCATTGCCTCGCGGCGGCGAATCATTGTTTTTGGTAGGAATGTCTGAC
>JANYLN010000312.1 GCA_025357795.1 Planctomycetota bacterium
CTTCTGCCCCGGCTGCAACTCCCAGGAGCGGACCATCTCGTCGAAGTGCAACAGCACCGACGCCCCGCCGCAGTAACCGGTGTTCTCCGCGCGGAACTTCACCCGCTCCGCAGTCACGCCGAACGGCACGGTCACCTTCTCCAGCCCGTCGGCGTACATGTGCTTGCCGGGGATTGAATAAACGTAGTGATCGATCGCGGATGGCGCAATGTCGAGCGTTTTGAGACCCCGCAGGGCACCGGCGGCCAGGAAGTCCACCGCCTCAAAGTTGACGGCGTTGAAGTCCTGGTCGAGATGATGCAGGCCCGCCTCGTACATCGCCGGGATCTGCTTGTCCCAGGCCACCAAGTCCGCCACGCCGCCGCCGGCCGTCATCCCCGGCGTCCGCTTGCTGCCCACCGATTCAATATATGTACCGAGCACCTCGTGAGAAATCTGTCCGGCCGCGTCCGGATCGACCGCCTCCAGCACCACCGCCCCGGCCCCGTCGGCCAGGATGTACCGCAGCGCCGCCTGGGTCTTGGTCATCTGCGGCTGGTTCAGATAGCAACCGCGCAGGTACACGCTCGAGAGTTGGGCATACGCGATCAGGGCGGTCTTGTAGCGCCCCGATCGCAGGGCATCAAACGCCACCTGCATCGCCTTGCCCACGCCTGAGCAGTTCGAGTGGATCTCCATCTCCGCGCAGTGCTCGATGCCCAAGTGCTGCTGGACCAGTGTCGAAGTCGGCGGGGTGGAATAGTCGTAGCTCGGCCCGGCCACCACCAGCAGGTCCACGTCCCGGGCCTCGCGGTCGGCATGCTGCAAGGCATTCCGAGCGGCCTCGGTGGCCAAAGTGGCATAGGTGTGCGTCAGGTTCCGCGTGGCCGGATCGATGGCAAAATGACGAAAGCGCACGCCGGTATTCGCCAAGACCTTGGGCCCGACGTTTTTAAGGAAAGATTGGACGCGGGCCGGCGCCTGGTCGAGTGGCCCGAGCACATCGTCCAACCGATCGTTCCCCACCGGCTCGTTGGGCAGGAAAGCCCCGGTTCCGCAAATCCTTACAGGTCGAATGCCTTGTTTCATAGCCAATCAAACTTCCCTTCGCCGATGGGTTATGCTGCTTTACTCAGCCCAAACGTGGCGTATTGTGGCTGCAGTTGCCGGTCTGGTCAATGGCGCCGCGGCTCTTGTGTGTAGCGGCCGGTTGCGCCCACAATATGTCTTCTGGCCCTGCCGCGTCTTGCGGACCGGCGTACCCCGCGACGCGTTGTAACTGGAGCGTGCGACTCCGTGATTAGATGGTTGGTTGGATTTGCCGGATTATTATGAGTAATACACACCAGCCCAGAATGATCGTGGCAGAGGTCTCATACAATTAAATCCGGGACCGCCTCCCACAGATCAAAACAGAGAATTGCGTCGAGGGGCAGAGCCTCACGCGGAGAATTCCTTGACGATGATGGTGTCGTTCTGGCCGCCGAAGCCGAAGGAGTTGGAAAGGGCTACGCTGACGGCGGCTTTGCGGGCGACGTTGGGGACGTAATCGAGGTCGCAGTTGGGGTCGGGCTGGGAGTAGTTGATCGTCGGGGGGACGATCTTGTCGCGGATGGCCAGGATGCAGGTGATCAGTTCGACCGCGCCGGCGGCGGCGATGAGATGGCCCATCATGCTCTTGATGCTGCTGACGGGGACGTTTTTGGCGTGCTCGCCGAAGACGCGGTGGATCGCCCGGGTCTCGATCTTGTCGTTCTCCTGGGTGCCGGTACCGTGGGCGTTGATGTAGTGGACGTCCTGGGGCTGGAGGCCGGCATCGGCGAGGGCGGTACGCATGGCGGCGGTGCCGCCGCGGCCGTCCTCGTGAATGTCAGTGATGCGGAAGGCGTCGGCGGTGCTGCCGAAGCCGACGACCTCGGCGAGGATGCGGGCGCCGCGCTTCGTGGCGTGCTCGAGTTCCTCGAGGATGACGATGCCAGCGCCTTCGCCGAGCACGAAGCCATCACGGGTGCGGTCGAACGGGCGGCTGGCGGACTGGCAGGCATCGTTGCGCATCGAGAGGGCGGTCAGGCGATTGAAGCCGGTCACGCCGAGCGGGTGGATCATGGTGTGGGCGCCGCCGGAGACGATGACGTCGACGTCACCGCGGCGGATCTGGCAGGTGGCCTCGCCGATCGCCTGGGTACTGGCGGCGCAGGCGGTGAGGGTGTTGAAGCACGGGCCTTCGAGTCCGAAGAGGGCCGCGATGTGGCCGGAGGCCATGTTGGGGTCCTGCTCGAGTTCGCGGATCGGGTCGAGGATCTGGTAGGCCAGGTCGGCCCATTTCGGCATGTCGAGGTCATTCTTCTCGATCGACCAGGCGCCGATGGCGGTGATGGCGAAGTGCTCGAAGTCGATGGGGCCTTCGCCGCAGCCGAGGTAGACGCCGGTGCGGGTCTTGTCGAGGGCGGGGAGTTTGTCGAGGCCGGCGTTCTGCCAGGCGAGTTTGGCGGCGGCCAGGGCAAAGCGGGTGTTGCGGCTGGCGTTGCGGTGGCGGTCGTAGTCAGCGCCGAGGAACTTCTCGAGGTCGAAGTTCTGGACCTGCGCGCTGAAAGTCGTGGGGAAGGTGGCGGCGTCGAAGAGTTCGGTGGGGCGAACGGCGGAGGTGCCCTTGAGCATGGCCTGCCAGACGGTGTCCAGATCCGACCCGAGGGGAGTGACCCAACCCATACCGGTGATTACAACGCGACGACGCATAAGGCCTCCAGCGAGAACGACGTAGACGACGTTCCCAACGAGAACGACGCAAACCACGTAACAACCAGGACGCTGCGGGCTACGGCCCGGGGTCTGGAACAGATCCTTTCCAGCACCGGGCGCGGGGCTCGCTACTCGACGTATTTCTTGAGCACCAGGGCGCCGTACTGGCCGCCGCCCAGGGCGTAGCCTACGGTCACCGCGACCTTGACCTCTCGCTGGATCGGCTGGAGATTCACGTTGATCGGACACAGCGGGTCCGGCTGGGTGCAGTTGATCGTCGCGGGGATCTGACCTGTGTGGATCGCCATCGCGGCGACGGCGGTATCGATCGTACCAGCGCCGGCGCCGGC
>JANYLN010000320.1 GCA_025357795.1 Planctomycetota bacterium
GTCGCCCCGGCCGTGCCAGCCGTAGGCGTTGTCGCACTCGTTGTCGCCGGCCCACAGCACGATGCAGGCGTGCCGGCGCAGCCGCTTGACCACCGCCACGGCCTCCTGGGCCAGGCGGGCCTGGAAGTCGGCATCCTGCGGGTAGACCGCGCAGGCCATGGCGAAGTCCTGCCAGATCATGAGGCCGTGCTGGTCGCACAGGTCGAAGAACGCGTCGCATTCGTACACGTTGCCGCCCCAGCAGCGCAGGATGTTGCAGTCGATGGCGGTGGCCAGGTCCAGCATGGCCGGAATCCGCGCCGCGTCGCGGCTATGGAAGGCGTCGGCCGGCACCCAGTTGCTGCCCTTGCAGAAGATGTCCACCCCGTTGACCTTGAAGAGGAACTGGCCCGCGCCCTCGGCGCTAGTGGTGCTGGTGCGCAGCAGCTCTACGGTGCGGATGCCATGGGCGAAGCGCTGCACGTCCACAACCTCGCCATCGCAAAGCAGCGTCACCGAGACCTGGTACAACTCGGCCTGCCCATACCCTCGCGGCCACCACAGGCGCGGGTTTTCCACGCTCCACATGATCTCCCCGGCCGGGAAAGGCACGGGGCGGCTGACCTGGAAGGTGGAATCGCCGCAGCGGCCCTCGACGCGAAGCTCATACTTGGCCGCGGATGACTCGGGCAACACGGCCTTGTAGCTCAGCCGCAGGCGGGCGGAGGCGGAATCGGCGGAAAGCACCGTGGTCTCCAGGTAGACCTCTTCCAGGCGCTCCGGCCGCTTGTAGCGCAGGCTCACCGGCCGCCACAGCCCGCCGCCCAGGGCCCGGGGCATGATGTCCCAGCCGTACATGTGCGGGGCCTTGCGGATGTAGAGCGACTCGGCGTGGACGCCCATGGCCGAAACCAGGGCGGGGTATTCATACTTCCGCGCCTCCAGGCCCGGCGGGCGGATGTGGACCAGCAGCTCGTTGTCGCCCTGGAGAAGCTCATCGACCCAGAAGGCATGCTCGATGAGCATATTGTCGCACCGGCCCAGCAGATGGCCGTTGAGGTAGACATCGGCGCAACAATCCAGACCCTCCAGCAGCAGTTGCGCGGCCAGGCCTTCCTGCCGCTGGGCCTGAAAACGCCGGCCGTACCACATCTGGTAGTGCTCAAACTCGCGCAGGCCCAATATGTTGAGGCCGTAGAAGGGTTCGGGGATGACGCCGGCCGCTTGCAGGTCCAGTTCGAAGTTGCCCGGCACGGTAGCGGGGCAGGTTTTCAGCCCCGCCCGGGCCAGTTGGGCCAGGGTGGTGTACGTCCGGTCCTCGGCGCCGTCGCAGTACGTCAGCGACCACTGCCCGCCCAAGTCGATGATCGGCTGCTCGAGGGCTTCCACGGTGGCTCTCCTTATAGGGGCTTAGGGCCCGCCCGCACCGGCCGGTGCGATGGCGGCACTGTACTCCCGCCCGCCAAAGTGTGCCACCCCAAACGGCAGTCGGCGCAGGGTGTGGGGCATGGGACGGGCATCCGTGGCCGGAAACCATCACCCGGCCCTATCCCAAAGGGCGAGGGAGAAGAAAGAACCCTCACCCCGGCCCTCTCCCAAGGGAGAGGGGGAAGACAAGCGGCACCCTGGCCCTCTTCTACGGATGATCGCGAAAACTATCGCAAGTGCATGTCCTTGGGCCACCTACGGGTTTCCCCTGATTTCAGTGCCGCTCCTTACTAAGGATGCCCCCCGGACGCGCCGATGTAGCTCATACGTCGTACACGGCGCGGTTATTTGCGCCGGAAGAGCTTTTGGAAGCACTTGCCTGCCCAATCATTCGGGCGGGTACAAACTGTGAGGAGTACTGTTATGTCAAGGACTCGACTGGTCATGTTCGGGTCGACGCTGGCGCTGATTACGACCGGCGTGCTTCTGTTCGCCGCTGGGCCCGAAAATGCCCTCTCGGCCGGCAAGGAGCCAGCGCCCCAGCCGGCGGCGGCGGCCGGAATGGCCTCGACGCTGGGCCTGGACAAGGCCGACCCGATTGCCCAACCCGCGGCCGCTCCCACCGGACCGACCAAACCTCCC
>JANYLN010000324.1 GCA_025357795.1 Planctomycetota bacterium
ACCGCTACCAGCGCCAGCAGGACAAGCGAGCGTACCTGCACCCGCGGATCGTTCCGCCACAAGTGCACCGCCAGTACCAGCGTCGTCAGCCCCACCAACGACCCGAACAGCCGGTGCGAATGCTCGTAATACGACCCGCCCGTCATCTTCGACAGCGGGTACAGGAACATGAGCGAGCCCTCGCTGTTCGGCCAGTCCACCACCGCCAGCCCGGCCTCCTTGCTCGTGACCAGTCCCCCCGCCATCAGCAGCAGCAGCATCGCCGCCACCGCCACCTTCGCAAACGCCCCCGTCCAGTTGATCTCACCCCCACGGTAAGGCCGCGCTGCGCCGATCATCGCCCCAATCGTCGCGACCACCCCGCAGAAGGCAATCGACGCCGGCACCCACCACACCGCGCTACGCAGAATCCGGTTCGGCTCATCCCCCGTCAACAGGCTGCCCAGGATCATCAGGTTCAGCAGGCCGCAGACTAGCCCAACATACAGCCCCCCCCGCCCGCTCCGGCCACTGTAACGCCCCGCGACGTACCCTCCCGTCAGCAGACACACCAGGAAGCCCGTCAGCAGCACCCAGTTCGGCACCAGAGCCACCGCATGCATCCCGCTGCTGCGCGGCAGCCGGCAGAAGTACCCCACCGCCCACATTGCTACCGTCGTCCCGAAACCCAGCGCCAGCGTGCTCGCCCCCGGCGAACTGGCCGGGATGACCATCGCCTGCCGCGAATGGGCTGGAATGCTGGAATGATTTGCCGTCACATCTGCCATAGCGGTTCACCGACGTATAATAGACCGTCCCGGCCGCTGGCTCGCTCACGTGGCGTTGCATCGTTGCCGGTATGGTTAGCTGGCCAAGTATATGTAGCGGTGGGGCGAGCTTCCACTGGCAGACGCACTGGTCCCAGCATCGCTTCACCCGGAAGACAAGACTTCATGACATCCGACACCCTTTTACAGCGGACGTACCGCACGGGATCGGCTGCAACCTTACTGCGGCAGATCGCTGTTTACCTCGAACTCGCCAAGGCCCGCCTCAGCGCACTGGTCCTGGTGACCGCCGCTGTCGGCTTCGTCCTTGCCGCGGAGGGTCCGATAGCCTGGACCACCCTGCTCTGGACCCTCCTGGGTACCGCCCTGACCGCAGGCGGCGCCAACGGCCTGAACCAGTGGCTCGAGGCCCCCGCCGACCACCTCATGCACCGCACCCGCCATCGCCCCATCCCCTCGGGCCGCCTCAGCCCCCGCCGCGCCTGGGCCGCCTCGATGCTCTGGGCGATGGCCGGTACGTTCCTGCTATCCACAATGGTCAACACGCTGACCGCCATGCTCGCCGCGGCCGCCATCCTGATCTACGTCCTCGTCTACACGCCCCTCAAACAGCGCAGTTCCGCCTGCACGCTCGTCGGCGCAACGGTCGGCGCGATCCCCCCGCTCATCGGCGCTGCCGCCGCAACCAACCACTTGGGTCCAGGTGCCTGGGTCCTCGCCGCGATCCTTTTCATCTGGCAGATCCCCCACAGTCTCGCCCTCGCCTGGCTCTACCGCGACGATTACGCCCGCGGCGGATTCCGCCTGCTGGTCTGGCAGGACGCCGCAGGACGCCGCACCTTCCAGATGATCCTGCTCTATTGCCTGGCCCTGCTGCCGGTCAGCATCACCCTGAGCCTGACCGGCCTGGCCGGCATCTGGTTCGCCCTCGCCGCCCTCCCACTCGGCACGGCCCTGCTGCTGATGGCCCTGCAACTGCACCGCTCCGCCAGCGATCTGTGGGCTCGCCGCCTGTTCCTGGCCACCGTGATCTACCTGCCGATCCTGCTGGCCCTGCTCCTGGCCGACAGCCGCCCAGCCTCCGGCTAACCTGCTCACCTGCCAGCCAGCCGCGCGACACATTCCCGGATTGCGGCGAGCAGGGCCTCGGGCGGGGTTGTCTTGGTGAGGTAAGCGATCGCGCCGGCCGCCATCATCTGGGCCGCCACATCCTCTTGCGCGTGCATCGACAGGCCGATCACCCGCACCTCGGGCAACTGCTGCGTGATGCGGCGCGTGGCCTCCACGCCGTTCATGACCGGCATGGACACATCCATCAGGATCACCTCCGGCCGGACCTGCAGGGCCAACGTCACAGCCTCCTGGCCGTCGGCGGCCTGCCCGGTGACTTCCATGTCTGGTTGCGTCTGCAGCAGCCGAGCCAGCCCATCCCTTACAACCGCATGATCGTCCGCCAGCATGACGTGGATGATTTTCTCGTCGTACGCCGCGCCCCGACCCGCGGCACGCCCCACTTCGACGGGTTGCTCGGCCGCAGGTCCGCCGACAACACCGGCCTCCTCACCCGGCAAGCGGCGCGGGGCAGCCACGACGACTCGAGTCCCCAAGCCAGGCTGGCTATCGATCTGCATCCAGCCGCCCATGAGTTCCAGTCGTTCGCGGATGCTGAACAGGCCGAAGCGGCTGCCCGACGCAGTTCCCACCTTTTCTACCTGCTTTTGCGCCGGGTCGAAGCCCACGCCCTCATCGGCCACGACGATATGGACCTGGTCGGTACCCAGGCGGGTCAGACTGACGCGGGCCCGGTCAACCCCGGCATGCTTGGTGATGTTCAGGAGGAATTCCTGCACGGCCTGAAACAACAGCACCCGCACCTCCTGCGAAGCCGGATCGGCCTGCTCGTCCGCCGTCACCGCCACCGACAGGCCGTACTTCTCCTTCGCCCGGCGGCCCAGCCAGTGCAGCACCTGGGCCAGATTGCCCTCATACAGGATCGGCGGGCTCAGTTCCGCCGTCAGCGATCGCGAGGTCGCCAGCGACTCGTCCAGCAGTTCGTTCACTTTCTGAACGAACCGCTGCTGCTCGCGGTCGGTCAGCCGCCGCCGCAGGCTGTCGACATTGAACTTCGCCGCCACCAGCAACTGTTGCAGGTTATCATGCAGGATCTGCCCCAGCCGTTGACGCTCCCGCTGCTCCGCCCGCGTCAGCTCTGCCGCCAGGCGCTGCAACTGCGCGGCTCGCGATTCGGCCTCGGCGGTTCGCTCGGCCACACGCTGCTCCAGCGTGTCGTTGAGGGCCTTGAGTTGCTCCTCGGCCTGCTTACGGGCAGTCACGTCGGTATTCACACCCACGTATCCGGTCACCATGCCCCTCTCGTCCTGCAAGGCCGCCGCCACGCCGTAGACCCAGGTTATCTTCCCGCCCGGCGCCTGGAGCCGGTACTCCATGCTCCACGACCCCTTCGATCGCATCGCCTTATACCACTCCCTGCCGATCCGCTCCTGGTCGTCGGGATGAACTCCCTTGACCCAGCCCTCGCCGACGGCCTGCTCCATGGAGAGACCGGCCATCTCGCACCACGCCGGGTTGACATACAGACAGCGGCCGCCTGCGTTTGTAAGGTAGATCCCCACGGGGATCGTCGTGGCCAGCGCGCGAAAGCGCTCTTCGCTGGCGCGCAGCGCCAGCTCCGCACACTTGCGCTCGGTGATGACCTCCGTGTACATGATGATCCCGCCGATGTTCCCCCAGGCATCGTACCACGGACGGCATTCCCAGCGGTTGTAGTCTACCGAGCCATCCGCTCTGACGAAGGCGTCCTCTTCCGCCTTTTCCACCGCTCCGGCGAAAACGCGCTGATGCACGTCCTTCCACCGCTGCGGCATCTCCGGAAACACCTCGTAGTGATGCCGGCCAATGATATCCTGTTCGGCCACCTTGTAGTCATTCAGAAACCTGTCGCTGACGAGGATATAGCGGAAGTCCTTGTCGAAGACAGCGATGGCACTGGGATCGTACTTGATGATGTAGCGGAAGCGCTCCTCGCTCTCCCACAGCGACTGCTCCGCGCGGTTGCGCTCCGTGATATCCATGATGCTGCCGAACATACGCGCGGGCTTGCCGGCCGTTGCCGGGGAAAGCCGGCCCTGGCTATGCACGAAACGGATCTCGCCGTCAGGACGCACAATCCGGTAATCCAGGTCGCACGGCTTTGCCCCTTCAATCGCTTCACGGATAGCCTTTTCCACCCGGTCCCGATCCTCCGGATGAACGAGTTCGAGCAGGGACGGCCCTTCGATCTGGCGCTCCTGCGGCCGCAGGCCGAAAATGCGGCACGTCTCTTCAGACCACGTGATTCCGTCGGTGGCCAGATCCCGTTCCCAATAGCCGACGTGGGCGATCGCCTCGGCCTCATTCAGCCGCGACTCGCTCAGCCGCAGCGCCTCCTCCGCCTGCTTGCGATCGAAGATATCCGTAACTATGGAAAACGACCCCTGGAAGCCGCCCGTCTCATCCGTCATGGCGGTGGCGGATACCAGGCACCAGACGGCTGATCCATCGGCACGTCGGAACCTCTGTTCGTACTTGCCGCCCGGGTCCTGGCCCCGCGATTCTTCTCTCTCCAGATGGCCAGGCAGATCCTCCTCGAACATGAAGTCGGTGACCGGCCGGCCGATCATCTCTTCGGCCCTCCGGCCCAGCATCTCCGCCATTCGGCGATTCACATAAACCGTCCGCCGCTCGGGGCCTATGCTCCAGATCCCTTCGTTCGCCGTCTCAACGATCCACCGGTAGGTCGCTTCCGCCTCCTCGCGGTCGGTGATATCACGAACGCTTGCGCAGTGCCCCAAGCAGATGCCTTCATTACTGTAGATCGGTTGCCAGGAGACCGCTCCCCACCGGGTCCGGCCGTCCTTGGAGCGGATGCGAAATAGCAGATCGTTGAAAGCCGTTCCCTCCACGGCCTTTCGGAATGCCACGCGGATCGCTTCACGATCCTCCTCGTGGATGATCGGCAGTGGGAAGTCCGGCATGGCCAGGCACTCCCCGACGGTGTATCCGGTCATTCGCTCCACCGCAGGGTTGACCCAGCGAAGCGTGCCATCGGTCCCGACCCAACTGACCCAGTCGTAGATGTAGTTGGCAATCGCGAGGAACCGCTCCCCGCCCTCTCGCAGCGCCTCCAACTCGGCAATACGGACCTGTGCCTCGGCCGATTCCTGCTCGATCTGGCGATGTGACTTGCGCGCGTCAGTCATATGCACTCCTGCCAGTAAAACATACACAACCCTTGACCGGGGACGGACATGTTCGCAACGCTGCACTACCTCAACGATAGCCTACCGCTTTACCGGCGTATTGCCAGCAGGCTGTATCACTTTTGTGTCCGACCTGCTCTGCCCCCGCGATCGCAAAGGCCTGCAACGGTTCTCACGTGGCTGAACTCGAAGTGCAACCGGGACATCAGGCTCGGCTTCCATGACGTCCCGTCGCCACGGATGCTCCGTCCTGCCTGACGCAGAGGCGAGCCACGTGTTGTTGTTACCGTGGCCATTCGTTACCAACCCTGACCGAGCGCCGCAAGTCGAAGGGATCGCAGTCGAATGGGTCATCCCGAGGGGCATACAGGACATTTCGCGGATAGCACCCATACCCAGGCGAGAGGGATCTGGCTGTAGCGTCAGAAAACCCTTGGTATCCGGCAAGCAAGTCCGATGGAACACAACGCCCCCTTGCTGGGGAAGGATGGTTCCAGAGTTCGGGCTTGAAGCTCGCGTCGTTGTTGCGGCGGTCGTTCTTGTTGGTGTGACTGTATCGTACGAGTTGCTTGCCGTGCGAAGCCAACTGTACCGGCGAAGCAGGGACATTCCGCGGTCACCGCTGTCAGGATCTTTGGGCAGCCCAACATTTAGGGGCTGTTTCAAGAACAACGCCCTGGCAGGCACGCTGCCAGTGGCACCCAATGCAAGAGGGTTCTTGAAACAGCCCTTTAGTGCTCGGGCAAAGCATCGCAGGACAGCGGACCACAAATGAGGATCGCCGCGCGCAAGGGCTGTCGCCCGTCCGGTACTGGCAGTACATCGGTAGCGGTCACTTCCTGGAGACCATTGCGAAGAACTGAGAGAACGAGTTCTTCTCGATAGCCGGGCTGGTAATCGGCAGCATCTACCTGCGAGAACGCAGTTCGCCGGAGTCCAAGCCGGTGCCTTTCCCCATTCCAACGCGACAACGCCCCCCTAGCGCGGATTCTGTTTATGTGTAGCGTCAGGCATGAGCGCTGGGTGCCATGGTCCTGCGCTGTTGCAGGACCATGCTGTCGCTCTCGCCAGAGATAATCGGAAAACGCTCTAGCGCGCGGCCGGCGGTGCCAACTGGGTGGCGGCAGCACTGCTGACCAGGGGGGTACCCGCGAAGACGACCACGCCTACCGACAGCGCGATCAGGACTGCCCGCAGGATCACGGGCAACAGGCTGCTACTCCGACGTTGCATATCGCACATCTTTTGCCGCCGACACATGTCGGCCAATGTCGCACGCCCGATAAAGAGATGTATTATGCCATCGAATCCTGTATGATCCAGGCCTTATGCAGGTGCAACTGAACCGCACCCGCCTGGTCGGGAGGCACACAGGCTGGACGCGCTGGGGGCGCGGAGGTTCGCTGCCGGGATGGAGAGCGCGCATGAAGGCCATCATGGTGATGTTTGATTCGCTGAACCGGCGGCACCTGCCGTCGTACGGCTGCGACTGGACGGTCGCGCCGAACTTCGCCCGACTGGCTGCGCGGACCGTCACCTTCGACAACGCCTACGTCTGCAGCATGCCGTGCATGCCCGCAAGACGGGAGCTGCACACAGGTCGGTACAATTTTCTGCACGGCTCCTGGGGCCCGCTACAGCCGTACGACGACAGCATGCCGCAGTTGCTGAAAAAGGGCAGCATCTACACGCATCTGATCAGCGACCACTACCACTACTGGGAAGAGGGCGGCGCGAACTATCACTGCCGCTACAGCACGTGGGATGGAGTCCGCGGGCAGGAGGGCGACCCGTGGATCGGCCAGGTGAAGGACCCGCCGATCCAGAACGTCCTGGGCCACCACCGGCGGAACGACGAGATCAACCGGGCACACATGGCCTGTGAACAACGGATGCCGCAGGCGGTCACAATGACCAAGGGGCTGGAGTTCATCCGGCGAAACGCCGGAGAGGACAACTGGTTCCTGCACATCGAAACATTTGACCCGCACGAGCCGTTCTTCAGCCAGCCGGAGTGGAAGGCGCTGTACCCGCACGATTACAGAGGGCCGCGTTTCGACTGGCCCCGCGGAGGCAAGGTCAGCGAAGCGCGAGAGGCCGTCGAACATTGCCGGCTCGAGTATGCCGCCCTGCTGAGCATGTGCGATGCGTACCTCGGCAAGGTCCTGGACCTGATGGACGAACAGGATCTGTGGAAGGACACGATGCTGATCGTGAACACCGACCACGGGTACCTTCTGGGCGAGCACGACTACTGGGCCAAGTGCGTAATGCCGTTCTACGACGAGGTGGCACACACGCCGCTGTTCATATGGGATCCGCGCAGCGGCAAGAAGGACGAGCGCCGCCGATCACTGGTGCAGACGATCGACCTGGCACCGACGCTGCTGGAGTACTTCGGCCAGCCGATCCCGCCGGACATGCAGGGCACGCCACTGCGCGAGACTGTCGCGGCGGACACCCCCGTTCGCGAGGCGGGGTTGTTCGGGATGTTCGGCGCGCACGTGAACGTCACGGACGGGCGATACGTGTACATGCGGGCGCCGGTTCGGCCGGACAACGGGCCGCTGTATCAGTACACCCTGATGCCGTCGCACATGAACCGGCCGTACGACCTGGCAGATCTGCAGCAGATCGAGATGGCGGGGCCGTTCTCGTTCACGAAGGGTTGCCCGGTGATGCGGATCCGCTCAACGCCGTGGGTCGACTGCCACTCGTTCGGCACGATGCTGTTCGACCTGGCGACTGACCCGAAACAGGAACACCCGATCCGCGACGAAGCGATCGAATCAAAGATGATCGGCCATCTCGTCCGATTGATGGAGTGCAGCGACGCTCCGGCGGAGCAGTACGAGCGGCTGGGGCTGCCCGTGCCGCAGACGCCTCGTGCGACCGGGGCGGCCATGGCGAAGTAGTTTCGCAACGAGGGAGTGTTGCACCGGGCCTGCAACGGGTCATATGTTTGCCCGCCCAAGGCTCGCCGGCAGTACAGGGTAGTGGAGGAGTTGCAGTGCCCCGCCTCATGTTGTGCGCAGCGGCAGCCGTGGCGATGTTGTTCCCCATGTTCAGCTCGGCTGCCGAGCAACCCGCGGACATCGACATTCATTTCGTGCCCCAGAACCAATTTGCCACATATGTTTCCGGGTACGTGCCGGGCAACATCGGCTTTTTCTGCCTGCACTGGAACGGCACGGGGGCCTGCACGCGTGCGACGGTGCTGATCGCGTGCGATGTGACCAACCAGGCCGAGCGGGTACACGCCATCCGCGAGGAACTGACGCAGGCCATGGGGCTGATGGAGGACTCCTGGACCTACCCGGACAGCATGTTCTACCAGGGCTGGACCCCGGGCGTGCAGTACGCCGAGATCGATAAGACGCTCATCCGCATGCTCTATCGCACGGACATTCGCCCGAACATGACGTCCCAGCAGGCCCACGCGGTCCTGGCCGGGCACTACAGCCAGCGAGAGGTCGACTACTTCAGCGAGATCGCCTTCGGCAGCGAGTACACCACCAATGACGAGCCGGTGCACAAGTGGCTGCACAGCCCGACGGTGCAGGTTTCTGGGCAGGCGACCGACGTGGACATCCGCACGCTCAGCCAGGTGATCAAGGAACTGAACGAACTGATCGGCAAGATCCAGTTGAAAGTCGTCAAGTGGGGAGTCACGCCGGTGAAGAAGGCGTGAACGACGGTCGATAGTCACCCGTCATCTGTAATGGCGATCGCAGCGGCCACGACAACAACGGCAGGGATAGCCGCAAAAGGGCGCACAAAGCGCAAAAGAGGACGATCAACGAAAGTGGCCGGCTGGCAGCAGTTCGCGGCCGGCGATCCAGCCGCGCCAGGCGCAGTCGGCAACGCGATCGGGACGAGTTGGTGAGAGCCATGTCAGCCGCAGGTCGCCCCGCTGCAGTTCGCAGTCGTGCGGACCACCGGTTGCCTGCAAGCCGAACGACCGCGACTGGCCCTGTTCCTGCATGAGCAGCCCGAACGGCGCGAAGATGCGAGGCGTATTCAACCAGTCCCATTCGATGTCGCTAGCGCCGTGGAGCTGCAAGCACTCGACCGGTTCGCTGTTGGCGGTGCGATTGTCCATTCGCACCAGCTGCGCACCGGCGGCCGTTTCGATGACGGCTTCGATGCCGTTGTCAGCAAAAGCCCAGCGGGTGCCGGCGGTGTTGAGCGGGTTCCACTGCCCTGCCCCGATCGGGGTGATGCCCACGAAGAGCCGCTTGACCTGCTGGTGGCGGATCGGCCGCTCGATCGACTGGCGCCAGTGGGTACCGAGCAGCCAGCCTATCGGATCGCGCGGGATGTAGAGATCCGCGCGCTCCGGGCCGTAGACACGGGCCGGACAGGCCAGCACATCGTCGGGTTTGGCGGGCACGATCGGTGCGTTGCGGTAGGCACCGATCACGTGCGGGCCGGATTGCAGGCTGATCAGTTCGATCGACTCCATGAACAGCCAATCTCCAAGGTTGTCCTTGGTTGCCCCCTCTATGTCGAAGCGGACGTGCCACTTCAAGCCGGTCGTCAGGCCACAGGCGTCCTTCCAGTAGGCCAGGACGCTGCGCCGCTGGAGCCACGCGTCCTGCTCGTTGGCGCTGCCGAGGCAGAAGCGGGCGGCACGGTAGCGCGTTGCGAGACGGAAGCGCGGGGCTGACTGCGAGGAATCCGGCTTGCTCAGGTCGTAGGGTGGCCACCAAGCGCAACGGCCGATCCATTCCAGCAGTTCGCGCGACTCCCGCGGCGTTTCGAACTGCTCGTGCAGCACCTGCGTCACGCCGGGCGGTGCCGCCAACGGCACGTACAAGCCCGGCGCGGCCAAGCCGTCGTACATCGTCGCGTTCTGCTGGATGAGCGGCATGGGACGGCCCTGCGAGAGGTCGCCCTCGGGTACGTCAAAAACTTGCGGCGCCGCCAAGTGCAGCCAAGCGTACAGGTTGTCGGCCTTTTCGATGGCGGTATCGCCATAAGCCCGCGAGTGTGGCCCGCACAGTTCCTGGGTTGGCCCGTGGGCAGCGGCTCCAATCTGCCGCCAGATTCGCTGCAGCAGTTCCTGGGCCAGTACCGCATCCGCCGTGTCCCGCACGTACCATGCAAGCGGGACGGCAGCGGAGAGGTTCACCGCCATGTACGTCGGGGATAGGTACTCCTCGAAGGCATCCGTGGTCGCCGCGTATTGCAGGAACGTCTGGAGATGCTCGCGCGTGCGGTCGCGGATCGACGCATCGGCGAGCAGGTCGGCGGCGACGAAGCCCAGGAGGAACTCGAGCACTTGTGGATTCGCGTAGCCGATGCGAACGGGCAGTCGATGTCCCGCGTTGACGGAAGCACGGATGGCGTCCCGGAACTCGGCAAACTCGCTGGCCGGCCAGTCAGCCATCTTCAGCGGGTCGAACGCCCAGATCCGCACCAGGCCGCAGCCCATGAAGCCGGGGGTATTGCGATCGGCCGGCGGCTCGCTCGGCCGGTCCGTGAAGTTCCAGTGCCAGATGCCGTCGGCGGGGTGCCCTGCCCTGCGGAACTGTCCTTGCCGGATGCAGCGTAGGATCATCCGGCGAGCCAGCGTGCGGTCAGCAGCCTCGCGGCCTTGCCGCGGTTCGAGCACCAGGTGCATCGCGGGGTAGAGCCAATCGAGCGTCGCCTGCGTCCGTCCCGAGCCAAGATGCGGATATTGCCTGTCGCGGTCCAATTCAAACTCAGCTGGGTCGAAGCGCTTATACGACGTGTACAGTGTTGCGACAATCCGTTGCCGCAGCGCCACGTCGAGATTACAGGGGTACCGGTGCTGCCGCAGCCGACGGATCTGTTCGTCCGCCGGCATGGCTGCATCCGCATCATTATTGTTGCGCATGGCCGAGCCTCCCGCTGCTGTATCTGCCAGTGTACCCAGGGGGCGGGTTCGGTGACACAGCCAAAAAGGCTTCGACAACCAGCCAGGCGTTTGCTACACTTGTTGCCATTCCAACAGACACAGTCAGGAGATTGCCATGGCTACAACGATCAGCGAGAAGGACCGCAAGAGCTACCTCGACCGCGCCCTGATGGCGGCCGACTGGTTCGTCAACAGCCAGTTCCACGGCTCGCGGGTCTGGATGGGCGACAACTGCCGGTTCCTTTATTACTACTACATGCCTGAAAAGAAGGAGGTGCCGGGGCTCAATTGGACCCACGGCCGGGCGCAGTTCGTGCTCTCCGAGGCCTACCGCATAACCGCTGACAAGAAGTACCTCGAGTCGATGGAACTGGGCGCTCGCTACATGCGAGCGCTCCAGCCGCTGGACCCTTACTATGCGGTCACCTACGGCTCGATCCACGAGGAGATCCCGCAGGCCCCGCGCGGCGGCGTGCTGGACGGCGCGCAGGCTGCCAGCGGTTTCCTGGGGCTCTACCACGCCACGGGCAACCCGGATTACCTGCGGCGCGGCCGGGCATTCTGCGAGTTCCTGCTGCGGACCTGGCGGCCGGACCGGGGCTTGCCTGTCTGGGCGGAATATTATCCCGAGCGGGTCGAATACGAGAAGGAGAGTATGGGCTGCATCCACCAGGCCAGCGCGATCCCCTTCTGGCACCTGTACAACATCACCGGCGAGGGGCAGTTCCTGCCGCCGCTGATCGATGCGGCTGACCGGATTCTGCAGTGCCAGCGGGATGACGGCGGGATCAACTACATCCGGGACATCCGCTCGGTGAAAGAGGTGCCGCTGAATCACCACTGGGGCCTGGGCGAAGGCGATGAGAGGTACCTGCTCCGCAACGACGACGGCATCGTGGTCGTCGTGCTGGCCGCCTACATGATCACCGGTGATAAGAAATACCTCGACGCCATGGTCCACTACGCCGACTGGACGATCGCCAACGAGCCGCACGAGCGACCGTACAACGCCTTCGGCATCCAGGCCGCCAACGTCTTCGACATCGGCAAGGTCGCCGGCAAGGACTACACCCCCTGGATCCTCGCCAACCTCAAGAAGCACTGCCTGGACCTGCAGGTTTGCGGCACGGGCGACCCCAAGGCCGACGGCGGCTTCTGCGGTGAGGACGAGGAAGGCAACGCGGGGATCTTCGGCGGCAAGGCCAAGGACTATGTGCCGACGCGGAACACCTGCTACATGGCGGGGCTGCTGTACCGCCTGTCGGGCAAGGGTACGGGGGCGGGGTTCAGCGTGTTTGGCTGGCCGAAGTAGAGGGACCGGCGCAAACCGCGCCGACTTTCTGCGGGCTGATACGCCAGGCATTTATACGTATACTACACGTATAAATGCCTGGCGGTGTTGCCGTGCAGAAGAAGCTGACGATTACCGTAGATGAAGAAGTCTACAAGGGTCTCCACAAGGTGATCGGCCGCGGAAAGATCAGCAAGTTCGTGGAAGGGCTGGTCCGCGCGCATGTGGTCCGGCCTAACTTGGAGGCCGAGTACGCACGGATGGCACAGGATCGGCAGCGCGAACAGGAGGCCTCGGAATGGGCGGAGGCAGCCATCGGAGACATTGCGAATGAGGCGGGGTGAGGTCTGGTGGATTGATTTCGGGCCTTCCAAAGGCGGGGAGATCAAGAAGGTGCGCCCCGCCGTGATCGTCAGCAACGACGCCGCCAACAAGTTCCTCAACCGGGTCCAGGTTGTTCCCCTTACCAGCAATGTCGCTCATGTCTATCCCAGCGAAACACTCGTAAGGATAAAGGGCAAACAGAGCAAGGCGATCGCGGACCAATTGGCCGCGGTCAGCAAGTCCCGCCTCACCAGGAGGATTGGCGTCCTCACGCAGGAGGCGATGCAGCGAGTGGGACAGGCCATCAAGGTTCATCTTGATTTGGAATGACCGGAGCCACATCCCCGCACCCAGTCTTGATCTGTTTTTTGCATAGGAATAGCCGTCGAAGGCTCGGCGGTTCGCCTGTTCAACCAACACACCTGCTGCCCTGTTTCTGCGCCCGGGTTGAACCTGCGGTGCCGTTCGAGCATCCTTACTACGGGTTGTGCAGGAGACAAGTATACTCCCAAGCAAGGAACAGATCCGCTGCGAACTGCTGACCCTGGGCGCCAAACGCAGCGAGAATCGGGCCATGACCGAACTGGTGCTCATGTTCGAACGGCCGCTGGTGTACTACCTGCGCCAGCTGGCAGGATCGGAGGCGGACGCCTGGGATTTGCTGCAGGAGACGTGGCTGCAAGTGTGCCGGTCCATCCGGACCGTCCGCGACGGACGGGCGTTCCCGGCGTTCGTGTACCGAACGGCCCGGAGTGCGGCGTTGATGTACCTGCGGAAGCACAAGGCTGACGCGGCACTGCTGTCAGCCGTGGATCCGCCCATGGAGAACCCGTGTGAGCCGCCGACCATCCGGGCGGAACAGGCCGAGGCGGCGCTCTGCGCCCTGAACTGCCTGGCGCTGGCGCACCGCGAGGTCCTGACGCTCTTCTTCCTGCAGGACCTGTCCCTGGACGATATCGCCAGGGTGCTGGACGTTCCTGTCGGCACGATCAAGTCGCACCTGCATTACGCGAAACAGGCGCTGCGTGAAACATTGGAAAAGGAGAATGTGCGATGAACAGCGAAACACCGATCCGCGACACGCTCCTGGGCCTGGAACCCCTCAGCCCCGTCATGCGTCAGCGATTCGAACAGCAGATGCGCGATATCGTCGACGGCAAGCCTACCAGGGGAGCGCGTACCTACTGGGTCCTGTCCCTGGCAGGCGATATTATCCTGGCCGCGCTCTTCGGCTATAACCTGCGGGTTGCTCCGCTGCGAGGCCCTCTCCTGTGGGGCATCGCCCTGTGCTTTGGGCTATCGGTCGTCACCGGCAGCTTTGTGTTGCACATCCTGGTCCGAGGCCGCGTCAATGCGCGCGTACAGATTGCCGCTGGCAAGCTGCTCCCCGCCATCGGCTTGGCCATGGTATTCCTCGCCTTTGTGTACGGAATGGCGGACCCTCGCCAGCCAGACGCCTCTTTCTTTGCGATCTTCGCCCTGGCCGTGCTCGTACTGACCTCCAGCATCAACCTGTGGAAGCGCATCGCCGCGGCTGACTACCATGCACAGAAGCACGCGCTTCGGCTGGAATACCGGCTGGCGGAGATGGCGAGTCATCTGCCGCCATCGGGAACGGCTTTGGGCGGGCTGGGCGGAACGAGTCCGGCGTAGTGATCCGCGGATCAAGTGAGAATGAACAGGTGCAGGCGATCGTCTGCCTGCACCTCTTGTGTTTCCAGGTTGGCCGGCAGCATGCGGTCAGTCGTTGGATTGTTCGCGATCGCCGCGACGGTCGCGGTCGTTTGCCGAGGGGGGACCAGTCGCCCTTGG